>NZ_CP041046.1:3982500-4350000 GCF_006385595.1 Luteibacter pinisoli
GACGGGCGCGCGCGAGGCGGCCGGATCGGCCTGGTATGGCACCAGGGCCGCCAGGTCGTCCCACTGGTCGTTGAAGGGGATGAATTGCTGCATGGCCGCTTTCTCCGCATTCGGCCACGTTGCGTGGCCTTGGGATCATGAAAGCAGGCTTTTGGGCCGCCGGCGTGGCGGAATGAGGCGAAATGGTGTCAGCCTCATCCAACGCCGCGTGCGGGCCGGGTGACTCAGTCGATCTCGACCATCTCGAAGTCGTCCTTGGTCACGCCGCAGTCCGGGCATGTCCAGGTATCCGGGATATCTTCCCAGCGGGTACCGGGGGCGATGTCCTCGTCCGGAAGGCCCAGCGCTTCGTCATAAATGAAGCCGCAGACGACGCACATCCATTTGCGGGTTGCGGTATTGGTCTCGTTGCTCATGGCCTGGCGTACTGTTTCACTGGAAAGTCTCTCATTCTGTCACCCCCGGCGTTGCCGCGATAGCGCGGTGCCGTCTCACTAGCGAAGGATCCCCATGAGCACCCTCCTCCCTACCCAGCTCCGTGGCAAGGGCGTCTACGCCATCACCGACGGCCCCCGCGATGACCTGTTTGCGGCCGTGGAGGCGGCCCTGGCCGGCGGTGCGCGGCTGCTCCAGTACCGCGACAAGACGACGGATGCGGAGCGCCGCCTGCAGGAGGCCACCGAGCTGGCCTCGATCTGCGCCCGTTACGGGGTGCCCCTGATTATCAATGACGACGTCGCCCTGGCGAAGGCCACGGGTGCCGCCGGCGTGCACGTGGGCTTCCAGGATGTGTCGATCGCGGAGGCCCGGGCCGCCCTGGGCCCCGACGCCATCATCGGCGTCTCCTGCTACGGCTCGCTGGAGCGCGCCCGGCAGATGCGCGATGAGGGCGCGGATTACCTGGGTTTTGGCGCCATGTACCCTTCCACGACCAAGCCGCACGCCCCGGTGACCACCCACGACGTATTGACGCAGGCGGCCCAGCTGGGCCTTCCCGTCGTGGCGATTGGCGGCCTCACCCCCGACAATACAAAGACGGTGATCGATGCCGGCGCGGATTACGTGGCGGTGGTATCGGCCATTTTCGCGGCGCCGGACATCCAGGCCGCCACGCGCCGCTTCACCGATCTTTTCGACGCCCGTCCCGGAATCATTCAATGACCACGAACCACGAACTCTTTGCCCGCGCCCGCCAGCTGCTGCCCGGTGGCGTGAATTCGCCCGTCCGCGCCTTCAAGTCGGTGGGTGGCGAGCCGTTCTTCACCGCGCGCGCCGACGGTGCGTACCTGTGGGACGTGGAAGGCAAGCGCTATATCGACTACGTGGGCTCGTGGGGCCCGATGATCGCCGGGCACAACCACCCGGCGGTGCGCGAGGCGGTGGTGAAGGCGGCACAGGACGGCCTCTCCTTCGGCACCCCCTGCCCCGCTGAAGTGACCATGGCCGAGACGATCGTCGGCCTGATTCCCTCGGTGGACATGGTGCGCATGGTGAATTCGGGCACCGAGGCGACGATGTCGGCGATCCGCCTGGCCCGTGGCGCCACCGGCCGCAACAAGATCGTGAAGTTCGAGGGCTGTTACCACGGCCACGGCGACAGCTTCCTGGTGAAGGCCGGCTCCGGCGCGCTGACGTTTGGCGTGCCGACCTCGCCCGGCGTGCCGAAGGCCGCGGCCGACCTCACGCTGACGCTGCCGTACAACGACATCGACGCCGCGAAAGCTATGTTCGCGGAGCACGGTGCGGATATCGCCGGCCTGATCATCGAGCCGGTAGCCGGCAACATGAACTGCATCCCGCCGAAGGCCGGTTACCTGCAGGCACTGCGCGAGCTGTGCACGGCGCACGGCGTGCTGCTGATTTTCGACGAAGTGATGACTGGCTTCCGCGTCGCCCTGGGCGGTGCGCAGGCGCATTACGGCATCACGCCGGACCTCACCTGCTTCGGCAAGATCATCGGCGGCGGCATGCCGGTGGGTGCGTACGGCGGCCGCCGCGACCTGATGGAACAGGTGGCACCGGCGGGCCCGGTGTACCAGGCCGGCACGCTCTCGGGTAACCCGGTGGCCATGGCCGCGGGCCTGGCGATGCTCCAGCTGATCCAGGCGCCGGGCTTCTATGACGACCTCGCCGCACGCACCGTGAAGCTCACCGACGGCATTGCTGCCGCGGCGACGAAGCATGGCATCCCCTTCAGCGTGAATCGCGTGGGTGCGATGTTCGGCCTGTTCTTCACCGCGGAAACGGTGGAGACGTATGCGCAGGCGACCACGGCGGATGTCGCGGCGTTCAACCGCTTCTTCCACGGCATGCTGGAGCGTGGCGTGTATCTCGCGCCGTCGGCGTTTGAAGCGGGCTTCGTGTCGAGCGCGCACACGGATGCGGTGATCGACGAGACCATCGCGGCGGCGGATGCCGTCTTCGCAACGCTCGCCTGACGCGCCGGTAAAACCCGCAGGTAAAAAAAGGCCCCGGTGTTGCGCACCGGGGCCTTTGTTTTATCAGGCGACGTTGATCACGCCACCTTGGCCTCGCGGCTGGCGAACTCCGCCAGTGCCGCGTGCAGGCGTTCCAGGCCGGCGGCGGTTTCTTCGTCCGTGATGTTCAACGGCGGCACGATGCGCAGCACGTCCGGGCCCGCCTGCAGGATGAGCAGGCCATGCGCCGCGGCGATGTCGAGGATTTCGCCAGCGCGACCCTTGAACGTATCGCTGAGCACCGCGCCGATCATCAGGCCGCGGCCACGGATTTCCGAGAACAGATGGAATTCGTGGTTGAGCTTGTTGAGCCCGGCACGGATGTCGTTGGCCTGGCGCTCGACGTTGAGCAGGATGGCCGGCGAGGCAAGCTTGCGCAGGGCGACGCGTGCGACGGCGGCGGCCATCGGGTTGCCGCCGAACGTGGTGCCATGCGCACCGAACTGCATCACCTCGGAGACTTTCGCACCCACCAGCATCGCGCCGATCGGGAAACCGGCGCCGAGCGCCTTGGCCAGCGTGACGATGTCCGGCGTGACGTGGTCGTGCGTGTGCGCGAACAAGGTGCCGGTACGGCCCATGCCGCACTGGATTTCATCCAGCACCATCAGCGCGTTGTGGGCATCGCACAGTTCACGGATCTTCTTCAGGAAGCCCGGCGCGGCCGGCGTGACACCGCCTTCGCCCTGCACCGGCTCGACCATCACCGCGGCGACGCCGCCCTTGGCGAAGGCCTCTTCCAAAGCGGCTTCGTCGTTGAACGCCACGTAGCGGAAGCCACCCGGGAGCGGCTCGTAGCCCTCCTGGTACTTCGGCTGCGCGGTGGCCGTCACCGAGGCCAGCGTGCGGCCGTGGAACGAACCGAGGAAGGTGATGATGACGCGGTTTTCCGGGGCGCGGCCTTCGCCGGCGGCCCATTTGCGCACCAGCTTGATCGCGGCTTCGTTCGCTTCGGTACCGGAGTTGCACAGGAACACGCGCTCGGCGAACGGCGCGTGCTCGACCAGTTCTTCCGCGAGGCGCAGCGGCGGCTCGGTCCAGAACACGTTGCTGGCGTGCCACAGCTTGTGCGCCTGGGCGACGAGGGCCTCGACCATGTCGGGCTCCTGGTGGCCCAGGGCGTTCACGGCGATGCCGGCACCAAAATCAAGGTAGTCGCGGCCTTCGGTGTCCCACACGCGCGCGCCCTTGCCGTGGTCGAGGACGACATCACGGGGACGGTAAACGGACAACCAATAGCGCTTGCCCAGGCCGATGAGATCGGAGGGTTCGACAGGATGCGACGACATGTAACGACTCCCGGACCCGGCCGCAGCGCCTGGCCCCAAACAGTAACGGATGGAATCGCACGGTACGTTCTGCGGTCCGACATCGATCCGATGCCCGCGCGCCGATGGTGCACCGCGCCGGATCCCCATCGTATAAGGCGCGGGCCGCGCGGACAACGCCTGTTCCGTTGTTGTAACGGCCTGTTACAGAACGCTACAGCCGATGAACGAAGCGAAAATCGGCAGAAGGTAGAAATTCCTTGCGAATCAACAGGCGGCCCGGGTGGCATGCGGCTTGCTCCATCCCTTGTGAGGCCCTGGAAAGCCACGGTGTTCGCTCGACCGACGACCCTGCCAAGCCGGACGATCGAACGGGAACTCCCGGTCCCCCAGAGGACCGGGAGTTTTCTTTTCCGTAGGGGAGCCGCGGCGCTACCGCAATTGATCGAGGGCCAGCTGGTGCTTCTTGCACAGCCGATACACCGTGACGCGGGAGACCCGGAGCCGGCGAGCGCACTCGCTGATGTTGAAGGCGCTCGCCCGCAGGCAATCCACGATGGCCTCGCGCTCGGCCGAAGTGCGTGCACTGCCCAGGCTGTCGCGGTCGATGCCCGGGAGATCGGCATTGAGCTCGAGGTCGTCCGGGGTGATCAGCGCATCGTCGGCGATGACCGCCGCCCGCTGCACCCGGTTCATCAGCTCCCGGACGTTGCCCGGCCAGGCGAAGGCATTCATGGCCTTGCGCGCGGCCGTGCTGAAGGCGCGGGCGCGGGTGCCGTAGCTTTCGCGGAAGGCATCCAGGAAGTGCTGGGCCAGCAGTTCGATATCGCCGTTGCGTTCGCGCAGCGGCGGCATGCGCAGGCGCAGGACGTTGAGGCGGTAGAACAGGTCTTCACGGAAGCGGCCCTGGGCCACCGCCTTTTCCAGGTCCACGTGGGTGGCGGCCAGGACGCGCACGTTCACCTTGATGGAATGGCAGCTGCCGATGCGCTCGATGGTGCCTTCCTGCAGCACGCGCAGCAGGTTGGTCTGGGCATCCAGCGGCAGGTCGCCGATTTCGTCGAGGAACACGGTGCCGCCGTCGGCGCTTTCGAAATGACCGATGCGCCGGGCCGTGGCGCCGGTGAACGAGCCCCGCTCATGGCCGAACAGTTCGGACTGCACGAGGTTGGCCGGCAAGGCGCCGCAGTTGATGGCGGCGAACGGCTGCTCGCGGCGGCCGGAAAGCTGGTGAAGGGCCCGGGCGGCCATCTCCTTGCCGGTACCGGTTTCGCCGGTGATCAGCAGCGGGAGCTCCACCGGGGCAAATTTGCGGATGTTCTGCGAAAGCGCGCGGATCGCCGGGCTATTGCCGGTCATCACGCTGGGCTGGTCGTCATCAGGCACGGGAAGTCCGTCGGCGGGCACGCGTTGCAGCGCCAGGCGCAGCGCCTGGAGCGAGGACGCACCGTCGATCAGCTCGAAAGCCTGCGGCAGTACATGCTGGATGGAAGGTTCGTTGGCCGGCGTGCGATGGCCGGTAAGCCCGATCCAGGCCAGGCCCGGATGGTTCCCACGCAGTTCCTGGAGCACGCGCACGGCCGCCTGGGCACCTGCCCGGAGGTCCACGACGGCAATGGCCGTCTCCCCGCATTCCGGCAACGCGCTGTCCAGCCGGGCCGGGTCGGCCACCAGCGTGCGCCAGCCGGCCCGTATCAGTCCGAAATGTTCTTCAACGCTCGGCCTACCTACCCAGACGACGCACCGCCCCGTCGATTCCCCGCGCGACATGCCTGCTCCTCAACACGTTCAGTGGCCTGCTGCCGGCTGTAGCGGGTTCACCCTTGGACCCGCCGCCGGCACCCCCTGCAGGCCGGCAAGCCCCACACCGTTGCGTGTCATGTCATGCCACGCGACGACGAACTGACGTTACCCCGGCATGCAAAAACCGGCCATACACCAAACGGGCTAGCTCACACAGCGGTTGGAGTGGCGTTTTGCGCTTGCTAGAGAAACAAGTCCGGTAGTAGTGGCTGCCCCGGGGTGACGGCGTAGTGATCGAAATCCGTCACGCCTTCTTCACGCAAAACGTCTTCGTCGATGCAGAAGTGGCCGGTGAAGCTGCGCGCCGGGCGGGTCAGCACCGCATGCGCGGCATCGGCCACGATCTCGGGGCGGCGGCAGTTGTCGGCCTTCACCCCGTCGATCATCGCGATGGCTGCCGTGGCGATCACGGTTTTCGGCCACAGCGCATTGACGGCCACGCCCATCGGCGCGAACTCGGGCGCCATGCCGAGCACGCACTGGCTCATCCCGAACTTGGCGATGGTGTACGCCACGTGCGGTGCGTACCAGTGCGGGTCGATGCTCGGCGGTGGCGAGAGCATCAACACGTGCGGGTTTTCGGCGTCTTTCAGGAACGGCAGGCAGGCCTGCGTGACGAGGAACGTGCCGCGCGTGTTCACCTGGTGCATCAGGTCGAAACGCTTCATCGGCGTGTTCTCGGTGCCCGCCAGCCAGATGGCGCTGGCGTTGTTCACCACGATGTCGATGCCACCGAAACGCTCGGCCGCAGTGGCCGCGGCCATGCGCACTTCGTCTTCCTCGCGGATATCCACTTTCAGCGCGAGCGCCTTGCCGCCCGCCGCTTCGATCTCCGCGGCGGCGGTGTGGATGGTGCCGGGCAGCTTCGGATTGGCGACGCTGCTCTTCGCGGCGATCACCACGTTGGCGCCATCGCGCGCGGCGCGCAGGCCGATCGCCAGGCCGATGCCGCGGGAGGCACCAGTGATAAACAGGGTCTTCCCGGCAAGCGATGTCATGGCGGCGTACTCAGGCGCGCTGGAAGCGCGGGAGGATGTCTCGAAGTTCGGCGAGGCGTTGCAGCGGATCGTCCAGCTCGAGCATGTGCTGGCATTCGTCCGGATCCAGCGGCAGCAGTTCGCACAGGCGGAAACCCACCCAGCTTGCATCGCTGTCGGCACGGCCGGCGATGTCGTGCCGCCACGGCGGGCCCATCTGTTCGGCGAGGCGCTCGAGGATGGTGGTGAGCAGGTTGAGCTCGGTGGGTACCGGGATCGATTCTTCCGGCAGCCACGTTTTGATGTCACCACGCACCTGGCCATCCGAACGCACGCGCGTGCGCGTGACGCGGAAGCGCTGGCCGCCTTCGGCGACGATGCCGAGCAGGCCATCTTCGCGGGTGTGGAAATCGGTGATGGTCGCCAGGGTGCCCACCGCGGCGGGCACGGCCGGCTGGCCGGCTTCGCGGCCCTCAAGGATCAGGCAGACGCCGAAGCTACGGCCTGTGCGTGCGCATTCGCGGACGAGGTCGATGTAGCGCGGTTCGAAAATCCGCAGCTGCAGATGCCCGCCCGGGAACAGGACATTCGCCAGGGGGAACAGCGGGAGGTCGAGGGTGGGCGTGCTCGCGGCCATGCCCACCAGTCTAACCTGCGCGGAGCGCCGTGAAGAAGCGGCGCGGTGCGCCTTCGAAGCCGCCGTTGGACATGAACACCACGTGGTCCCCCTCACCGGCCTGGGTGGCCAGCGCGTCGACCAGGGCCTCCACCGTCGGCACCGTGGTTCCGCGTCCGTCGAGGGCACCGGTGACCTTGCCGGCGTCCCACGGCAGTTCGGGGCGCTGCAGGAACACCACGCGGTCCGCATCGGCCAGCGAAGGCGCGAGCGCGTCGGCGTGCGCACCCAGGCGCATGCTGTTCGAGCGCGGCTCCAGCGCGACAAGGATGCGTGCCTTGCCAACCTTCGCGCGCAACCCGGCCAGCGTGGTGGCGATGGCGGTCGGGTGATGGGCGAAGTCGTCGTACACGGTAACGCCGCGGGCGTCCCCGATGACTTCCATGCGCCGGCGGGCGCTGGCAAAGCTCGTGAAGGCCGGCAGCAGGGCCACCGGATCCGCACCGTGCGCCGTGGCCGCGGCGAGCGCGGCCAGCGCGTTCATCACGTTATGCCGGCCCAGCGAGCCCCAGCGGACCTCGCCCAGCGGCGTGCCCTGGCGGATCACCCGGAAATGCGAGCCGTCGGCGGCGATGAGCTCCGCGCGCCAGTCGCCGGTATCGATGCCGAAGGTTTCCACCGGCGTCCACGCACCCATGGCCAGCACCTCGGCCAGGTACGGGTCTTCGCCATTGACGATGAGCCGGCCGTTGCCGGGCACCGTGCGCACGAGGTGGTGGAACTGGCGCTGGATGGCGGCCACGTCGGGGAAGATATCCGCGTGGTCGTATTCCAGGTTGTTGAGGATGGCGATGCGCGGCCGGTAGTGGACGAACTTCGAGCGCTTGTCGAAGAAGGCCGAGTCGTACTCGTCCGCCTCGATGACGAAGGGCTTGCCCCCACCGCGCCGTGCCGAGACATCGAAGTTGCCGGGCACGCCGCCGATCAGGAACCCCGGATCCATGCCGGCCTGCTCGAGCAGGTGCGCCAGCAGGGCCGTGGTGGTGGTCTTGCCGTGCGTGCCGGCCACCGCGAGTACCTCGCGGCCACCGAGCAGGGTTTCGCCCAGCCACTGCGGGCCGGAGATGTAGCGCATGCCCTCGTTGAGCATGGCTTCCACCGCCGGGTTGCCGCGGATCATCGCGTTGCCGACCACCACCAGGTCCGGTGCCGGATGCAGGTGGTCCGCCGTGTAGCCCTGCATCAGCCCGATGCCGAGGGCTTCGAGCTGGGTGCTCATGGGCGGGTACACGTTGGCGTCGGAGCCCTCGACCTGGAGGCCGAGTTCGCGCGCGAGGGCGGCGACGCCGCCCATGAAGGTGCCGCAGATACCAAGGATGTGGACGCGCATGGGTTAGATCAGGCGCTGGCGGCCTGGACGCCACCCGGCAGGACATCGAGCACGCGCTGGGTCACGTCGTCGAGTTCACCGACGCCATCGACCACCTGCAGCTTGCCGCGCTGCTTGTAGAAATCGGCCACCGGGGCGGTCTGGTCGGCATAGATGCCGAGGCGACGCTTGACCGTGTCCGGATTGTCGTCCGGGCGGCCTTCCTTCTCGAAACGGACTTCGCAGCGATCGATGATGGCCGAATCCGGCACCTCGAGCTTCACCACCACGTCCAGCGGCTGGCCGATGCGGGCCAGCACGGTGTCCAGCGCGTCGGCCTGGGCCAGGTTGCGAGGGTAGCCGTCGAGGATGAAGCCCGGCTTGGCGTCCGGCTCACCCAGGCGGTGCTCGATGATGCCCAGCATGATGTCGTCCGGCAGCAGCTGGCCGGCGTCCATCAGGCCCTTGGCCTTCAGGCCGAGTTCGGTGCCTGCCTTGATCTCACCGCGCAGAAGATCGCCGGTGGAGATGTGCGGAACGCCGAGGCGCTCCTTCAGGCGGGTGGCCTGGGTGCCCTTGCCCGAACCGGGGGCGCCGAAAAGCACGAGTCGCATTGATGCTCCAAATAACCGGGTGGGCGGGATAAACCCGCCACCGGGCACAAGAAAATGGGTCCCAAGGTAACGGGAGGGGCGCCGCCGCGTCAAACGGATGCCACATGGGCGTGGCAGTGCGCCGCAGGGGCCGCTTTCAAGCCACGGCCACGCCTGACGGGTTAACCTCGGGCCCTCGACAGCCCCAGAAGGAAGCGCAGCATGGCCGCCGGTAAGATCCTTTACGCCCAGTCGGGCGGTGTCTCCGCCGTCATCAACGCCACCGCCGCGGGGGTCATCGAGACCGCCCGCGACAAGGGTATCCCGGTCTATGCCGCCCGCAACGGCATCCTTGGCGCCCTGCGCGAGGACCTGATCGATACCACCAAGGAAGCCAAGGCCAATATCGCCGCGCTGAAGCACACGCCCGGCGGCGCCTTCGGTTCCTGCCGCTACAAGCTGAAGTCGCTGGAGGAGAACCGGGCCGAGTACGAGCGCCTGATCGAGGTGTTCAAGGCGCACGACATCCGTACCTTCCTCTACAACGGCGGCAACGACTCGGCGGACACCGCGAACAAGGTGGCGAAGATCGGCCACACGCTGGGCTACGAGGTGAACTGCATCGGCGTGCCGAAAACCATTGATAACGACCTCGTGGTGACCGACAACTGCCCGGGCTTCGGCTCGGTGGCCAAGTACACCGCTATCGCCGTGCGCGAGACCGGCCTGGACGTGGCCTCCATGGCGGACACCTCGACCAAGGTGTTCATCATGGAGGTGATGGGTCGCCACGCGGGCTGGATCGCCGCCGCCGCGGGCCTGGCCGGCAGCAAGCCGGGCGATGCGCCGCACATCATCCTGTTCCCGGAAAACGTGTTCGACCCGGAAACGTTCCTCGCCCGGGTGAAGGCCACGGTGGAGAAAGTGGGCTGGTGCTCGGTGGTGGTGTCCGAGGGCGTGAAGGGTGCCGACGGCAAGTTCCTCGCCGAATCCGGCGCCCGCGACGCGTTTGGCCACGCGCAGCTCGGCGGCGCGTCGCCGGTGCTGGCCGCGCTGGTGCGCGAGAAGCTCGGCTACAAATACCACTGGGCCCTGCCCGACTACCTGCAGCGCTCGGCGCGCCACATCGCCTCGAAGGTGGACGTGGAACAGGCCTATGCGGTGGGCAAGAAGGCGGTGGAATACGCGGCCGAAGGACTGAACGCCGTGATGCCGGTGATCGTGCGGACCTCGGAAGAGCCGTACAAGTGGAAGATTGAAGCGGCGCCGCTGGACAAGATCGCCAACCAGGAAAAGAAGATGCCGAAGGCCTTCATCTCGAAGGATGGCTTTGGCATCACGGCGGCGGCACGGCGTTACCTGGCGCCGCTGATCATGGGCGAGGCACCGCCGCCGTATGGGGAGGATGGTTTGCCGGTGTATGTGACGTTGAAGAACACGTCGGTGCCGAAGAAGCTGAAGAAGTTCGTGCCAGCCTAATCCAGCACTTCGCGTATGCGGCCAAGGTCTTCGACGAACGCCGCATACGCCTGCTCCCGCTCCGCCTCGCCCGGCAGCCGCAACAGGTACGACGGATGCACCGTTGCCATGGCCCGGCGTCCGTCGGGCAGCGTGATCCACTGGCCGCGCTGCGCCATCAGCCGGAACGACGCCCCGAACACGGCCTGCGCTGCCATCGCGCCGAGGCATACCAGCGCCACCGGCTGGATCCGGTCGATCTCCGCCGCCAGCCACGGCCGGCAGGCGGCCTGTTCGTCAGCGTTCGCGCGCTTGTGGATGCGCCGCTTGCCGCGCGGCTCGAACTTGAAATGCTTGACGGTGTTGGTGACGTACATGGCCTCGCGTGGCACGCCCGCGTCCTCGAGGGCCTTGTCGAACACCTTGCCCGCCGGGCCGACGAAGGGTTTCCCCGCGAGGTCTTCCTGGTCGCCCGGCTGTTCGCCGATGACGACGATGCGCGCATCCGCCGGCCCTTCGCCGAACACGGTCTGCGTCGCCGGCCGCCATAGCTCGCAGGCGCGGCAGTCTTTCGCCTGGCGGCGCAGCGCGGTGAGGCTGCCTTCCGGAGCGTCTTCCACGGCCTTCTGCAGTGGCGCCACCTTCTTCTTCGGCACCGTGGCTTCTTTCTCGACCATGGCCTGCATCCGCGGCAACGCATCGCGCACCAGGCCGGGGATCAGCGACGCCTCGGGCAGGTTCTTCCAGTACTTCACCGGCATCTCGCGGCGCATCGCGTCCACCTTCAACCGCGCGGGATTGAAGATGCTTGAGTAGTACGTGCGCCAGAGATCCTCCAGCGCGTCGCCCGACGGGGCATCCGCGCGGCTCGCCCCCGGCCCGAACGCCAGCGTCTCGCCATCCCAGTGCGCGGTGCGCGACGGTGTCAGCAGCGACCAGCGCATGCCCGTGAAGCGGCGAACGAAGAACGGTGCGACGCGGGTGACGATGTCGTGGTCCGGCTCGAACCAGGCGACGTAGACGGTGCCTTCGTCCACGGCCACTTCGCGGAAGCGGACGAAGGCCTTCATCTTGTGCATGTCGCGGTTCACCTGCTTCACGCAGGTGTGTGCCCAGGCCACGTCGTCATCCGTGGCGATCGCCAGCAGGCCCTTCTCGCCGTGGGTAAGCCGCCACAGCATGCGATAGAGCACGGCGTGCCGCCGCGGGTCCGAATGCGCCAACACGGTGTTCGCCAGGTTGAGGAAGTCGCGCGGTACCGCGGGGACGGGCGCATCGAGCGGTGGCGGCACGGCATCGTCACCGCCGAACAGGCTCATGCCTTCCCAGTCCACATCCACGGGCTCCACGCCGGCAAGCAGCAGCGCGCGTGCCTTGCCGCGCCATTCGCCCAGGTCACTGGAGTCGGCCAGGGTAACCCGCAGCATCAGCCGAACAGATCGGGCTGTGCCGGCTCGCGCAGGTCCTGGCGGAGCATGAAGCTTTCGCGGTCGCCGCGCGGACGGTGGTCCACCGTCTCCACGAACGGCGCCACCTTCTTCACCGGCACGCGCAGGCGGATGAGGTCCGCGTAGCGGATGCGCTTGAGCCCGCGCATGGCGATCATCTTGTCCACGGTTTTCACGCCGAGGCCGGGCACGCGCAAGAGCATGTCGCGCGATGCGCGATTGACGTCCACGGGAAACTGCTCGCGGTGGCGCAGCGCCCAGGCGAGCTTCGGATCGACATCCAGCGAAAGCATGCCGTCGTCACCCGGCGGCGCGATCTCGTCGGCGCGGAAGCCGTAGAAACGCATCAGCCAGTCGGCCTGGTAGAGGCGATGTTCGCGCACCAGCGGTGGCGGCTTCAGCGGGAGGATCTTCGACGCGTCCGGGATCGGGCTGAAGGCCGAGTAGTAAACGCGGCGCAGCCGGTAGTTGGTATAGAGGTTGGTGCTGGCAGTGAGCACGTCGCGATCGCTCGCGCTGTCCGCGCCGACGATCATCTGCGTGCTCTGCCCCGCCGGTGCGAAGCGCGGCGCCTTCTTCTCGGCCCTGGCCTCGTCGATGGACAGGCGCAGGCGACCCATGGCGCTGCGGATATCGCCGAGGTCTTTCTCCGGCGCCAGCGCCTTGAGCCCGCCTTCGGTCGGCATCTCCACGTTGATGCTCAGGCGATCCGCCCAGCGGCCGGCCGCGTCGATCAGTTCCGGCGACGCATCGGGAATCGTCTTCAGATGGATGTACCCACCGAACTTGTGATCCACGCGCAGGGAACGCGCGACGCGGACCAGCTGCTCCATCGTGTAATCCGGCGACTGGATGATCCCCGACGAGAGGAACAACCCTTCGATGTAGTTGCGGCGGTAGAACTCCAGGGTAAGGTTCACCACTTCTTCCGCCGTGAAGCGGGCGCGCTGCACGTTGCTGCTGCGGCGATTGACGCAGTACACGCAGTCGTACACGCAGAAGTTGGTCAGCAGGATCTTCAACAGCGAAATACAGCGCCCGTCCGGCGCATACGCGTGGCAGATCCCCATGCCTTCCGTGGAGCCGATGCCCCCGGTGCCGAGCGAGTTGCGCCCCTTGCCGCCACTGGACGAGCACGAGGCATCGTACTTGGCGGCATCGGCGAGGATGGCGAGTTTGTCGGACAGTTTCATGGGTGCGGTTATGGTGCCTTTTTCGCCTCCTTGCCGCGTGAAGGCCGGTATCATCGGAGGTCGATACCTGGAGCCCGCCCATGGACCTGATCATCCGCCACGCCACCCTTCCCGACGGCCGCCGGGATGTCGATATCGGCATCGAGGGTGGGCGCTTCGCGGCGATCCAGCCGGGGTTGCCAGCAACGGGCGTTGAGGAGATCGATGCACATGGCCGGCTGGTGGCGCCGCCGTTCGTGGATGCGCACTTCCATATGGATGCGACGCTGTCGCTCGGCCTGCCACGACTGAATGCGTCGGGCACCTTGCTCGAAGGCATCGCCCTGTGGGGCGAGCTGAAGCCGGACCTCACCATCGACGCACTGGTGAAGCGCGCCATGGCGTACTGCGACATGGCGGTGGCCCAGGGCCTGCTCGCCATCCGCAGCCACGTGGATATCTGCGACGACCGCCTGCTGGCGACGCAGGCGCTGCTGGAAGTGAAGCGCCGCGTGGCACCGTACCTGCACCTGGAGCTGGTGGCCTTCCCGCAGGATGGCCTGCTGCGTTCGAAGACCGCGAAGGCCAACCTGCTGCGCGCGCTCGACATGGGCGTGGAGGTGGTCGGCGGCATCCCTCATTTCGAACGCACGATGGCCGACGGCGCGGAATCGATCCGCTGGCTGTGCGAGCTGGCCGCCGAACGCGGCCTGCGCGTGGACATGCACTGCGATGAATCCGACGACCCGTGGTCACGGCATATCGAAACGCTGGCGGCGGAGACGCTGCGCACCGGGCTGCAGGGTCGCGTTACCGGTTCGCACCTCACCTCCATGCATTCGATGGACAACTACTACGTGTCCAAGCTGCTGCCGCTGATCGCCGAAGCGGGCGTGCACGCCATCGCCAACCCGCTGATCAACATCACCTTGCAGGGCCGCCACGATACGTACCCGAAGCGCCGCGGCATGACCCGCGTGCCGGAGCTGCTGGCCGCCGGCGTCAATGTCGCCTTCGGCCACGACTGCGTGATGGACCCCTGGTACGGCATGGGTTCGGCGGACATGCTGGACGTGGCGCACATGGGCCTGCACGTGGCGCAGATGACCTCGGCCGCCGGCGTCGCGCATTGCTTCGATGCGGTGACGACGAATGCGGCCCGCGTGCTCGGCCTGGAGGGCTATGGCCTGGCACCCGGCAACCGGGCGGACTGCGTGCTGCTGCAGGCGGGCGACGCCTACGAGGCGATCCGGCTGAAGGCCAACCGACTGCTCGTGCTGCGTGAGGGGAAAATCCTGGCGCGCTCACCTGAACGGCGCAGCGAGCTCTTCCTCCCGGAAAGCCCGTCGAATCTGACACTTGAGTTTCGGCCGGGCTCGCTTTACTGAACGCACCGGTTCAATAGCTGTCGCGTTACTTAATGCTTTCGCGAGACTTTCAAAAACACGGCTCCTCCGTTCAGGTTTCCATTCCTAGGATGCGAATCGTCGGTCCCCTTCCTGCGGATCGTCATTGAGAGAGCCGTGATGAAAATGATGCTGCGCACCGCCCTCGCCGCCCTGGCACTTGCTGCTACTACGGCCGCGGCTGCCGCCCCGGCGCCGGACCACGATCATGACCGCGACCGCCGCGGCCACGACGATCGCGGCCGTGGCGACTGGCACCACGACAACGGCTGGCACGGCCATCGCCCGCCCCCGCCGCCGCGTTACTACGGCCACGGCTACTACCACGGCGCCCCTGGCTACTATCACCGCCCGCCGCCGCCCCCGCCGCGCTACTACGGCCACTGGGAGCGCGGGCACCGGTACTACGGCCGCAACGTGGTCGTGTACGACTACGGCAGCTATCGCCTGCGGCAGCCGCCGCGCGGTTACCACTGGGTTCGTGAGAACAATGATTTCCTGCTGGTCGCCGTGGCGACTGGCGTGATCCTCGACATTGCCACCCGCTAAGCCGGAGAGACACTAATGAAGATGATTGGCAAACTCGCGTTCTGCCTCGTGGCCGCCGGCTCGATCGCCCCGGCGTTCGCCTGGGATCCGCCGCCTCAGCACCATGACGATCGCGACCATCACGATGATCGCGACCATCACGATGATCGCGACCATCACGATGACCACGACCGCGACTGGCACGACGACCGCGGCGACCACCGCGGCCCGCCGCCCCCGCGCTATGCGCACCATGACTGGCAGCGCGGGCACCGCTATGACGGCCGCGTCGTCATCGTGGACGACTGGCGCACGCGCCGCCTGCGTGAGCCGCCGCGCGGCTACCACTGGGTGCGCGATGACGACGATGGCCAGTTCCTGCTGGTCGCCGTCGCCACGGGCATCATCACCGACATCGTGCTTCAGCACTAAGCACCCCGCGCGCCCCCGCCAGGGGGCGCGCTTCCTGCACCGCACAACACGTTTCACCGCCTCCGATGCCTATACTCAGGCCGGGCCCTACCTGGGTCCCCACAATTTGGGGAGGCTTCGATGCTGCAGCAGTACGGTTTATGGATCGCGCTGGGATGTGCGGTCGTAGCGATTCTGTATGGTGCATTTTCGGTCAGTTGGGTCCTGGCGCGCTCGCCGGGTAACGAACGGATGCAGGAAATCGCCGCCGCCATCCAGGAAGGCGCCCGGGCCTACCTCAACCGCCAGTACGCCACCATCGGCGTCGTCGGCATCGTCCTTTTCCTCGTGATCGGCATCTTCCTCGACTGGGGAACCGCCATCGGTTTTGCGCTGGGGGCGCTCCTCTCGGGAGCCACCGGCTACATCGGCATGAACGTGTCCGTTCGTGCCAACGTCCGTACCGCAGAGGCCGCCCGGAGCGGCCTTTCTTCTGCCCTGGCCGTGGCTTTCCGCGGTGGTGCCGTCACCGGCATGCTGGTAGTGGGGCTCGCCCTGCTCGGCGTCGCAGGCTATTACGGCGTACTGCTGCACATGGGCTACGAACGCACCCACGCCCTGCATGCCCTGATCGGCTTCGCCTTCGGCTCGTCGCTGATCTCGATCTTCGCCCGCCTGGGCGGCGGCATCTTCACCAAGGGCGCCGACGTCGGCGCGGACCTGGTGGGCAAGGTGGAAGCCGGCATCCCCGAGGATGACCCGCGCAACCCGGCGGTGATCGCGGACAACGTGGGCGACAACGTCGGCGACTGCGCCGGCATGGCCGCCGACCTGTTCGAGACCTACGCGGTGACCCTCATCGCCACCATGCTACTCGGCGGCGTGATGGCCACCGAAGTGGGCCCCTCGGGCGTGCTTTACCCGCTGGTCCTCGGCGGCGCGTCCATCGTGGCCTCGGTCATCGGTACATTCTTCGTCAAGACGCGCGGCGGCAAGATCATGAATGCGCTGTACGCCGGCGTGTTCGTCTCCGCGCTGCTCGCGGCCATCGCCTTCTGGCCGATCACGCACTCGCTGATGGCCGATTCGTCGTTTGGCGCCAACCGCCTGTTCGGTTGCACCGTCATCGGCCTGGTGCTCACCGGCGCCATGGTGGTGATCACCGAGTACTACACGGCCACCGAGTATCGGCCGGTACGCCACGTGGCGCAGTCGTCCACCACCGGCCATGCGACCAACATCATCGCGGGCCTCGGCGTGTCGATGAAATCCACGGCGTTGCCGGTGCTGGCGGTATGCGCGGCCATCTGGGGCGCGTTCTCGCTGGCGGGCCTGTACGGCATCGCCATTGCCGCCACGGCGATGCTGAGCATGACCGGCATGATCGTCGCGCTGGATGCCTACGGCCCCATCACCGACAACGCCGGCGGCATCGCCGAGATGGCCGAGCTGCCCGCCGAGGTCCGCGGTGTCACCGACCCGCTCGACGCCGTGGGCAACACGACCAAGGCGGTGACCAAGGGCTACGCCATCGGCTCGGCCGGCCTGGCCGCGCTGGTGCTGTTCGCCGACTACACGCATAACCTCAACCTGCACTTCGGTGGCACGGAGGTGCGCTTCGACCTCTCCAACCATTACGTGATCATCGGCCTGCTGATCGGCGGCCTCATCCCGTACCTGTTTGCCGCCATGGCGATGGAAGCGGTAGGCCGGGCCGCGGGCGCGGTGGTTGAGGAAGTTCGCAGACAGTTCCGCGAGATCGCCGGGATCATGCAGGGCACGACCAAGCCGGATTACTCCCGCGCGGTGGATATGCTCACCCGCTCGGCCATCCGCGAAATGTTGCTGCCCTCGCTGCTGCCGGTGCTGGTACCGGTGGTGGTGATCTTCGGCTTCAAGTGGCTGGGCGGCCCCGAGGCCGGGGCGCAGGCGCTGGGCGGTGTGCTGATCGGCACCATCGTCACCGGCCTGTTCGTGGCCATTTCGATGACCACCGGCGGCGGCGCGTGGGATAACGCCAAGAAATACATCGAGGACGGCAACTTCGGCGGCAAGGGCTCCGACGCCCACAAGGCGGCCGTCACCGGCGATACCGTGGGCGATCCGTACAAGGACACCGCCGGCCCCGCCGTGAACCCGCTGATCAAGATCATCAACATCGTCGCCCTGCTGCTGATTCCCCTGCTTTAGGTAGGAAGTCATGGGTAGGTAAAGGCCGTGCGTGGGGTATCGTCCCCCGCACGGCTTTTTTTTCACCCCAAGGATCACCCGCCCATGCAGCGACGCTGGATTGCGCTGGTCATCGCCCTTACCTTCAGTGGCATGACCCAGGCACACGAACCGAACAAGACCCCCGCTGCCCCGGCCGCCCAGGCCGCGGGTGATGACGAAAACCTCTGGCTGGACGACATCGACGGCGCCAGGCCGCTCGCATGGGTGAAGCAGGAAAACGCCAGGACCGTCGCCCAGTACGCCGAGAGCGATGAGTTCAGGACGCTCGACGCCCGCATCCTCGAGATGCTGGACTCGGACGCCAAGATCCCCATGGTCAGCAAGATCGGGGACCACTACTACAACCTGTGGCGCGACAAGAAGAACCCGAAGGGGCTCTGGCGCCGCACTACCCTGGCCGAGTACCGCAAGGACAGCCCGGCGTGGGAAACCGTGATCGACCTGGACGCCCTCTCGGCCACCGAGAAGGAAAACTGGGTGTGGCACGGCGTGCAGTGCCTGAAGCCGGAAAACCGTTACTGCCTGGTCTCGCTCTCGCGCGGCGGTGCGGACGCGGACGTGATCCGCGAGTTCGACCTCAGCACGCGCAGCTTCGTGAAGGACGGCTTCAGCCTGCCCGAGGCGAAGAGCCAGGTGGCCTGGATCGACCACGACCACCTGTTCGTCGCCACGGACTTCGGCCCGGGCAGCACCACCGATTCGAGCTACCCGCGCATCGTGAAGGAGTGGAAGCGCGGCACGCCGCTGGCATCCGCCACCACGGTGTACGAAGGCAAGAAGACCGACATGTCGATCTCGGCCTACCGCGACCTCACCCCGGGCTTCGAGCGCGAGTTCGTGATGCGTGCGCTGGAGTTCTACAACAGCGAATCGTTCGTCCGCGGCAAGGAAGGCAAGCTGACCAAGATCGACGTGCCCAACGACGCCGAGACCGACGTCGAACGCGAGTGGCTGCTGATCGAACCGCGCACCGACTGGAAGGTCGGCGGCACCACCTACCCCTCCGGCTCCCTGCTGGCGGCGAAGTTCGACGACTACATGGCCGGCAAGCGCGAGATCACCGTGCTGTTCACCCCGGACGAGCACACCTCGCTGGCCAGCCACTCGTGGACGAAGAGCCACCTCATCCTCAACACCATGCGCGACGTGGTCAGCCAGATCCAGGTGCTGACCCCGGCGGCGACGGGCCCGTGGAAGAGTGAAGCCCTGGGCGGCGCCCCGGCGCTGTCGACCATGTCGGCCACCGGCATCGATGCCGACGAGAGCGACGAGTACTTCCTCACCGTGTCCGGCTTCCTGCAGCCGACCACGCTGTATTACGGCGTGGTCGGCCAGGGTGACCGCGAGGCGCTGAAGCACACCCCGGCCTTCTTCGATGCCTCGAAGTACGCGGTGAGCCAGCACTTCGCCACCTCGAAGGACGGCACCAAGGTGCCCTACTTCGAGATCGCCCCGAAGACGATGAAGGCGGACGGCAACAACCCGACCCTGGTCTACGGCTACGGCGGTTTCGAGATCTCGCTGCAGCCCGCCTACCTCGCCGGCCCCGGCCGCGCCTGGCTGGAAAAGGGTGGCGTGTACGTCATCGCCAATATCCGTGGCGGCGGCGAGTACGGCCCGCGCTGGCACCAGGCGGCGCTGAAGGCCAACCGCCCGCGTGCCTATGAGGACTTCGCGGCGGTGTCGCAGGACCTGATCGACCGCAAGATCACCACCCCGAAGCACATGGGCATGATGGGCGGCAGCAACGGCGGCCTGCTGGCCGGCAACATGCTGACCAAGTACCCGCAGCTGTACGGCGCGGTGGTGAGCCAGGTGGCCCTGCTGGACATGAAGCGCTACCCGCACATGTCGGCCGGCGCCTCGTGGATGGCCGAGTACGGCGACCCGGACAAGCCGGACCAGTGGAAGTACATCCAGACGTTCTCGCCGTACCACAACCTGCACAAGGGCACGGCCTACCCGGCGGTGCTGTTCACCACGTCCACCCGGGATGACCGCGTGGGCCCGGTGCACGCCCGCAAGATGGCGGCGCGGATGCAGGCCATGGGCTTCAACGCCAGCTTCTACGAGAACCTGGAAGGCGGCCACGGCGCGGCGGCCGACAACAAGCAGGCCGCCTTCATGAACGCCCTGTCCTACGTCTACCTCTGGGACCACCTGAAATAAGCCCTCCCGGCCGGCGCCGCCACGGCGCCGGCCACCGGCTGAATGGCTCTGGGGCGCCTTTCGCGCCCCCGGTCCGGCTTCTTGTATCCTATGGGGCTGCTTTTTTCGTAACCCCACTGCATCAAGGAACGCCCATGGGCCTGCACCTCGTCCCCGCCGGCAAGAACGTGCCGGATGAAATCAACGTCATCATCGAAATCCCCAAGGACGCCGAGCCGGTCAAGTACGAAGTGGACAAGGAAAGCGGCGCGATCTTCGTCGACCGCATCCTCTCCACCCCGATGCGCTACCCGTGCAACTACGGCTACGTGCCGGGCACCCTGGGTGGCGACGGCGACCCGCTGGACGCCCTGGTGATCCTGCCGCTGTCGCTGGTCCCCGGTTCGGTGATCCGCTGCCACCCGGTCGGCATGCTTAAGATGACCGACGAAGCCGGCGCTGACGAGAAGCTCGTCGTCGTCCCGGTGGAGAAGGTGTTCGCCGGCTACGGCCACATCCGCGACATCGCCCAGGTCTCGGGCCACTGGCTGGAGCGCATCGGCCACTTCTTCGAGCACTACAAGGATCTGGAGAAGGGCAAGTGGGTCAAGATCGACGGCTGGGTCGGCGCTGCCGAAGCCAAGGCCGAGATCGTCGCCGGCATGGGCCGCTACAAGTCCGACAACAAATAATCGTGTGAGACGAAAAGGGCCCGCTGCGAAGCGGGCCCTTTTTTTTTAACCGCGGCCCAGCAGGGTGCGCAGGTCGATGATCGCGGCATTCGCCCGCGAGATGTAGTTCGCCATCACCAGCGAGTGGTTGGCAAAGAAGCCGAACGGCGAGCCATTGAGCACCACCGGGCTGCCCAGCGACTTCTGCGATTCCTCCAGCTCACGGATCACCTGCTCGAGGCTGGCATCCGCGTTCTTGCTGCGCAGGATCGGCGCGAAGTCGTGCCGGATGGCCTTCAGCTGCTCCAGCAGCGCCCAGGTGTAGCCGCGCGCCTCGTAGAAGTTGTCGTCGATCTTGTTCCAGGGCGTCTTCACGTAGACGGCCTTGGCCGGCTTGGCGGTACCCGCCACGTCGGCGTTCGGCGCCGCGTCCACCTTCAGCTGGCCGACGCTGGCCGACAGCCGCTGCGACAGCGAGCCAAGACGGGCCGATACGGTCTGCAGGTAGTCCGCGAGGTTGTCAGCGCGGGCGTAGAAGTGCGCGTTGCCGTCCTCGGCATCGCTTAGGCGGCCAAGGTAATCGCCGAGGTCGTCCACCGCCTTGCCGTACTGCGATTCGGAACTGGGAAACAGCCAGCGGTCGTTCGGGCTATTGAGCAGCGGATCGGCCTCGCCGAGCGACTTGTCCTCGGTGGACTGGGTCTGCGAGCGGCTGAAGTCGTTGCGCAGGGCGCGGGCCAGGTCACGCGACGCGGTGAGCGAACCGAATTCCCAGTTGGGGATGTTGTCCATGAACACCCCGGGCGGCAGCTTGTCGTTGGTGAGGTAGCCGCCGCGCTTGTCCATCAGCGTATCCACCGAGCGCATCAGCGTGTAGGTGGTGACGGCGCCCGTGCTCATGGGCCGGCCGATGTCCTTCATGTGCGCGGTGGTCACCTGCACCGGGTCGAACTGCTCCGGCTCCTTGTCCCACCACCACATGAGGATGAGGACCAGGAGGATGAGCAGCGCCAGGGGCACGGCGATGAGCAGGCTGAGGGAGCGGCGCCTGCGGGGAGCGGCGGGGGCAGCGGTCGCGTTCATGATGATCCTTTCCGACGAGTGCGAGCGGTGCCCCCAGCTTACCTAATCAGTGCTTCGAGGGTGCCGCCGGCTCGCCCTTCTTGCCGAGGTTTTCGAGCAGGGTGGCCATGTCCTCGGCGTGTTCTTCTTCCTGCGCCAGGATGTCTTCCATGATGCGCCGGGTGGTCGGATCGTCATCGCCGATGTAGCTGACGATCTCGCGATAGCTGTCGATGGCGATGCGCTCGGCGACCAGGTCTTCCTTGATCATGTCGACCAGGTCCACGCCTTCGACGTAATCCGCGTGACTGCGTGAAAGCAGGCCTTCCGGGTTGAAATTGGGCGTGCCGTCGAGCTGGGTGATGCGCTCGGCAATGCGGTCCGCGTGCGCCTGTTCCTGGTTGGCGTGTTCCAGGAATTCGGCCTTCACGCTCTGCGAGTGGATGCCCGGCGCCATGTAGTAGTGGTACTTGTAGCGCAGCACGCAGACGATCTCGGTGGCGAGCGCTTCGTTGAGCAGTTTGATCACCGTTTCGCGGTCGGCGCGATACCCCGCGGTGATGGCGCCCTTGTCGATGTGCTCGCGGGCGCGCTTGCGGATGTTCTCAATATCGCTGACGAACGGTTTCTTGCTGGCCATTGCCTGTGCTCCGGATGCGGGAGTTGGGTAGGGGCCTGACGGTAGGGCCGATCCCGAAAAAACGGGGTGAAGGACGCGCCGAATGCGACTCATTGCGAACCACCCCGTCCCCGCTTACGCCTTCGGGTACACCTCGCTGCCCTGGGCGCGGAATTCGAGCGCCTTGGCGTCCATTCCCGCGGCGTATTCGCGCACGTCCTGGGTGATCTTCATCGAGCAGAATTTCGGCCCGCACATGGAGCAGAAGTGCGCGCTTTTGTGGGCGTCCTTCGGCAGCGTGGCGTCGTGCATCTCGCGGGCCTTTTCCGGATCGAGGCCCAGGTTGAACTGGTCGTCCCAGCGGAACTCGAAGCGCGCCTTCGACAGCGCGTTATCGCGCCGCTGCGCACCGGGGTGGCCCTTGGCGAGGTCGGCGGCATGCGCGGCGATCTTGTAGGCGATCATGCCGTCGCGGACGTCCTGGCGGTCGGGCAGCCCAAGGTGTTCTTTCGGGGTGACGTAGCAGAGCATCGCCGTGCCGAACCAGCCGATCATGGCCGCGCCGATCGCGCTGGTGATGTGGTCGTAACCCGGCGCGATATCCGTGGTGAGCGGCCCCAGCGTGTAGAACGGCGCCTCGTGGCAGACGGCCAGCTGGCGGTCCATGTTCTCCTTGATGAGATGCATGGGCACGTGGCCGGGGCCTTCCACCATGCATTGCACGTCGTGTTTCCAGGCCAGTTTCGTCAGCTCGCCCAGCGTGTCGAGCTCGCCGAACTGCGCCGCGTCGTTGGCATCCGCGATGCAGCCGGGGCGCAGGCCGTCGCCGAGGCTGAACGATACGTCGTAGGCCTGCATCAGCTCGCAGATCTCCTCGAAGTGCGTGTAGAGGAAGTTCTCGCGGTGATGGGCCAGGCACCATTTGGCCATGATGGAACCGCCGCGCGAGACGATGCCGGTGACGCGGCCCGCCGTCAGCGGCACGTAGCGCAGCAGCACGCCGGCATGGATGGTGAAGTAGTCCACGCCCTGCTCCGCCTGCTCCACCAGGGTGTCGCGGAAGATCTCCCAGGTGAGCTCCTCGGCCACGCCGCCGACCTTCTCGAGGGCCTGGTAGATCGGCACCGTGCCGACCGGCACCGGCGCATTGCGGAGGATCCATTCGCGGGTTTCGTGGATGTGCTTGCCGGTGGAAAGGTCCATCACCGTATCGGCGCCCCAGCGGATCGCCCAGACCAGCTTCTCCACCTCTTCGGCGATGCCCGAGCTCACCGCGCTGTTGCCGATGTTGGCGTTCACCTTGGTCAGGAAACGCCGGCCAATGATCATCGGCTCGGCTTCGGGGTGGTTGATGTTGGCCGGGATGATGGCGCGGCCGCGGGCCACCTCGTCGCGAATGAATTCGGCGGGGAGGTTCTCGCGCAGCGCGATGAACTCCATCTCGGGGGTGACGATGCCCCGGCGGGCGTAGTGCATCTGGGTGACCGTGGCGCCGCGCATGGCGCGCAGGGGCACGCGGGGGGCCGGGAAGCGGATGGCATCGAGGCGCTCGTCCACCGCCCGGGCCCGGCCAAAGGTGGACGTCAGGCCGTCCAGCCGGACGACATCGCCGCGCTCCGCCACCCAGGCGGCCCGCAGCGGGGGCAGCCCGGCAGCGAGGTCCACGGGGTGGTCGGGGTCCGTGTAGGGCCCGGAGGTGTCATAGACGACCACCGGCGGGTTGGTCTCGCCACCGAACAGGGTGGGCGTCGGCGCCTGGGCGATCGCCCGCATGGGCACGCGCAGGTCGGCACGGCTGCCGGTCACGTGGATCTTGCGTGAGCCGGGGATGGGTACGGTGACGGAGGAGGACAGCTCGCGGGCGGCGCGTACGAGCTCGGGGGACATGGCATTCATCGGCTTCTCGGCTCTGGAGGAGGGAGAAGCGGACGCGCCGCCACGGCGGCCGGGCGCGCACAAGGCGCACGGCTTCCGTGGACAAAGCTTCCTACGCCGGTACTGACCGGATCAGGTTCAAAGGGACTCTCTCAGCCCGCGCATTGCGCTGGCACCCCCGCTTCGGGGCCGATTCAAGCACGAAGCGGATGGGAAGGCGAGCGTTACCCGCGCGGCTCGTAGGCGCGCATGAACATCTCGACCGCGGCCAGGGCGTTGGCCTTCACTTCCTCGCCGAACTGCACGGCGCAGTCTTCGCAGCCAAACAGGCGGCGCAACAGGAGGTCGCCCTTGAGCAGGGCCAGGAACTGCGTGGTGGCGCGGCTGACGTCCGGGATATCGAGCTGGCCGCGTTCCACGGCGTCGCCGAGCAGGCGGCTCATCAGCTTGTGCATGCGCACCGGGCCCTCTTCCCAGACCAGGCGGCCAAAGCGGGGGTTACCGCTGGACTGGCAGTCGGAAAGGATGGCGCGGAAGGTGCCGACGGATTCCGTATTGGTTTCCATCGCCGCGTGGCGGCCGGCGATAGCCGTCAGCGTGGCGCGGATATCGGCGCCGGCGCTGGCGTCGAACAGGTCGTCCGGCAGGCGTTCCTGTACGTGGGCGCGGATGACCTCGCGGAAGAGGTTGTCCTTGTCGCCGAAATGGCTGTAAACGGTGAGCTTGGAGACACCGGCGGAGGCCGCGACCGCGTCCATGCTGGTGCCACCGAAGCCGCCCTGGGTGAACAGCGCCTTGGCGGCGTCCAGGATGGCCGCACGCTTCTCCATGTCCTTCGGTCGCCCGGGGCCTTGCGTCTTGATTTTCGGGCTCGCGTTCATGGGTGCACCTTCACAAACAAAAGTTATGACTTTATTATACGCAGCGGTTTAGTTATTTCCAGCGTCGTGCGCATCTTTTTGGCGCGAGATCAAGCCGGATCAAGAGGTAACCGCTGTCCTACCTTAGAATAAAGTGGGGGCGCCTCGTGCGGTCTCCATGGTTGCCCGGCCCTGTCCCCACCGGCCATTCAGGCGGCGGGAGGCAAGCCCCGGGGGGCATGACGAGCGTCAGCCCCGGCTGGTGACTTCCGGCACTTCGCCGGAATCCCCCGGCACCGCAGCCTTTGCACATTGGGAAATCGGCCTCTAACCGCTTATCCTTTCGAACCTTTTTTCAGCTTTTCGTACGGGATTGAACACCATGGCGATGAATTTCGAGCAGGCCCGCCAGAACATGGTCGAGAACCAGGTTCGCCCCTGGGAAGTGCTTGAGTACTCGGTACTCGACACCCTGAAGGCAGTGCGCCGCGAGGATTTCGTGGCTCCGGCCCACCGCAACGTCGCTTTCGCGGACCTGAACCTGCCCCTGGGGCATGACGAGGTCATGATGAAGCCGGTGATCGAAGGCCGTGTGCTGCAGGCCGTGGCCCTGAACAAGACCGACGAGGTCCTCGAGATCGGTACCGGTTCGGGCTACCTCACCGCCTGCCTGGCCAACCTGGCCGGCAAGGTCACCAGCATCGACATGCACGCCGATTTCGTGGAGGCCGCCCGCCAGCGCCTCGCGGCCGCCGGCGTCACCAACGCCACCCTGGCCGTGGCCGAAGCCGTCAACGGTTACACGCCCGCGGGCGTTTTCGACGTCGTCGTGGTCACCGGTGCGGTGCACGCGATTCCCGAGACCTTCGTCCGCTGGCTGAAGCCGGGCGGCCGCATGTTCGTGGTGCGCGGCGATTCGCCGGCCCAGACCGCGGTGCTCCTTACCCATGAGGGCGAGGGCCGCTACCGCGAGGAATCGTTGTTTGAAACGGACCTTCCCTACCTGGCGCATGCCGCGCCGGTGAAGCGCTTCGTGCTCTGACTTTTAAAGATCCCCCCATCACCCACGAGGCGAAACCATGCGCTTGAAGCTCCTCACCGTCGCGCTGGCACTGGCAGCGACACCGTTCGCCAGCCATGCGGAAGACCTGCTCGATGCGTACCGCCAGGCCCGTGCCAACGACCCGGTGCTGTCGCAGGCCGATTCCACCCGCCTCGCCACCGGTGAGGGCGTCACGCAGGCCCGCGCGCTGTTGCTGCCGCAGGTGAGCGCCCAGCTCAGCCTGGTGCAGACCGACCCGAACGGCCCGACCCGCGAGCCGATCTACGGCGCCGACGGCACCACCATCACCGGTTTCACCGGCGACATCGGCCACAGCCGCACGCGCTCGACCAGCGCCACGGTCAGCCAAAGCGTCGTCGACTTCAGCAAGTACGCCGACCTGAAGGCGGCCCGCTCCTCGGCGGATTCGCAGAACGCCACGTACGACGCCGCGCTGCAGCAGCTGTCGACGCGCGTGGCCACCGCCTACTTCCAGGTGCTGACCAACGACGACGCCCTCACGTTCCAGAAGGCGAACGAGCAGGCCCTGGCCCGTCAGCTGGAGCAGGCGCAGCAGCGTTTCGACGTTGGCCTGTCGGCCATCACCGACGTGCAGGACGCCAAGGCCCAGCACGACACGGCCGTGGCCCAGGTGATCACCGCGGAAAACACGCTCTCGGATTCGCGCGAGGCCCTCACCCAGATCACCGGCCAGCCGGCGGATAACCTGAAGAAGCTGCGCGAGCAGCTGCCGATGGATCCCCCGACCCCGAACGATGCCCAGGCCTGGGTGGCGGAAGCCGTCAAGACCAGCCCGACGATCATCGCCGCGCAGTACAACGTCGATTCCGCCGAACACAGCATCTCGTCCGCACGCGCCGGCCACCTGCCGACCATCAATGCGACGCTGGGCTACAGCAAGGCGACGCAGTGGAACCAGAACGCTGGCGTCTCCCAGAGCTCCGGCACGCTGGGCTCGAACGGCCGCGGCTCCACCTCGGTGGGCCTGACGCTGGACGTGCCCATCTTCTCGGGCGGTGCCACGCAGTCGCGCGTCCGCCAGTCGATCTACCAGCGCGATGCGGCGCAGGATTCGCTGGAATCCACCCGCCGCCAGGTGGTGCGTGACACGCTGAACTACTACCGTTCGGTCGTCGCCGGCATCAGCAAGGTGGAAGCCACCAAGGCCGCCGTCGAGTCCGCCGAGAGCGCGCGCGACGCCACGCAGGCCGGCTTCGAAGTCGGTACGCGCACCATCGTCGACGTGCTGATCGCGCAGCAGAACCTCACCTCGGCGCTCAGCGACTACTCGCAGGCCCGCCACCAGTTCGTGCTGGACAAGCTGCTGCTGAAGCAGACCGCTGGCACGGTGGACGTGAAGGACCTGGAAGCCGTCAACTCGCTGCTCCAGTAAGCGCACGTCGGATACACAGCACGACAGGAAAGCGGGCCCGATGGCCCGCTTTTCTTTTGCCTGCACGTCAGGCGTCACCCGAGGCGTGTAGGCAAACCCTCTCATCCATCCGCGCTCCACGCCGATACCCGCGTCGCCCCGACATCCTCATGCTTCGTCAGCCGGCAACCCGCCGGCCTCTTCAAGGACGAACCATGCTTCGAGTTACTGCCTTCGCCTTCACCCTGTTCGGCGTCGCCACCGCGTCGTACGCCGCTGGCAACAGCCCGCAGGCCCGGCCGCCGCGGGTGACGGACATGCCGCCGGTCACCGCCTTCGAGTTCGACATCCTGCAAAAGGGCCCGCCGCACGGGGACGATGCGCGCCTCGCCGAATCGCTGTGGAAGCAGGCCCTCGCCACGTGCGGCCAGCGCAGCGGGTACCTCGTCGAATACCGCGACGGCTACAAGCGCCCGCAGTTCGATTCCATGGAGAACGCCCGGAGCATGCATGCCTACGCCACCTGCCGGCTCGACGACGCGGCCGCCGCGGCCGGCGCTGCCGCAGCGGGCGGCCAGGCGGACCCGGCCATGCTCAACCCGATGGGCGATGCGCAGTCCCCCGATGGGGCACTGATCTGGACGCGCGGCCCCGCGCGCGCCACCTACGAGGCCGTCGCCGCGAAGATGCATCGCACCTGCGCCGATGCCCGCCGCCGCATCCTGTTCGCGAGCTTCGATGTCGGCCAGCCCGATGCGGCGGGCCGGGCCGGGGTCCATGCGCGCTTCGCCTGCAAGGCCGACTAAGCGGCGCTTATTCCTGGAGCAGGGTGTCGACCAGCTTCATCACCTTGCCGACGGAACCGCGTTCGCTTTCGAAGACCTGGCGCGCCGCGTGGCCCATGGCCTCGCGACGCGTTTCATCGCGCAGTAGCGCGAGCACTTCGGCACCCAGCTCCGTGCCGTCCTTCACCCGGTGGCCGCCGTGCTCGTCGAGCAGGGCCTGGGTGATCTCTTCGAAGTTGTAGGTGTACGGGCCGACCAGCACCGGCTTGCCCAGCGCGGCGGGCTCGAGCACGTTGTGGCCGCCGATCGAGACCAGGCTACCGCCGACGAAGGCGACGTCCGCGGCGGCGAAGAAGCGCAGCAGCTCGCCCATCGAATCGATGACGAAACACTGCGTGGCGTGCCCGGGCAAGCGGTCCGCGCTGCGCGTGGCGACGTTGAAGCCAAGGCTGCGCACCGACGACTCGACCGCCTTGAAGCGTTCCGGGTGGCGCGGGGCAATGAGCAACAGGGCATCCGGCAGGCGCCGCATCACCTCGGTGTGTGCTTCGAACACACACATCTCTTCGCCTTCGTGCGTGCTCGCCGCGATCCACAC
Source organism: Luteibacter pinisoli (assembly GCF_006385595.1). Classification (NCBI taxonomy): domain Bacteria; kingdom Pseudomonadati; phylum Pseudomonadota; class Gammaproteobacteria; order Lysobacterales; family Rhodanobacteraceae; genus Luteibacter; species Luteibacter pinisoli. The sequence goes on from NZ_CP041046.1 coordinate 4,011,312, forward strand.
CGGCCGGCCGGCTCCCCAGGCCTCACGCATGGCCAGGCCGCCCTCACGGGCCGCGTCGGGCACGGGCATATCGAATTTCAGGTTGCCGCAGACGGTGAGCTGCGACGGCTCCGCGCCCAGCAGGCGATAACGGGCTGCATCCGTGCGTGACTGCGCGGCGATATGGCTCACGCAACGCAGGGCGCGGCGCACCAGCGAGCTCATCCGCGCGTAGCCCTTCAGCGAACGCTCCGAGAGGCGGGCATTGGCGATCAGCAGCGGGATGCCATGCCGGCGGCAGGCGAAATACAGGTTCGGCCAGATCTCGGTTTCCACGATCACGGCCAGGCGCGGCCGCGTGCTGCGCAGGAACCGGCGCACCGCGAACGGCAGGTCGTACGGCAGGTACACGCTGTGCACCGAGGTGCCGAACAGCTGGCGTACGCGCTCGGAGCCGGTCGGGGTCACCGTGGTGACCAGCATCGGCGCCTCCGGATAGGCCTCCATCAGCGCCTTCACCAGCGGCTCGGCGGCATTCACCTCGCCCACGGAGACGGCATGCACCCACAGGCAACCGGCCAGGCGTGGCTCCCTGAACGTGCCAAAGCGCTCGCGCCAGCGCACGTGATAGTCGCCATAGCGCATGCCACGAGCCATCAGGCGCAGCATCACCAGCGGCGTGAACAGGTACATGGCCAGGTTGTAGAGCAGGCGCAGGAACACGCTTTTCCCGGAGCTGACGTGGACCGGGGAGTATAGCCGCCCCGGTCCGCTACAATGCCCGGCCATGCCCGGAATGCCCCGCCCCACCCTCACCCGCCACCTTCTCGCGCCACGCCAGTGGCCGGCGTGGATCGGCGTGGGCGTGATCTGGGGGATGGCCCACCTGCCGTTCCGCTGGCTGATGGGGCTGGGCCGCCTGGCCGGCCGGCTGGCCCTGCACCTGAACAAGGAGCGCCGGCGCATCGCGGCCACCAACATCGCGTTGTGTTTCCCCGCGCTGTCCGCCGATGAGCAGAAAGCCCTCGTGCGCGCCAACCTGTGCGACGTCGGCATGATGCTGGCCGAGTTCGCGCTGGGCTGGATGGGCTCGGACAAGGCCATCGCCAACGTCCCGGTGACCATCGAAGGCCTGGAGCACCTGGAGGCGGCGCGCGCGGCCGGCCGCGGCGTGCTGCTGGTCGGCGGCCATTTCTCGAACCTGGAACTGTGCGCACGGCTGGTATCGCAGCGCATCCGCATCGCCGGCATGTACCGGCGGATGGATTCGGATGTGTTCGAGTTCGCCGTGCTTCGCGCCCGCCTGCACTACGCGGCGGCCATGTTCGAGAAGGACGACATCCGCGGCACGGTGAAGTACCTGAAGTCCGGCGGCACGCTGTGGTACGCGCCGGACCAGGACATGCGCAGCAAGGACAACGTGTTCGCCTCGTTCTTCGGCGTGCGCGCGGCCACCATCACGGCGACGCATCACCTTGCGCGCCTGTCGAAAGCCGTGGTCATCCCGTTCCATCATCGTCGCCTTCCCGACGACTCCGGCTACGCCCTGCGCCTGGGCGCGCCCATGGAGGATTTCCCCTCCGACGACGCCACGCTCGACACCGAGCGCGTCAACGCGCAGATCGAGCAGATGGTGCGCGAAGCGCCCGAGCAATACCTTTGGGTGCACAAGCGGTTCAAGACGCGACCGCCCGGCGAGCCAAAAATCTACTGATCGCGCAACGTAGCTTTCGCAGGACTTTCCCGTAGCTTTCTGTCTGGCAACGGCGGATGAATCGCGGTAAGTCGCGAAAGTTCGATGAAAAATTCGCAGCGTAGAACGTCCGTCGTTCCCCTACGAAACGGACCTTCCCGATGCAGTCGCTTCTTCGTTTCGCGCGCTCGTTACATGGCCGCGCCGGCTGGCACAGCACCCGCTCGCACGCGCTTGGCGCGGTGCTGACCTATTGCGGGCGCTCGCTGAAGCGCTGGCGCGCGCACGACGAATGGCTGGCCTTCCTCGAGTCCCCCGCCATGGCCGGTCTCACCGAGGTGGACCGCGTGTTGCTGGAACGTTACCAGCATCGTTACATCAGCAAGGCATGGACCACCGAGCAGCGCCTGGCCGCGGTACGCGACCACTACGAATTCGCGCTGGCCCGCTTCCCGCGCGAGCTGTTCCACATGCTGTATCGCGAGCGCCAGGTACTGGCCGGCAAGCTCACCCTGCGCGACGGCAGCAAGCTCTCGTTGCTGGTGAAGGCGCCGATCCGCCGTGGCCGCGAGGGCGAACTGAGCCTGTCGCTGACGAACGAGGAGGGCCTGCAGCTTTCCTACGCGCAGCTGTCCATCATCAACGGCGGCCGGACCATCGTGATTGGCTGCCTGCAGGGCGCGGCCAACAACGCCGGCCGCGAGGCCGTGCGCGAGCTCACGAAGCAATGCCACGGCCTGCGCCCGAAGAACCTGCTGCTGTCGATGGTGCGTGCGCTGGCGGATGCCTTCGATATCGACGAGGTGCTTGGCGTCGGCAACGGCCGCCACGTGTTCGCGGGCATCGCCGACAAGGTGAAGGCCGACTACGACGCGTTCTGGATCGAGGCCGGTGGCACCCCGGCGGAGCATGGCTTCTATCGCCTGCCGCCGCGTGAGCCGGTGCGCCTGGAAACCTCGGTGGAGAGCAAGCGCCGCAGTGAATTTCGCCGCCGCGAGGCGCTGCGCCACGAAGCGTGCGAATTAATCCTGGTGCCGTTCGGCTTCCACCGCCCGGCCCTCGCCGTGGCGGCGTGATACGCGACGCTCGTAGAGCTTGGCGTATTTGAGGAACGCGTAGAAGGCATGCACGCGGGCGGCGATGAAGCCCGCCCAGCCGCCACGCCAGTGGCCGCGCAGGACATAGAAGCGGACAAAGGCGATCGTCGGGTAGGCGACCATGCGCAGGCGCAGCGCGCGCGGTTCGCGCGTGTGCCGGTCGCGCACCTGGAGTGACGAGTAGCGATTGGCCTTGTCGACACGGCCTTCGATGTCGCGCTCGCCGTGGTGATCGATGATCGCGTCGAGCCGGCGCACCGGGCCATCCACCACCACGCTCTCGTGCACTTCGTGGCCACTCATGCGCGCGCGCTCGCGATCGAACAGGCGCACGTAATGATTGAGCCGCGCGCGGCCCGGCTGCCAGCGCCAGAACACCCATTCACGCCGGAGCATTTCATAGCCTGCCGCGGAGGGGGCGTCCAGCGCGCCACGCACGAGCGCCGCGGCGTCGGGCGGCAGGGTTTCATCCGAATCCAGCAGGAGCACCCAGCGGTTCACCGCCAGGTTGATCGCCATCTGCTTCTGCGCGCTGTAGCCGGCGAAGGCCTGCACGTAGACGCGGGCGCCCGCCTGCTCGGCGATATCGCGCGTGGCGTCGGCTGAGCCGGAATCCAGCACCACGATGTCGTCCGCGAACGCGACCGAGGCCAGGCACGCACCGATGGTGTCGGCGTTGTTGAAGGTGGTGATGACGACCGAGAGCGGCTCACGTGCCATGCCGCGGACTCGCGTCAGGCAGGTCGGCAAACAAGGCCGCGCACCACACTGCCAGCAGCCACGCGGCCAGCAGGCCCCACCACGCCGAGTAGAACGCCATGTGCGTGTTCAGCGGGAACAGGATGGCCAGCAGGGCCACCGTGGGCGGGAAGGCGCGTTTGCGCGCCACCGGGCCGGCGCGCCACCACATGCGCACGGCGAACACCGTGGCGGCCAGCCAGGCCAGCAGGCCCAGCGTGCCGGTTTCCGTCGCCACCTCGAGCAGCACCTGGTGGGCGTGGCAGGCGCCTTCGCCGTCACCGCACTTTTCCAGGGTGAGGAAGTGATCGCCCGGCGCGGCATAGGCGGGATACGCCACGCGGAAGCCGCGTACGCCCACGCCGTTGATGGGATGTGCCGCATAGAGGCGCAACGAGGTATGCCAGATATCGAGGCGCCCGGTCAGCGCGGCATCGACGCCCTGCGAGGTACCGCTGAGCGCCGGCACCGTATGCGCGATGCGCTCGCGGAAGCGCGGCGATACCTGCCACGCCAGCAGGCCGACCAGCGCCAGCACCACGCCGCCCGCGGCGCAGGCGGCAAGGAAGCGCTTCACGCTGCCGGCTTCGCGCCAGAGGAAGGCCACGCCGACGATGCCGTAGCAGAGCCACGACGCACGCGAACCGGCGAGCAACACCGGGCCCAGCGTGACCAGGTAGGCGCCGACCAGGGCCCAGCGATTCCAGCGCTCGCGCACGGCCCACAGCAGGAACGGGGCACAGGCAGACAGGGCGGGGCCAAGCTTCAGGTTATCGCAGCCGAAGATCCCAGACAGGCGCTCGCCGTTGGAGTGCCCCGCCAGGCCGATGCCGGTGAGCGCCTGCACCCAGGCATCCAGCACCCAGATGGCCACCACCACGGCCGTGGCCATGTAGAGCGCGCGCACCTTGGCCGGGCGGCGCACGGCGAAACAGGTGTAGATCCCCAGCGGGGCGAAACGCAGGATGCCGGCAACGGTGCCCCAGGTCTTGCCCGGCGCCACGGCGTCCACGGCGGAGACGAGGGCCGCGCCGGCATACGCGGCGAACAGCCACAGGAACAGCTTCGCCCCCGGGTGGTGGCGGATGGCCTGGGGCTCGCGCACCAGCAACAGGATCGCGCCAACCAGCGAGAGGAACACGCCCAGCTCGGCGCTGCGGCCAAACGGCAGCAGGGCCGGCACGAGCCAGACGGGTAGCAGGGGCGACGCCAGCCCGGCGCGCAGGGCGGCTTTCAGGCCGGTGCCACTCACGCGGCGGCGACGCCTTCGACCACTTCGGCGTAAAGCGCCAGCGTGGCCGATTGCATGTCGATCAGGCGGTAGCTGCGCGGCGGCGGGATCGGCGGCGCAAAGCGCAGCAGCTCGGCCGCGCGCTCCACCAGCCGCTCACGATCGTTCAACGGCACGCGGCCGGCCGGATAGAGTTCGGAAAGCAGTTCGCCGACACCGCCGTGGGCGTAGCCCATCACCGGGCGGCACATGGCCAGGGCCTCGACCACGGTACGGCCGAACGACTCCGGGCGCTTGGACAGCTGCAGCACCAGGCTCGAGATGGCATACACGTCGCGCACATCGGCGCGCGCCGGCGAGATGGCCACCTTGGTTTCCAGCCCGCGTTCCTTGATCAGCGCACGCAGCTCGGCCACGTAAGCCTCCCTGCCCGGCTCATCGGCGCCGAGCAGGATCAGCCGCGCATCGATGGCGCGGCTTTGCAGGTCGGCGATCAGCTCGATGCCGTCGGCGTGGCCCTTCAATCGCGTGCCACGGCCGGGCAGCGTCAGCAGGGGCGCGCCTTCCAGTTGAGGGAATTCTTCAAAGAACGCGCGCTGCCAGGAATCGTCCGGGCGATAGCCGTAGGGGAACGCCTCGGTATCGATACCGCGCGGCACCACGGCGATCCGCGCCGTGGAAATGTCGTTCGGGTAATGCCGCAGCACGTAGTCGCGCAGCGTCTGCGAAACGACGATGACCCGCTCGCCACGCAGCAGGATGCTGCTGTAGTGCCCGGGACTGTTCAGCCCGTGCACCGTGGTGACGAAGTGCGGCCGGGGCTTCACCCCGCGCATGGCCCACCAGCCGATCCACGCCGGCAGGCGCGAGCGCGCATGCACGATGTCGGGCTTGAGCTCGCGCAGGACGCGACGCAGCTTGCCTACCGTGAACAGGGTACCGAGGGATTTACGGCCGATCGGCAGGGTGACGTGCTCACTGCCTTCCGCTTCCAGCTGCGCCACGAGGCGCCCGCCGGCCGAGACCACGATGGAACGGTGCCCGGCATCGACCAGCGCCTTGGCAATTTCCAGCGTCGAGCGCTCGGCACCGCCCGAATGAAGGGCGGGTACGAGTTGTACAACGGTCATCGTCCGGGGTGGGAAGACGGTGGCCATGGCGCGGTCCGGTGGTAAGGGATGTGCGGGCGATGCGAACTCGATGCCCGCCCGGGCCGGTCAGTCTTTTAGTACGTAGGTGGCACCGCAGTACGAGCACTTCGACCGGCCGCCTTCGTCTTCGATCGCCAGGTAGACGCGCGGGTGCGAGTTCCACAGGTACATGCCCGGCATCGGACAGGACAGCGGAAGGTCGTTGCGGGTCACGTGGTAAAGGTTTTCGGCATTCGCCGGGATAAGCGCCGCGGCCGCAGGATTGGCGTGCATGGGTACAACTCCGGGTAATGCAGATATACGGGGATGAGGCGATGGTAGCAAAAAGGGCGCCCGGCTGTGCCGGGCGCCCTTTGGGGTGTTACGGGACGTGCTTTTATTTCGCCGAAGCGTCGTGGCCTTCGGTGGTGATGCGGATCTTGATCTCGTCCGAGACGTTGGGCACGTAGGCGCCGACGCCGAAGTCCGAGCGCTTGATCGTCGCCGTGGCGTCGAAGCCGACGGTCTGCGAATGCATCATCGGGTGCGGGCCGATCTTGTTCAGGGTGACGTCGAGGGTGACCGGCTTGGTCACGCCGTGGACGGTCAGGTCACCGGTGACCTTGAGCTTGCCCTTACCCGCCGTGGCGACCTTGGTGCTCTTGAAGGTGACGGTCGGGTACTTGGCGGCATCCAGGAAGTCAGCCGACTTCAGGTGCTCGTCGAGCTTCGGCACGAAGGTGTCCAGGCCGGACAGCGGCAGGGTGGCTTCGACGGTGGCCTTGGTCGGGTCTTTTTCGTCGTAGACGAGCTTGCCGTCGACGCTGCCCAGGTTGGCGGTCGGGTTGGAGAAGCCGAAGTGGTTCCAGCTGAACAGGACCATGGTGTGGCCCGGATCCAGGTTGTAGGTGACCGGGGCGGCGGTGGCGGTGCCAGCGGCGGCGATCAGGCCCGCGAGGGCGACGTAACGGAGAGCGCGCATGTGAAGCTCCTGCGGTGGGTTGGGGTACAGCTGAAAAAAAGCGGGTTAGAGGATCTGTGCCGCTTCGTCGAAGGCGAGGCGCGGCAGGCGGCCGAACAGGTTCTTGTCCGGATCGCCGTAGCCGATGTTGACCAGGAAGTTCGACTTGACCTGGCTACCGGCGAAGAACTCGGCGTCCAGCCCGGCCTGGTCGTAGCCGGACATCGGGCCGCAATCCAGGCCCAGCGCGCGGGCGGCCATGATCAGGTAGGCGCCCTGCAGCGAGCTGTTGCGCATGGCCGTGGCCTGGATGAGCGGCTCGTTGCCGAGGAACCAGCTGCGTGCATCGGCATGCGGGAACAGCCTGGGCAGGTGGTCGTAGAAGGCGAAATCCGTGGCGACGATGGCGGTCACCGGGGCGGCCATGGTCTTTTCGGCATTGTTCTCGGAAAGGAACGGCTTGAGACGCGCCTTGGCGTCCTTCGACTTGATGAAGACGAGGCGCATCGGCGAGGAGTTCGCGGACGTCGGGCCCATCTTCACCAGGTCGTAGAGCTCGCCGAGCTGCTCATCGGTTACTTCCTTGTCCTGCCAGGCGTTGAACGTGCGGGCGTGGCGGAACAGCTGGTCAAGCGAAGCGTCGGACAGCGGAGCACTCATGGGATTCCTTGTACAGTGAACGGACGCCGGCCACCCGGCATGGCGACAGTGTAAGCGGGGTAGCCCGCCGCGTGGACCGGTCTGGCAGGAACGAACTGTGTCGAAATCGACAACAATCCAACGCATGGGGTCGCCGTGAGTGCCCCCGGGCTGCCGGCGGGTTCATGCTGGGTGGTGACGGACGGCGCCGCCGGCAACCGGCGCCAGGCACTGGCCCTGGCCGAAGCGCTCACCCCCTCCATCCGCGAATTCGTCGTCGACCTGAGGGCACCGTGGTCCTGGTTCGCCCCGCGGCTGCTGCCCGGCGCGCGCCTGGCGCTGTCGCGGCACCGCGATCGCCTGCAGCCGCCGTGGCCCACCCTGGTGATTGGCTGTGGCCGCTCGGCGGCCTGGGCGACCCGGCAGGTGCATCAGTGGTCGAACGGCCGCGCCCTGTCCGTGCAGATCCTGGATCCGCGGATCGCGCCCCGCCATTGGGACCTCGTGGTTGCGCCGAAGCACGACCACCTGCACGGCGACAACGTGCTCACCCCGCTCGGCTCGCTGAACCCGGTGGACGATGCGTGGCTGGCCGACGCCCGCGACGCGTTCGCCACCTTCGGCGAGCTGCCTGGGCCGCGCTTTGGCGTGCTGCTCGGCGGTGGCCGGCACGGTGCACCCATGGATGTGGCGGAACTGGCCGCCCTGCTGGAGGCCGTGAAGCGGCGCCAGGCCCATGAAGGCGGCTCGGTGCTGGTGGTCGCCTCGCGACGGACGCCGTCCGCCCTGCTACCGATGGTGCGCGAGGCGTTCCACGACGTGCCGGGCTTTGTCTGGGCGCCCGGCGATGAAGACCCGAACCCCTACCCCGGCGTGCTCGGCTGGGCCGACCGCCTGGTGGTCACCGCCGATTCGGTGAACATGCTGTCCGAGGCATGCGCCACCGGGCGACCGGTGCATACGCTGGTCAGCGCGCCGCTGGCGGCCAAGCTCGAGCGCTTCCACGCCGAACTGCGCGCCACCCGGCGCCTGCACGACATCGACGCGAGCACGCCGCCGGTGCAGCCGGTGCTTCGTGAAACCGAATGGGTTGCCCAGCGGGTGCGCGAACACCTGGGGCTGGGCTAAGCGTCGTCAGGCGTCGACGTAGCGCGCGGCATCGCCAACCCAGCGGGCGATCAGCTGTTCGCAGCGCGCGGGGTAGTCACGCATCATGGCCTCGGCCACGCGCTGCACATCCGGCATGAGGTGCGCATCGCGGGCGAGGTCGGCAATACGGAACTGCAGCTGGCCGGTCTGCCGCGTGCCAAGCACTTCACCCGGCCCGCGCAATTCAAGGTCTTTCTCGGCGATGCGGAAACCATCGTTGGTTTCGCGCATCACCTGCAGGCGCTCGCGGGCCAGACGGGACAGCGGCGTCTGGTAAAGCAGCACGCAGGTGGACGCGATGGCGCCACGGCCGACGCGGCCTCGCAGCTGGTGCAACTGCGCCAGCCCGAGGCGCTCACTGTTTTCGATGACCATGAGGCTGGCGTTGGGCACGTCCACGCCCACCTCGATGACGGTGGTGGCAACCAGCACGGCGATCTCGCCGCGCTTGAACGCATCCATCACCGACTGCTTTTCCTTGGGCTTCATGCGCCCGTGGATCAGGCCCACGGCGAGGTCCGGCAGGCCGGCGACGAGCTCGGCGTGCGCCACCTCGGCGGCCTGCGCGTTCATCTGCTCGTTCTCTTCGATCAGGGTGCATACCCAGTACACCTGGCGGCCTTCCATGCAGGCGCCATGGATGCGTTCCATCACGTCGTAACGGCGTTCGCTGGAGATGGCCACGGTCTGCACCGGCGTGCGGCCGGGGGGCAGTTCGTCGATGGAGGAGACGTCGAGGTCGGCGTACGCGCTCATCGCCAGCGTGCGCGGGATCGGCGTGGCGGTGAGCACGAGCTGGTGCGGGATCATGTCGCCTTCCGCACCCTTGTCGCGCAGGGCGAGGCGCTGGTGCACGCCAAAGCGGTGCTGTTCGTCGACGATGACCAGGCCGAGTTTGGCGAAGGCCACGCCTTCCTGCATCAGCGCATGCGTGCCCACCACGACGTGCGCGGCGCCACTGGCCGTGCGTGCGAGCGCGCTCTGCCGAGCCTTGCCCTGCACCTTGCCGGCGAGCCATTCGATATCCAGGCCCAGCGGCTCCAGCCAGGCGCGGAAGTTGCGCAGGTGCTGCTCGGCCAGCAGTTCGGTGGGGGCGACGAGCGCCACCTGGTAGCCGCCTTCGACAGCGGCCAGCGCGGCGAGCGCGGCGACCACGGTCTTGCCGCTGCCGACATCACCCTGGACGAGGCGCAGCATGGGATGGGCGCGGGCGAGATCCTTGCCCACTTCAGCGGCGACGCGCGCCTGCGCCTTGGTGAGCTGGAACGGCAAGGAGGCGAGCAGGCGTTCGCGCAGCAGGCCGGCGTTCTTCAGCGCGGGCGCCTTGCGCTCCTTCACCGCCGCACGCATGCGCCGCAGCGTGAGGTGCTGGGTGAGCAGTTCTTCGAAGGCGAGGCGCTTGTGCGCGGGATGGGCACCCTCGCCCAGCTGGCGCAGGTCCACGTCCGGCGGTGGGCGATGCACGTAGAGCAGCGCGTCGCGCAGCGAGGTGAGGCCGAGCGGGCGGCCGACGTCTTCCGGAATGAGTTCAAGCCGATCGTCCGTCGGCAGGTGCTGCAAGGCCTTGGCGATCACCGTGGCCAGGCGCCGCGGCCCCAGGCCTTCGGTGGTTGGGTACACCGGGGTGAGGCGCTCATCGACCACCACCGCATCGCTGTCTTCCAGGCGCTGGTATTGCGGGTGGACGATCTCCAGGCCCTGCGGTCCCTGGCGCACTTCGCCGAAGCAGAGCAGGCGCGTGCCTTTCTGCATCTGCTCCACCTGCGCCTTGCGGAAGTGGAAGAAGCGCAGCAACAGGGCGCGGCCCGACTCATCGCTGATGATCACTTTCAGCTGCGGGCGAAAGCGGAAGCCGCGCTCGACGACATCCACGGTGCCTTCCACCTGCGCGCGGTCGCCGGGGCGCAGTTCGCCGATGGGGATCACCGTGGTGCGGTCTTCGTAACGCAGCGGCAGGTGGAACCAGAGGTCCTGCACTTCGCGCAGGCCGAGCTTGCCGAGCGTTTCGGCAAGCGCGGGCCCCACGCCGCCGAGGGTGGTCAGCGGCGCGCGGCCAGGGTCCGCCGGCGGTGCGGCGGATGGGGTGCCGGCGCTGCGTGCCACGGGGACGGCAGGCGCCTTACGGCAGGACGAGGATGGCGTCCACTTCGACGTGGGCGCCCTTCGGCAGGCCCGACACTTCGATGGTGGAACGCGCCGGGTACGGCTGCTGGAAGTACTCGGCCATCACGGCGTTCACCGCGGCGAAGTTACCCAGGTCGGTGACATAGATGCCCACGCGGACGATATCGGCCAGCTTGCCACCCGCGGCTTCGGCCACGGCGACGAGGTTGTCGAACACGCGGCGGGTCTGCGCGGTGATATCGCCATCGACGAGGTTGCCGGTGGCCGGGTCCAGCGGAATCTGGCCCGAGAAGTACACGGTATTGCCGGCGCGCACGGCCTGCGAATACGGGCCAATGGCCGCCGGGGCCTTGTCGGTGGCAACGATGCTGCGGGTCATGGGCAATCCTCGAAAGAGAAGCCCCGAGTTTACGGAGGTGCCGCGCCGGGTTAAAGCGGGTGGCGGTAAACGCCGCTGACCACGCCGGTGCGGCGCACGCGGCGCATCACGTCAGCCAGGTGCTTGCGGCCCTTCACTTCGATGGCGAACAGCAGCGTGGCGGCGGTGCTGTCACGCTCGATGTATTCCACGTTTTCGATGTTCGAGCCCGCATCGGCGATCGCCGCGGCCACGGTGGCGAGGACGCCCGGGCGGTTGAGCACTTCGATGCGCAGTTCGGCGCGGTAATCGCCCGTGACATCGCGATCCCACTCGATGGCGACGATGCGCTCAGGCGTCTTGCGGAACTCGGCGACGTTCGGGCATTCCACCCGATGCACCACGATGCCCTTGCCCGACGACAGGAAGCCGATGATCTCGTCACCCGGCAAGGGGTGGCAGCAGTTGCCGAAGCTGAGCACGCCGCGCTCGGCACCGGTGATGTGGATCTTCTCCACCGGGTGCTCGGTGGGCGCCTGCGGATGCGTATCGCGCGGGCCCATCACCGCGACCAGCTGGCCAGCCACCTGGTCGGCAAAGCGATTGCCGAGGGCGATTTCCGAGAGCAGCTCTTCGAGGCGCTTGAACTTGGCTTCGTCAAGGAAACGATCGAGCACCGGCGGCGGGATGGCATCGAGGCTGAGGCCGCGGGCATCGAGCGCGCGGTCGAGCATGCGATGGCCGAAGTCCACGGCGTCTTCGTGCTGCAGGTGTTTCAGGTACTGGCGAATGGCCGTACGCGCCTTGCCGGTGACGACCGCTTCCAGCCATGCCGGATTCGGTACGGCCGACGGTGCCGTGATGATTTCCACCACCTGGCCGGAGATGAGGCGCGTGCGCAACGGCACCAGTTTCTTGTCGACGCGCGCGGCCACGGCGTGGTCGCCCACGTCGGTATGCACGGCGTAGGCGAAGTCCAGCGCGGTGGCGTTGCGAGGCAGCGAAAAGATGTCGCCGCGCGGCGTGAACAGATAGACCTCATCCGGGAACAGGTCGATCTTGACGTTTTCCAGGAACTCGGCGGCCGACGGCGTGCCCGCCTGGCTGTCGGCCAGGTTGGAGAGCCATTCGCGCGCACGCAGCTGCGCGCTGTTGGCCGGGCCCGAATCGGTCTTGTACGCCCAGTGCGCGGCGACGCCACGCTCGGCGACGGATTCCATCTCCGAGGTGCGGATCTGGATTTCGATCGGCGCGCCGAACGGCCCGAGCAGCACGGTATGCAGCGACTGGTAGCCGTTGCCCTTGGGAATGGCGATGAAATCCTTGAAGCGCGCGTCCACCGGCTTGTAGAGGCCGTGCACCGAACCCAGCGCCATGTAGCAGTGCATGGCCGAGTCGGTGACCACGCGGAAGCCGTACACATCCATCAGCTGCGCGAACGATTTGTGCTCGTTGCGCATCTTCGAATAGATGCTCCACGCGCTCTTGATGCGGCTGACGGCGCGGCCAGGGATCTTGTCGGCGGCGAGGCGGCCTTCCAGCGCCATCTCGATCTTCGCCATGGCCTCGCGGCGGTTGCCCAGCGCGGCGCGGATGCGCTCGCCGATGATCCGGTGGCGGTCCGGGTACAGGGCCTTGAAGCCGAGGTCCTGGAGTTCCGCCTTGAACTTGTTCATGCCCAGGCGCTGCGCGATGGGCGCGTAGATCTCCAGCGTTTCGCGCGCGATGCGGCGGCGCGATTCGCCATCTTTCGCGCCCAGCGTGCGCATGTTGTGCAGGCGGTCGGAGAGCTTGATGAGGATGACGCGCAGGTCGCGCGCCATGGCCAGCAGCATCTTCCGGAAACTTTCCGCATCCGCTTCCGCACGGCTGGAGAAACGCATCTTGTCGAGCTTGGTGACGCCGTCGACCAGTTCGGCCACGGTTTCGCCAAACGCGCCGGCGAGTTCCTCGCGGCTGAGCTGGGTGTCTTCAAGGGTGTCGTGCAGGATCGCCGCGATGATCGTCTCGGCATCGAGGCCGAGCTCGGCGAGCACCTGGGCGACAGCGACCGGATGCGTGATGTACGGCTCGCCGGATTTACGCGTCTGCCCTTCGTGCGCCACCGCGCCGACAAGGAACGCGCGGCGGATGCGCATCACCTGTTCTTTGGGCAGGTACGCGCCCACGCGATCTTCCAGCGCCTGCACATAGGCGGGCACCGGGGTGTCGTCGGAGACGTCAGTCATTTTTTTCGCGGGGATGACTTCCATCGGAATGCCTCGCGCCCTGGTTCAGGCGACCCGGCCTCCCGCGCGCGGCTTCAGGAGCCGCGCTTCAACAACGTGCGCAGTGAACGGATGGTCGCTGGGTCGACAGGGACCCGGCGTCATCAGTCATCTCCGCCCTTCGAGAGGTCGTCGTCCACTTCCGTGGCGGCCCACTCGAGGGCTTCGCGCTCGGCACGCTCGCGAGCGGCGCGATCGATCTCGTCGATCATGGTTTCGTTGACGCGGCCTTCGGCGATCTCGCGCAGGGCGAGCACGGTCGGCTTGTCGTTGTTCGGATCGAGGGTCGGCTCGGCGCCCTTGGAGAGCTGGCGAGCACGCTTGGTCGCCATGAGCACGAGCTCAAAGCGATTGTCGACTACCTCGAGGCAGTCTTCGACAGTAATACGGGCCATTTCAAATCCTTGACAACAAAGACACTTATGACCGTGCAGTTTAGCGGTGCGGGCCGTTGGCTGTCCATTGGGTGGGGGGTATGATGCCGGGTTCTGGCCAGGAAGGACGGGTGTTAGTGCAAATAATCAAACCAAGCGGTACACTAAAGTATCGCCCCACCCCCAGAGTCACCCCGATGCACCCGAAGATCAACGTCAAGCAGTTGGCCCGCCTTGCCTTTGGCGCGGTCGCCCTGGCCCTGCTTGCGGCATGCCACATTGCCCCGCCACGCACCGACGACCCGAACGAAAACGTCAACCGAAAGGTTTACGCGTTCAACGACAAGCTGGACAAGGCGGTTATCCGCCCTGTGGCCGTGGGCTACCGTAACGTCACCACCCCGGCCGTACGGACGGCGGTGAGCGACTTCTATACGAATATCCGCCTGCCCATCACCATCGGCAACCAGCTGCTCCAGGGCCGCCCGGGCCAGGCCGCTGTGACCACCGGCCGCTTCGTGGTGAACCTTGGCATCGGCTTCCTGGGCTTCAAGGACCCGGCCAGCATGCTGGGCATGCCGCTGTACGACAGCGACTTCGGCGTGACCCTGGCCCGCTGGGGCGTGCCCGAGGGCGAGTACCTGGTGCTCCCCTTCGTCGGCCCGACCACGGTGCGCGATGTCTGGAAGCTCCCGGTGGACAGCTACTTCTTCGATCCGCTGAGCTACCTGTCGCGTAACCACGACTTCCACCACGGCGAGTACTACGTCCCGTCGGTGCTTTACCTCGTGACCCTGCGCGCCCGGGCGATCGATGCGGAGAGCTTCCTGGCTTCCGCGTACGACCCTTACGTGTTCATGCGCGACGCCTACCGCCAGCAGCGCCTCTACCAGATCTACGACGGCAACCCGCCGGAGGACGTGATCGAGAAGATGCAGGGCGTGGGCGACAGCAAGGATTTCGACCCGGACCAGCTGCTCAAGGAGCAGCACTCCTGGGAGAAGCAGAACGGGCAGAACCCGGACTGACCTCCCACCAGGCACCCACAAAAAAAGCCCCGCAAGGGGCTTTTTTTGTGGGCCGTACCTCCGGTTTACAGGAGGGTGGCGACGCCGGAGACGCGGGCCAGGGCTTCGAGGCCGGCGGGGGCATTGGCCACCCTCAGGTCGTTGCCTTTCTGCCGTGCGTGCGCCAGCAGCGCCAGCACGGTGGCGAGGCCAGCGCTATCGGCCTGGGTGACACCGGCCAGGTCCAGCTTGGCCGGCGTGGCGCGGTCCAGTGCGGTGCGGCCTGCCTCGAGGGCAGCCGCCGCCGTACCGAACGTCAACGCGCCGGAGACCCTGAGGGCCCCCGGCGCATCGGCCAGCTGGAACGTGGCCGGCTGGCTCACTTGTTGCCGCCGGCCTGGGCACCGCCGCCGGTGTCCTGCTTCATTTCGTCGATGGCCGCGGAGCCCTTCGATTCCAGGTCGGCCGTCAGCTTGTCCAGGCCTTCCTTCTTGATCTCGGCATCCACCTGGTTGCGGTAGTTGGTGATGTACGAGATGCCCTCGATGATCACGTCATACGCCTTCCAGTCGCCGCTGGCGCTCTTGCGGAACGCGTAGTCGACCGACACCGACTTGCCGTCGTCCAGCATCACCTGGGTGCGGACCACGGTGCGCTTGTTGTTGAGGTCGCCGGAGAACGGCAGCACCTTCACGCGGCCGCGGGTGTAGTTGAGCAGGCCCTCGGCGTAACGATGGGTGATCGAGTTGTAGAACGCCTTGGCGAAGCGCTCACGCTGCTGCGGCGTGGCCTTGGTGGCGTTCTGGCCCAGCACGAGGATGGACGCGTAATCGATGTCGAAGTGCGGCAGGAAGGTGTCGTCGATGACGGCGATCAGCTTTTCCTTGTCGTTCTTCAGCTCGGCCTGGTGGCCTTCGATGGCCTTGGCGAGGTCGTCCGAAATGGTCTGGACGATCTGTTCCGGGCCCTGGCCCTGTGCAGCCGCCGCCGGCGCTGCCGCCTGGGCAAACACGGGGGCCGCGGCAACGGTGCCGACGGCAAGGGCAATAGCGAGGGAAAGCTGACGCAGCATGCGATGTCTCCTGGGTTCCGGCCTTACTTCTTGCCGGAGGTATCGGGTTGGGTGCCGCCCTGGGCGCCACCGGATTTGTTGTCGCTCGGCGAGCCGTTCACGAGGAACTTGCCGATCAGGTCTTCCAGCTGCAGCGCAGACTGCGTCAGCACGAGCTGATCGCCGTCGGCCAGGAACGACGGGGAGCCGCCGGGCTGGATCGCAACATACTGGCTACCGATCAAACCGCTTGTGAACACCGCCGCGGCCGAGTCATCAGGTATCTGGGAGTAGCGCTTGTCGATCGCAAGGGTCACGGTGGCTTCGACAGCACCCGGCTTGACCACCACCGACTCGACGCTGCCGATGGGCACGCCGGCCATTTTCACCGCGGCGCCAGGCTGCAGGCCGCCGATGTTGGTGAATTCACCCGTGACATGGAAGGTTCCGCCCAGGCGATCCGGGGCGCTGCCGCCACCGAAGAACTTGCCGATCATCTCTTCCAGCTGCTGCGCCGGGCGGGTAAAGGCGAGCGCCCCACCCTCCTTCACCGGGTTCTTCGACTGGCCGTACTGCAGGCCGATGTACTGGTCACCCAGCAGGCCGCTGGTGTAGATGGTGGCCACGGAGTCATCGGGGATGTCCTTGCGGGCATCGTCGATGGCCAGGGTCACCTTCGCTTCTTCCTTGCCCGGCACCAGGTCGATCGCGGTGACCGAGCCGACGCGGACGCCGGCCACTTTCACCGGGGCACGCACCTTCAGCTGGCCGACGTTGGCGAAGCGGGTTTCCACGTTGTACGTGGAACCGCCGTGCTGGTTGGCGACGGAGGTGGTCTGGGTGGCCAGGTAGGCCAGCGCGGCAAAGCCAAGCACGATGAACAGGCCGGTGCCGACGGCATAGGAACGTCTCTGGGTCACGGCACGGTCCTCGAATGGAATACGGAAAGGGTGGCGGTCATGGTGGGTCTCCGTGGCCTCAGATCAGGAAGGAGGTGAGGACGAAGTCCAGCGCCAGGATGGCAATGGACGATGCGACCACCGTGCGCGTGGTGGCGTAAGCCACGCCTTCGCTGGTGGGCGGGGTGGTGTAGCCCTGGAACACCGCGATCAGGGAGACCACGATGCCGAAGGCGAAGGATTTGAGCAGCACGCCGTCGATGATGTCCTTGTGGACATCCACCGCCGCGGTCATGTTCGACCAGAAGGTGCCGTTGTCGATGCCGAGCCAGGTGACGCCGACCAGGTGGCCGCCGAACACGCCCATGGCGCAGAACACGATGCCCAGCAGCGGCAGGGCGACCACGCCGGCGAGGAAGCGCGGCGCCACCACGTAGGCGATGGGATCGACCGCCATCATTTCCATGGCGTCGAGCTGGTCGGTGGCGCGCATCAGGCCGATCTCGGCGGTGACCGAGGTGCCGGCGCGGCCGGCGAACAGCAGCGCGGTGACCACCGGGCCCAGCTCGCGGTAGATCGCGATGGCGACCACCGTGCCGGTCGCCGAGGTGCCGCCGAAGATGGAGAGCACGTCATACAGCTGCAGGCCCAGCACCATGCCGACGAACAGGCCGCAGGTCATGACGATGGTCAGGCTCATGGCGCCGACGAACCAGATCTGCCGGATGGTTTCGCGGCCATGGCGCAGGCTGCGCGGGATGGCCGCGAGGATCGTCAGCAGGAACAGCCCGCACGCGCCGATCTGCGCGAGGCTGCGGACGACGACGTTGTCTTCCTTGCTCGTCATGCCTTGCCTCCGGGAAAACCGAGCGCCGTGCCGTAGTCGCCGGCCGGGTACTGGAACGGCACCGGGCCGTCAGGCTCGCCGCCGAAGAACTGCGCCGTCCACGGCGAACCGTCGCTGGCGAGCGTGGCGGGCGCGCCCTGCGCGACGACCTTGCCGTTGGCGATGAGGTACACGTGGTCGGCCACCTTCTGCACCGCGGCCAGCTCGTGGGCCACCAGCACGCTGGTGATGCCGAGCGTTTCGTTGAGCGTGCGGATAAGCAGCAGCACCTGGTTGAGCGCGATCGGGTCGAGGCCGACGAAGGGTTCGTCGTACAGGATGAGCGCGGGATCGAACACGATGGCGCGGGCCAGGGCCACGCGGCGGGCCATGCCGCCGGAGAGCTCCGTCGGTGACAGCCGCGCGGCACCACGCAGGCCGACGGCCTGCAGCTTGTTGAGCACGATGTTGCGGATGAGTTCTTCCGGCAGCTTCGTGTGCTGGCGCAGCGGGAAGGCCACGTTCTCGAACACGTCGAAGTCAGTCAGCAGCGCGGAATTCTGGAACAGGTAGCCGATGCGCTCGCGCAGCTCGAAGAGCTTTTCGCGCGAGAGCGTGCGCACGTTCTCGCCATCGACTTCCACCGTGCCGGCGTCGCCGCGCATCTGGCCGGTGATGTGCTTGAGCAGCGTGGTCTTGCCCGTGCCGCTGGGGCCCATGATGGCCGTGACCTTGCCGCGCGGGATGTCGAGATCCAGCGAGTCGAAGATCGTCTTGCCATTGAGGACCGTGGTCAGGCCGCGTACGCGGACGATGGCGTCGTCGGTCATGGTGCGAGCAGTTCCTCGATCAGGGCTTCGTGGCGCCTGGCCGCCCACTCGGTGCGCAGGCGCACGGCGCGGACGATGGCCTGGAGATCCGCCAGCGCGTCGTCGAAATGATCATTCACGATGATGTAATCGAACTCGTGCGCATGGGCGATCTCTTCGCGGGAGTTGAACAGGCGGCGCTCGATGACATCCGGCGCGTCCGATCCTCGACCGCGGAGGCGGCGCTCAAGTTCCGTGCGCGACGGCGGCAGGATGAACACGCTGACGCAGTCCGGCTTGCCCTTGCGCACCTGGCGGGCGCCCTGCCAGTCGATTTCCAGCAGGACATCGGCACCGGAGCTGAGTTTTTCCGCCACCACCGTGCGTGAGGTGCCGTAGAGGTTGCCGTGCACCTCGGCATGTTCCAGGAAAATGCCGTCCTCGATTTCGCGCTCGAAATCTGGCCGCTCCACGAAGAAGTAGTGGCGGCCGTATTCCTCACCCACGCGCGGCGGACGGGTGGTGTGCGAAATGGACAGGGAGATGTCCGGCTCACGGTTGAGCAACGCATTGACCAGCGTGGACTTTCCCGCACCCGAAGGCGCGGCCACCACGAACAGGGTGCCGTCACTCATCCGCGGGGATCTCGTTGGGGGTACATGGCTCTTTCCCGGACCGACGCAAAGCGGGATTGTAGCCGGAATCGGGGTATGGCCGCCTTGCACCGGCCTTTCTCAGCCCCCGCGTCAGTGCTGGTAGCTGCCCAGCGCGGCCAGGCCCACCAGCAACGCGAACAGGAAGGCGAGGCCAAACCAGATGGCCACGATGATCCAGAACACGCCCTTCGGCGCAGGCGGCGTGACCTGGCCGGTCTGGCGCCAGCGGGCCAACCACGTCATCTGGCCCTGCAGGTAATACGTGGTGAAGAAGAACAGCGTGACCCCGCCAATGGACGGCACGAGGCCGTAGGCCGGCAGCTTCTCGCGCATGGACCGGGCCATGGAGAAATAGGCCATGTAACGGAACACCAGCGACGCGATGACGATCAGGAACATCAGCCCGAACAGCGACATCGTCTTGCCGATTTGCACGGCCGCACCGCCGGACGAGTTGAAGACCATGCCCATCATGGCGAACCACATGACCGGGAGCATGCACAGCGACACCACCAGCCACGTGGTGGCCTTGCTCGCCGGGTCGATTTTCTTGATCCACGAGGCCTGCATGAACTGCCAGACCAGGCCCATGAGGCCGCCGACGAAAAGATCGACGAGGAAGATGACCACCCAGTGGATGTCGGGCGGCGGCGGCAGTTCACCGTGCAGCGTGGGCGCCATGGCACCGGCCATCGGCGGCGGCACGACGATGCCGAGGATCTCGCTGAGCGGCCGCCACTCGGCCATGCCCTCGCGCCAGCCCAGCGAATGCGCCGCCACCTTGCCCTCGGCGATCCACGCGCGCAGCGTGGCTTCGTCGTACGGCCCAAAACGCTGGCCGTCGCGGCCTACCCAGATCGTCCGTTCGTCCACCATGCCCCTGATCCTTCGCGGTGTGCTGTAGGCGGCGAGTATGCCCACCGCCCACCCGCGCGTCACGCGGAAAGGCGAAGCGCCTCCGCCGGGGCGTAGCGTGCGGGCGACACGCCGACGACACGCTTGAACGCGTGGCTGAAAGCACTTTCCGAGGCATAGCCCAGGTCGCGCGCGAGCGTGGCCACGGGAATCGAGCCCCGCTGCAGCGCCTGGCAGGCCAGCCGCATGCGCCACTCGGTGAGGTAGGCCAGGGGCGCGGTGCCGGCGACGCGGCGGAAATGCGCGGCGAAGACCGTCCGCGACATGGCGGCGGCGCGGGCCAGTTCGTCGAGCCGCCAGTTGCGGCCGGGGTCGGCATGGATTTGGCGCAATACGGCGCCCAGGCGGGGATCCGCCGCCGCGCGCAACCAGCCCGGGGGCAGGAGGTCGCCGGACGCCATCTGGGCGCGCAGGATCTGGACGAACAGCAGGTGGGCCAGCTGCGCCTGGGCAAGCCCGGCCCCCGGCAGTCCATCGCGGCTCTCCTGCACCATCCGGTCGATCAGCCAGCGCATGGTCGCAGCCTCCGGCGCGGCGGCGTCGATGCGCATCCATGCCGGCAGCGCAGCTGTCAGCATGGCCTCGTAAGCCGGGTGGACGCGCACGTGGCCGCCAATCTGCAGGGTGTCCGTGCGGTCGTTGATGGCCACCAGCCGCTGCGGCCCCAGCCACTCGAACTCATGCGCATCGCGGGCCGGCAGGTCCGGGTTGCTCGCCAGGATGAAGCTGCGGGGGGCGGCCAGCAGCACCACGTCGCCCTCGGCCATGGGCACGTCCTCGGCCTCGCCTTCCAGGCGCAGCACGCAGCTGCCCCGGGCCACGGCGAAGAACTTCAGCTTGTCGGGCGGCGGAAAGCGCACGGCCCAGTCGCCGCCGGCGGTGAAGCCACCGGACATGACCGACTCGATCTCGGCCAGGCGGAGGATCGCGGTAATGGGATCGTCGTTCATTCCCGTACGATGGCGCACGTAATGCATACTTTCAAGCATTCATCGTCCGGCCTGGCGTCCCTATCTTGAGAGGGAACCCACGAAGGACCCTCCCATGCAAACGCCCCTCCCCTCCGGCTTCACCGCCACCAGCACCGCCGCCGACGTGATCGCCGGTATCGACCTCACCGGCAGGAATGCCGTCGTCACCGGCGGCTATGCCGGCCTCGGCCTGGAAACCGCCCGCACCCTGCGCGACGCCGGCGCCCGGGTGATCGTTCCCGCCCGCGACATGGCCAAGGCCCGCAAGGCGCTCGATGGCGAAGCCGGTATCGAGGTCCTCCCCATGGACCTGACCGATCCGGCCTCGATCGATGCCTTCGCCCAGGCCGTACTCGACCGCGGCGAGCCGCTGCACCTGCTGATCAACAACGCCGGCGTCATGGCCTGCCCGCTGGAACGCAACGCACGTGGGTACGAGCGCCAGTTCGCCACCAACCACCTCGGCCACTTCCAGCTGGCGGTTCGCCTGTGGCCGGCACTGCAACGGGCGCGTGGCGCGCGGATCATTTCCGTGTCCTCGCGCGGGCACCGCTATTCACCGGTGGTGTTCGACGACATCCAGTTCGAGCGTCGCGATTACGATCCGTGGCTGAGCTACGGCCAGTCGAAAACCGCGAACATCCTGTTCGCCGTGGCCGCCGATGCACGCGGCAAGGCCGACCACATCCGCGCGTTCTCGCTGCACCCCGGCGCCATCCACACCGACCTCGCCCGCTACATGACCGACGAGGACCTGCGCCGCTTCGGTGCCATCGACGACGAAGGCAAGCCGGTGGTTAACCTGGCGATGGGCTTCAAGAGCGTCGCCCAGGGCGCCGCGACCAGCGTATGGGGCGCGACCAGCCCGCTGCTCGACGGCCGCGGCGGCGAGTACCTCGAAGACGCCGATATCGCCCCGATGCTCGACGACGCCACCGTCGCCGCCAACGACCTGATCAACCTGCATGGCGTCCGCGACTATGCGATCGACCCGGCCGCGGCAGAGCAGCTCTGGAAGGTAAGCGAAGAGCAGACGGGTGTCCGCCTCGGCTGACGCTACGGCTTCTTGTAGATCGCACCGCCTTTCATGACGAAGGGGACGCTGGCAAGTACCGAAATGTCCTTCGTCGGATCGCCAGGGACGGCGATGATGTCGGCGTCGAGGCCGGGGCGGAGCTGGCCGATGTGGTCCTGCTGGCGGAGCACCTTCGCGTCGACGGCCGTGGCGGCGAGGAGGGCCTTCGCCGGCGTCATGCCGTCGCGGACCATCCATTCGAGTTCCTTGTAGTTGGTGCCGTGGGTGAAGACGCCCACGTCGCTGCCGGCGCCGATGGTGACGCCGGCGTCCATCGCGCGCTTGAACGCCTGCGCGGCGGTGCTCATCGCCTCGGTGGGTGGTGCGCCGGGTTTCCAGCCACCGAAGTATTCGGCATACGCCGCGCTCGCTTCGAGCGTGGGCATGTAGGCCACGTTGTGTTTCTTCATCAGCGCGAACACCTCCGGCGTACCGTCGTAGCCGTGCTCGATGGTGTCGACGCCGGCCATGACCGAGCGGCGCATGCCTTCGGCCGTGCTGGAGTGCACCGCCACCGGCAGGTTCAGCGAATGCGCAACCTCCACGGCAGCGTTGAGTTCGTCCTGGGTGAGCGTGGGCGAGGAGCCCTTCGCCTTGCCGCAGTGGTAATCCGCGTAGAGCTTGATCCAGTCCGCGCCGTGCGCCGCCTGGTCGCGCACCGCATCGACCATCTGGGCCACGCCGCTGACGGGAATCGCGCCCTGCGGCAGGTCCATGTCGTCGCGGAAGCCGAGCGGCCCGGGCCCGTAGCAATGCGCGGCGACGGTGGCGCGGGTGGCGACGAACAGGTGCGGACCGGGAATCAGCCCCTTGTCGATGGCGCGCTGCACGTCCACGTCGGCATAGCCCGCGCCTTCGGTGCCGAGATCACGCAGCGCCGTGTAGCCGGCCATCAACGTGTCGCGCGCGTGCTTCACCGCCTCCACCGTGCGGAAGGCCAGCGTCTCCTTCAGCACCTGGTCGTTCCACAACGTCTCGTTGTACGGGTGCAGGAAGATGTGCGAGTGCGCATCGATCAGGCCCGGTAATAACGTCATGCCGGGGAAGCTGAGGGTTTCCGTGCCGGCGGGCGCCGTGACCTGGCCCTCGGGACCCACGGCGGCGATTTTGTCGCCCTGCACCAGCACGACCCAACCGGCATGCGTTTGCTCGTCGCGCGCATCGAAGACGCGGTCGGCCTTCAGCAACAGAGGGTGACCGGCCGGCTTCGGCAGGTCGTCCGCATGGGCGGCGAACGCAAACGCGAGGCCTGCGGCGAGGGCAAGAAGGCGGTTCGTCATGGCGTGGGGTCCTTGTCACCCGGGTGGTACTGGCGCTCGATATGGCCCTGCAGGTCGTCCGGCCAGAAATAGACCTTGCGCAGGTTGCCGGTGGTGTAGCGCTCGGCTTCGTCGTTGAAGTGTTTCGAGGCGGGATGGCCGCTTTCGCCGCCGGCCGTGATCGCACGCGCACTCACCTTCGGCCCGAACTCGACGACCGCGACGAAGCTGTTGCCGCTGGTGCCGTAGTAACGTTTCGTCCCCGGCCAGCGGTGCGCACCGAACGAGGCCAGTGAGCCCCAGCGCGATGAAGTGAACGGCACGGGGATGCTCGGCTTCGCGTCATCGAACACCTGCGCGATGGCATCGTCGTTGCGCTGGTAGCGGTTCACTTCGCCCCAGGGCACGCCCCAGCTGCCGAAGTCCTTCTCCAACGTGTCGACCGCATCGGACAGTGCCTGCAGACGTGCCTTCGGCCCGGCCTTCTCGGCCATGACGTCGTAGATGGTGAGGCCTTCCTGGGTGTCTTCCTTGCTCACCTTGTCCCAAAGGATGTCGCCCCAGAACACCGCAAGCGTGGTCGGCATCGAGGTGATGCCCCAGCGGTAATCCCAGCCGCGCAACAGGCCGATCGGCCCGCGCAGCTTCGCCTTCAGCGGATCGCCGGCGGGCAAGGCATCGTAGTCGCGCAGCAGCACCGGCAACTGGCGCTCGAACGCGGGCAGGTACGCATCGAACGCCATGCTGAGCAGCGAGGCCGGGGTGACGCCGCGCTGCCCGGTGAGCACGCGCGTCGCATGGATGCCACGCGGGTTCTCGCCCACGGCGTCCATGTACTTAGGGAAGTCCGACTGCTTCGGGCTGTCCGGGCCGGCGGCGGTATACGGCCAGTCATTGGTGTTGAAGATCCAGCCGACGTTCGGGTTGAACAGGTGCGGCGCCTTGTCCAGCGGCAACAGGCCCTGCCAGTCCGTCGCCGGGTCACTGCCGTCCACGGGCTTCGTGTAATCGAAGCGATCGTCGCGTTTGGGGATGAACTGCGGATGCAGGTAGGCGATGTTGCCCTTGTCGTCCGCGTAGATCGTGTTGTTGGAGGAATTGGCCTTGAGGTCGGCCACCTTCATGTACGCCGCATAGTCGTTCGCCCTGGTGCGCAGCCAGCTTTGCTGCAAGGCCTCCAGCGGCTTGTTCATCAAGGCGACCGCGATCCACTTGCCGTCCTTCTCGCGCACCACCGGGCCATGGTGCGTCGCGTAGGTGGTGAAGTGGCGTTCGGCGCCATCCTTCACCCGCACGGTGATCTCGCGCGTCGCCACCGGGCGCGTGGCCTCGCCGTAGCGGTAGGCGAGCTTGCCATCCTTCTTCACGATGGTTTCCGCGAACTCATCCACCACGTCGATGCCGGACGAGGTATGCATCCAGCCGATGTGCTTGTTGAAGCCCTGGTAGATGAAGAACTGGCCCCACGTCACCGCGCCGTAGGCATCAAGGCCTTCATCGCTCGACATCTGCAGTTCCGAGCGGAAGAAGAACGAGGTGTGCGGATTGATCAGCAGCAGCGCGTGCCCGTCCGCGCTGAGCTTCGGCGCGATGGCGATGCCATTGGAACCGGTCGGCTCCCACCAGCTGGACGGCGGCGTCACCTGGGCCAGCGCGCCCACCGGGTCCTTGCCGTAGAACACCTGCAGGTCCTTCGTCGACACGCGCTCGATGTCGCCACCGATGCTGCCTTCGGAGAAGCTCAGCGCCATCCACGGCTCGAAATGCGTGATGACGCGTGGGTGCACGCCAGGGTGTGTGGCGAGGTAGTCGTTGAGCCCATCGGCCCAGGCGTCCATCAAGGCCCTCAGCCACGACGGGCTGCGGCCGTACATTGCCTTCAGCTGGGTCTCGTCGACGAACAGCTTCTGGCGCAGGTCCTTCCACAGTGCCGACTCCCCTTCCGCCTCGGACAACCGGCCGAGCGACACCAGGTAATTCGTCTCGACGCGGTTGAAGTCGTCCTCGGCCTGGGCGTAGGCCATGCCGAACACGGCATCGGCGTCGGTCTTGCCGTGCACGTGGGCGATGCCCCAGTCGTCACGCGTGATCGTCGTGGCGGCAGCCTCGCGCTGCCATCGCGCCGCGTCGGTGTCGGCGGCATGGCTGGCGGATGCCGTGAGCGACAGGCCGAGCGCGGCAAGCGCGGTGCGGTGGAATCCAGGCATCGTTTGGTAACCCCTGACGGATCACCGATGCTAGCCCGCCCGCGCCGGGGGCGGCAACGGCCGGTGGCGCTCCGCGCGTGCACGCAGGCGCGGCGCCGCGAAATCGAGGAAGGCGCGCAGCTTCAGCGGCAGCGGCGCCTGGCCCTTGTGCACGAGGTGGATCGGCAGCGGCGCCGATTCAAAATCTTCCAGCACCACGCGCAGCGACCCGTCACGCAGCGCGGCCGCCGCCTGGTACGAAAGGATGCGGATCAGGCCGACGCCGAGGATCGCGGCGTCGATGGCGCCCTCCGCCGTGTTCACCGACAGGCGCGAATGCACGGCGACCGACACTTCCGCTTTCCCCGTACCGAAGACCCACGCCCGCTTCGACTCCAGCACCTCGAAGCTGATGCACTGGTGCGCCGCGAGGTCGCGGGGCTTCGTCGGCACGCCGTGTGTTTCCAGGTACGCCGGGCTGGCGCAGATCACCCGGCGCACCGTGCCGACACCGAGCGCCATGAGGTTGCTGTCAGGCAGTTCGCCGATGCGCAGGGCGGCGTCGACGTGCTCGTCCATCAGGTGCACGACGCGGTCGGTCAGCATCAGGTCGATGTCGATCTCCGGGTACTGGGCCAGGAACTCGGCGACCACCGGCACCACGTGCAGGCGACCGAACACCACGGGCGCGGTGATGGTGAGTTCGCCTCGTGGCTGCACATACTCGCCCATGGCCGCACGCTCGGCCTCGCCCACCTCTTCCAGGATCCGCCGGCACGCCGCGACATAGGAGACACCGGCTTCGGTCAGCGAAAGCTGGCGGGTGGTGCGCAGGAGCAGGCGGGTTTTCAGGTGCGCCTCGAGGGCGTTCACCTTGCGGCTGAGCGTCGCCAGCGGCATGTCCAGCTCGCGCGCCGCCGCGGAGAGGCTGCCCGCATCGACAACGGCCACCAGGATGGCCATGGATTCCAGGTGATTCACGGGACTCTACCAATAACTGGAAGGATCATTCCCGATCTTGCCAGATTCTCTTGCTGGATGCGCAAGCGTAACCTTCCACGCCTACCCTTCCAAGGAGCCTGCCGTGAGCGGCCCATCCCCTGTTGCTGTCCCCCGCGGGAAGATCCTCATGATGGCGATCATCGCGGGCGCGGTGATCACCAACCTCTACTGCGTCCAGCCGATCCTGCCGCTGATCGCCGGCGGCTTCCACGCCGGCCTGACCACGGTGGACCTCGTCGCCGGCGCCGCGCTGCTCGGCTTCTCCACGGGCCTGGCGCTCCTGCTTCCGCTCGGCGACCGTTTTGACCGCCGCGCGCTGGTACTGGCCCAGATCGTCGTCGCCTTCGTGCTCGACCTGCTTGCCATGGCCGTGCCGAACATCGGAACGCTGGCGGCGGTGTCGTTCGGCATCGGCATGGTCAGCTGCGTTCCCCAGCAGCTGGTGCCGTTTGCCGGCGCGATGTCGCCACCGGGCGAGCGCGGCCGTAACGTCGGCACCGTGGTCAGCGGCATCATGGTCGGCATCCTCGTCGGCCGCACGATCGCCGGTGCGGTCGGCCAGGCCTATGGCTGGCGTGCGGTGTACGGTGTCGAAGCCGCGCTGCTGGTGCCGGCGGGCATCCTCGCGATGTCCCTGCTGCCGAAGGGCGTGCCGTCGACGAACCTCTCGTACGGCCGCCTGCTCGCCTCGCTGTGGCCGCTGATGCGCGACCACCGCGCCATCCGTGAGTCGATGGTGGTGCAGGCCCTGCTCTGGGCGGCCTTCAACGCCTTCTGGGTGAACCTGGCCGCGCTGCTGGCGACGGGCCCGTGGCACCTGGGCAGCGCGTGGGCGGGTGGCTTCGGCATCATCGGCGCGGCCGGTGCGTTTGCCGCGTCGTTCGGCGGCCGGCTGGCGGATCGCAAGGGCACGCGCTTTGTCGTCGCCGCGAGCATCGGCATCGTGACGCTGGCCTACCTGCTGCTTGCCGGAGCGAACAGCTCACTCACCCTGCTCGTCATCGGCGTGATCGTGCTCGATGTCGGCGTGCAGGCCGGCCTGGTCTCCAACCAGACCCGCGCCTTCGCGGTGGACCCGAAAGCGCAGGGCCGCATCAACAGCCTGTACATGACCGCCACCTTCCTTGGCGGCGCGGTCGGCACCATCGTCAGCGGCTGGCTGATGAGCCGCTTCGGCTGGACGGGCGTGGTGGCCCTGGGTATCGCCCTGGGTGTTCTCGCTGCGGCCTACCACCGGCTCAGCGGCACGCCGGCGGCAGGTACTGCACCGGAATCGTGTCCGTCGCGCAGCTGAAGCGCATGCCGTCCCGGGCCATCTCCGGCGTGAGCACCAGCGATGCACCGGTGAGACGCCGGTTGGCGGTGCCACCGAAGGTCACGGTGATGCGGCCATCGGCGATATCGACGCTGGAGACGTAAGGTCCCTGCACCAGGCTCGTGGCGGTGAGGCCGGCCTGGACATTGTCGTGGGGCAGCTGGCCGTGGCTGTTGTAGTACGCCGTCACGGCCGTCTTGGCCGGGTCCGCCAGGGCGACGCCCTGCACCACCTGCACACGGATCAGGTAGCTCTGGTACGCGGGAATGGCAATCGCAGCGAGGATGGGCACGGCCGGCAGGATCAACGCCAGCCACACGGCACCCTGCGACGGGCCGGGCTCGGTCTTGCCGGTGTCCTTCCAGCGGGCCAGCCAGGTCATCACGGCCTGCAGGTAGAACACGCCGAGGAAGAAGACGCTGACCCCGCCGATGTGCACCACCAGGCCACGCCGGGCGGTGTCGCGACGGATCGCATCGGCCATCGAGAAGATGCCGACGTAGATGACGATCATCGCGCCGATGAAGATCAGGCCCGCCGCCATCGACGCGGCAGGCGTGTGATTCGTCGAGACCACGACGGCGACGAGGTAGCTCACCAGCGCGAGGATGAACAGCACGAGCGCCTTGCTCGACTTATCCACCTTGCCGACCCAGCTGGCCTGCACGAACAGCCAGATCCAACCGAAGATGCCGCCGGTGACCATGGTCAGCAGCAGCACGACGAACCAGTGCAGGGACGGCGGCGGCGGCATGGTCGCACGCGCATCCGGTGCGCTGCGGCCATCGTCGCGGGCGCTGAAGCCACGCATACCCCAGTCGTCCGCGCGCGGCGGCGGCATCGGCGGAGGCGCCTGCATGCCCGGCAGCAAGGTGGCCAGCGGCACCCATTCGGGCATGCCGGTGCGCCAGGCCAGTGCGTCGGCCTCGACCTTGCCTTCCGCCACCCACCGGCGCAGCACGGCCTCATCGTACGGGCCGAACTTCTGCCCGTTCCGGCCAATCCAGATCTTCTCGTCCCCTGCCATGTTTTTCCCCTGGCGGCTCCCTTGCCGCGAGGGGTACTTTCACGGGCGCGGCGGGCGGCGTCAATTGGCACTCGCGCGCACTTGCCGAAGTTCTACTGAGGCCACCAGGAGCACTCCTACGGTGGCAGCCTGCCGGAGGCCGGACCACCCTCGTTGCCTACCCTGGGAACGAGACCGCCATGGCCACCAAGACCGCCTCCACACCCGACATCCTGCCGCGGCCCGACTTCCATTTCCCGGGTGAGGTGGGACGCACCTTCCTCGACTCGGACCCCGCCCAGTTCCCCAAGCCGGTGACCGCCCCGGAAGGCGCGCCCAACATCCTGCTGATCCTGCTGGACGACGCCGGCTTCGGCCAGTTCAGCACTTTCGGCGGCGCGGTGCCCTCGCCCACCATGGACCGGCTGGCCGCGGAAGGCCTGCGGTTCAATCGCTTCCACACCACGGCGCTATGTAGCCCGACGCGCGCAGCGCTGATCACCGGCCGCAACCATCACTCCACGGCGTTCGCCGGGATCACCGAGCTGGCGACCGGTTACGACGGCTACACCTGCATCCTGCCGCGCAGCTGCGGGACCATCGGCGAGGTGCTGCGCCAGAACGGCTACATGACCTCGTGGATCGGCAAGAACCACAACACGCCCACCTGGGAAACGAGTGCCGCCGGCCCCTTTGATCGCTGGGCCAATGGCCTGGGATTCGATTACTTCTACGGGTTCAACGGTGGGGACATGAACCACTGGAACCCCATCCTTTACCAGAACCGCGATCTTGTCCCCGCGTCCACGGACCCGGACTACCACCTGACCACCGACCTCGCCGACAAGGCGATTTCCTGGGTGCGCCAGGCGAAGAGCATTGCGCCAGAGCAGCCGTATTTCCTGTATGTCGCCACGGGTGCGACGCACGCGCCGCATCACACCCCCAAGGCGTGGATCGACAAGTTCAAGGGCCAGTTCGACGATGGCTGGGACAGCTACCGCGAAAAGACGCTGGAACGGCAGAAGAAGCTCGGCGTGGTGCCGGCCGATACGAAACTCACCACGCGCTCGAAAGGGCTTCCTGCGTGGGATTCACTGAACGCCGACCAGAAGCGCCTGTATGCCCGGATGATGGAAGTGTTCGCTGGCTACGGCGCGCATTGCGACCATGAGATGGGCCGCGTGGTCGACGCCTGCAAGGCACTGCCGGGCGCCGAGAACACCATCATCATCTACATCGCCGGCGACAACGGCTCCAGCGCCGAAGGCGGCCTGGAAGGCTCGCTGTGCGAGAACATGTTCTTCAACGGCTTCTCGGAAAAGTGGGAAGACAACATCAAGGCGATCGACGAGCTCGGCGGACCGCGGCATTTCAATCACTTCCCGTCGTCGTGGGCGCATGCGATGAACACGCCGTTCCAGTGGACCAAGCAAGTGGCCAGCCACTTCGGTGGCACGCGCAATCCGATGATCATCTCGTGGCCGGCGCAGATCCGTGACAAGGGCGCGCTGCGTGACCAGTTCCTGCACACCATCGACCTGGTACCGACGCTTTACGACCTGTGCGGCATATCCGCGCCCAGCATCCTGAATGGCATCGCGCAGAAACCGATCGAGGGCAAGAGCTTCTCGGCTGCCCTGCATGACGCCGCGGCGCCTGCCCCTCGCAAGACCCAATACTTCGAGCTGGGCTGCAACCGCGGCCTCTACCACGATGGCTGGATGGCCTCGGCGCCCTCGTTCGTGCCGTGGGATCCAAACCGGCAGGAGTGGGATCCGGACAAGGCGGTGTGGGAGCTCTACAACATCAACGAGGACTTCTCGCAGGCCAACGACCTCGCAGCAAAGCATCCGGAGAAGCTCCGCGAGCTGGAAGACCTGTGGTGGGTTGAGGCTGCGAAGTACAACGTGCTGCCGCTGGACTGGCGCGCCGTCATCCGCATGAACGCGGAGCTGATGGGCCGCCCCAGCCTGACCGGCCATCGCACCGAGATGGTGTATTACCCCGGCACGTTTGGACTGCCCGACGCGGCCTCGCCACGCATGTGCAACCGCTCGTGGACGATCACCGCGGACATCGAGGTGCCCGACAAGAATGCCAACGGTATGGTCGTGACCCATGGCGGCCTGGAAGGCGGTTACGGCCTCTACCTGCGCGACGGCAAGCCCGTCTTCGTCTACAACTTCCTGAGCGTGGAGCGGACAACCATCGGTAGCGACACGGCGCTTCCCGCCGGCCGCGTCACCCTCTCGGTCGTGTTCACCTACGACGGGGGCGGCATGGGCAAGGGTGGCGAGTTCACGCTGAAGGCCAACGACAAAACGATGGCCAGCGGACGCATCACCCGCTCCATCCCGATCCAGTTCTCCCTGGGCGAAGGCCTCGACATCGGCACGGACATCGGCTCGCCGATCGACTTCACCTATACCCTGCCCTTCACCTTCACCGGCACCATCCACACCGTGACGATCTCGCTGGGGGCGTTGGATATAGGCAAAGTGCCGGTCTGACCTAGCGCGCGAGCGCGGGCGAACGATCCGCCGGCGCCGAGCCTGTTTCCGGGTTGTAGGCCGGGTTTTTCGGGTCGGTCGCCGCCGGGACGTGCGGTACACGCGCCAAGGCGCTTTCGCGCCACGCGCGATAGACGAGATCGCGCAGCATGCCGGCGCCTGCGGCGGTGCGCTGGTAGATGAGTGCACGGGCTTCCGGATCGTTGGGTTCGTTCCACGCGCCGCGCTTGTCGATCTGGTAGACCTTTTCCACGCTGGCGCCCGACGTCGACAGGTACGCGAGCACCGCATCGAAGACGTCGCCGTCGATCGGATTCAGTGCCGGCACCTTCGACAGGAGGTCCTGGTCGCTGAGGCCGATGGCATCCACGAACGCGCTTTCCATGCGCCCGTGGATCGTGTGATCGCGGGTGTAGTCCTTCGGATTGGGGCCCTGCCATCCATCGTGGTGGATGGTGACGTGTAGCGGCTGCGCGCCATCGCCTACGTAGTGACCCATCCAGGCCACGTACATCGCGCACGCCGTTTCGATGTGCGCGGTGTCCTGGTGGTGGGCCTGGCGGTCGCGGTAGGTACGGAAGCCGTTGACGAGATGGCCGTAGACCTCGACCAGCGCGTACGGCAGCGTGCCGGTCCAGCGGACGTTGGTGCGTTCCGCCTCGGGCGAATGCGCCGCCGCGAGGCGCTTCTGCTCCTTGTCCAGCGCCAGGATGAACTCGAACCGGGAGCGCGGGATCGGGTGCATGAAGGCGAACTGCTCCTGGAACCAGCCGTGGTTCGGGTCTT
This sequence comes from Luteibacter pinisoli, assembly GCF_006385595.1. Taxonomy (NCBI): domain Bacteria; kingdom Pseudomonadati; phylum Pseudomonadota; class Gammaproteobacteria; order Lysobacterales; family Rhodanobacteraceae; genus Luteibacter; species Luteibacter pinisoli. Next base: position 4,043,328 of record NZ_CP041046.1, read on the forward strand.
CTTCCATCTTCGAGAACGGCGTGGCCTCGTCGCGCCAGTCGTCGGGAAGCGTGGAGGAATCCTCGATGAGGCCAAGGTAGCTGCGCAGGAAGACCGGCCCATCGGCCGGCAGGCTTTCCACGGCCGTACGGTCGATCACCGCGTGGCCGCGGTGGCCCCAGCCGAGCGCCGGGCCCGCGGCGAGGATGACGGCCACCGCCACGGCGGCGGCGACACCACGAAAACGAAGGGAAGCAGGGGGCATGGGCAGGGCCTGGTCAGTTGAGGTCGTACTCTACGTCGTGCTGGCCTGATGAAGGCGACGTTCGATGAGGACTTCACCTTGCGCCGTCATGCCCACGGGCGCGAATCCCACCGACGCGAGAAGGCGCAGGCCGCTTCGTCGTGCGATCTTTTCATTCTCGAGGTTCGCCACGATGCGCTTCGGCGCACCCGGCTCGCTGGCAAGCGCTTCGAAGCCTTCCACCATGCGACGGACCATGCGCCGCGCCAGGCCGGGGTGGCGGTGCGCGCGGCCGATGTAGATGCGCAGGTAGCCGAAGCCGGAGCGATGGTCATCCAGGCCGAGCGCCACGGTGCAGATGCCCGCCAACGTGCCGCCGTCGTCTTCAAGCACGCAGGCGACTTCCCATGAGCGACGCCAGGCCTCGTCGGCGCTATCCAGCGCGGCTTCCGCCATCCAGAAGGCCACGATGTCGCGGCGCAGGGTGGGCGTGATGCCGCCGAACACCCAGCGCACGTTGAACTTACCGATCGCGTTCATGCGTCTCCATAAAAAAAGGCCGGAAGCACGGCACACGGTGAGTGTGTCATGCCTCCGGCCTTCGTTACCGTGCGGGCTTAGAAGTGCTTGGTGAAGCCAACGCTCAGGGCGCTGGCCTGCACGTGGCTGGCGAACTGGCCCTGGTAATCCAGGTACAGGTTCCACGACGGGCCGGCCTGCGCCGTGATGCGTGCGCCGACGGTCGCCATGCCGCGGCCGGTCGGTTCACCACCCAGTGCGAACAACGTGCCGTCCTGGCTGGTGGTGTTCACCACCGGGCTGTTGCCGTTGCGGGTGTCGTAGCGATAGCCCACGTTGAACTGTGGGACGTAGCTGATGCCACCGGCCTCGAACGGACGCGTGAACGATACGACGGCATACGGCTGCAGCGTGTTGTACGTGCTGCGCGAGCCATCTACGCCAAACGACGATGCGAGCGGGCTGGTGCTGCCCACGGTTTCGCGGAAGCCGTCCAGGCGCTGGTGCTGGTACAGCGCACCCACCGCCGGCGTCACCTGCCACTGCGCCGCCGAGATCGGCCAGGCCGCCTGCAACGCCGCCGAGGTGATGCTGCCATCGGGGCTGCTCGTCGCCTGGCCGATACCGGTCTGGCGGGAGAGGCGATAGGTGGCCTGGGCCTGGTCGACCAGCGCCGAGACCACCAGCGAACCGGCGTTGACGAAGGCGTAGACGCCGCCATGGACGTTGTCCGCATGGCCGAAGCCGCCGTTGCGGTCGTTGCCGTTGATGCGATCGACGCCGGCCTCGAGGCCCACGTGCACGATGTCACCGGCGGCGAAGTCACTGCCCGCCTGCAGGCCAAAGGCCGTGCTGTTGAGGCCGTTGCTGCCGGTGATCTCGTTGCTGCTGCCGCTGTACTGCGCCCAGACGCCGGTGCCGCACGACGTCGCCACGGTGTTGGAGCGGGTCGCCCCGCCATGGCCGCACGAGGCGTCGTCCGGACGCAGCGTGGCATTGAGCACGGTGGTCATTGACTGCTGGCCGGCCAGGCTCGCCGCACGCATGAAGTTCGCATAGAGCGCACCGTCATGCGGTGCCACGACGACCGGGGCCGCCGGGGTCACCGGAGTCACAGGCGTCACGGGCGTCACGGGCGTCACAGGCGTTACCGGCGTCGTCGGATCCGTCGGCGTAGCCGGCGTCGTCAGCGTCAGGTTGGCCTGCGTGCCCGTGTAGCTCACCGTCGGCGACAAGGCCGTCGGCACCGAACCGCTGGACGTGGTGTTCGCAAACGTGCCGGTCAGCGCATTGGCCTGGACCAGCGTGTAGGTGCTGCTTGCGTAGGTGCCGGGCGCGTAGACGAGGCTCAGCGTACCGCCAAGGGTGGCCGAACCGTTCACGAGTAGCTGCGAGGCCTCGGTCGGGGTCACGTCGATCTGCAGCGTGGCATCCGCGTTTTGCGTGTAGTTGCCGTTGATGGTCAGCACGCCGACCGAGCCGCCCGGCCAGACCATGCCATCGCTGGTGACATCACCGTTGATGGTGCCATGGCCGCGCAGGGTGGCGCCGCTGTCAACGGTGACGTTGCTGCTGATCGACGCCGTGGCATGGGTGTCATCACCGACAGCGAGCGTACCGGCCTGCACCGTGGTCGCGCCGCTGTACGTGTTCACGCCATTGAGCAGCAGCGTGCCGGCGCCCGTCTGCGCGAGCGTACCCGTGCCGCTGATGACCGCGCCGTAGGTCACCGTGTCGGCGCGGTTGAACGACAGCGCACCGTTGTTCACCACGTCGCCCGCCACCATGCCGGTGACACCGTTGCTGCTGACCTGCAGCGAGCCGCCGTTGATCGTGGTGGTGCCGGTGTAAGTGTTGTTGCCTGTGAGCACCAGGGTGCCCGCACCGTCCTTGGTCAGCGAACCATTGCCGCTGAGCACGCCGTTGTACGTGCCGGTCGCCGCCTGGTTGAAGGTGAGGTTTGCGGTAGCGCCGGTCGCCGGGGCAAAGGTGACATTGCCGACGATGCTGTCCGAGTTACCCACCAGCGAGCCGCCGCTGATCGTCCACGACTGGCTGGCGTTGCCCGTGCCCGTCAGCGTCCAGGTGCTGGTGCCGGCCTTTCCGAACACGTTGAAGCCCTGGATGGCCGCACTGCTGCCCACGGCGCCCGTGGTGCCGAGGTCGAAGCTCGCGTCGGTGCTGCCGCCGAGGGTGAGCATGTCGCCACCATTGGTGCTGCCGCTGGTGCTGACGACATTGCCGGTGAAGACCGCGCCGCCTTCGACGACGAGGGTGTTGCCACCGCCACTGAAACGGATGGCGTCGGCCTGCGTGCCATCCGCCGCGACACCGCCAGCGATGGTGCCAGCGTTATCGACCGTGGACCCGCCGGTGGAGACGACGCCCACGCCGCCCACGGCCTGCGCGCCGAGATCGGTACCGCTGGCACCGCCGTTACCGCCGGTGATGACGCCGCTGGCCGCGTTGACCAGCATGAAGGCCGAGCCCGTCACGCCCGCGCCACCCGCGCCGCCGGCGCCCGTGGTCGCGTTGGGCGTGCTGCTGTACTTCGAGAAGCCGTTGGCGCCGCCGCTGCCACCCTGGCCGCCGATGACCTGGCCGCTGTTCTGCAGGGTGAAGCCGGTGCCGCTGATGCCCGCACCGCCAGCGCCACCCGTGCCGCCGATACCGGCGACCACCGGCGCCACGCGCACGACGGCGAGAACAGGGGCGCCGTTCTGGTACTTGCCACCGGTACCACCCATGCCACCGGTCAGCGTGCCGCTATTGGTGACGGTGAAGCCGGTGCCGGTGACGGCCGCGCCGCCGCTGCCACCGGTGCCGCTCAGGCCGCGCGTACCGCCGGTGCCATCCTGCGCATACCCATAACCGTAGCCGCCGCCATTGCCGCGATAATCACCGGTGCCGCCCGCGCCGCCCATGACGTTTCCGCTGTTGGCCACGGTGAAGCCGCTGCCGCTCACGCCCGCGCCGCCCATGCCACCGGTGCCGCCCGCACCCCCCATGCCGCCGTTGCCGCCGACATCGGTCTCGCCGTTACCGGACTGGCCGCCGAAACCGCCCTGGCCACCCTGCCCGCCCTGGCCGCCCGAGCCGCCCTGGATCGCGCCGGTATTCGTGACGGTGAACGCCGTGCCGGTCACCGCGTCGCCAGCCTGGCCACCGGTCCCGCCCATGGCGCCGTCCTGGCCATTGCCGCCGTTACCGACGCCGTCCGCGTCAGCGCCGTCCGTGCCTGGCGTGCCGTTGAGGCCGTAAGCGCCGTTGCCACCGACCAGAACTCCGCCGTTGACGAGGGTGAACTGGTCGCCCGACACGGTAGCGACAGGCGGTTGCCCGCTGTCGCCCTGGATGCCGTAGAGCACCGGCGCGCCCGGGCCGCCATCCAGCACGAGCGAGCTGCCCGCCTGCATCGTCACGGCGCCCTCGAATTCGTTATTCGTACCAGCCAGTTCGAGCGTGCCAGCCGTCACAAGCCAGTTGCTCGCGCGGTAGTTGTTGTCACCCGTGAGCGTCCACGTACTCGTGCCCGCCTTGACGAAGCTCTCGAAGCCCTGGAAGGTCGCGCCGCTGCCGTAGTAGTTCACGGTGCCGACGTCGAGGCTGGCATTGGCGCTGCCGCCCAGGGTCAGGGTGTCACCGCCGCCGCTGACGACGTTACCGACGAATTGGTAACCCGCCTCGAGGATGAGGTTGTTGTTGCCGCCGATGAGTTCCATGGCATTGGCCTGCGTGCCATCGCCATTCAGGCCGCCGCCGATGAGGCCGCTGTTGGTGATCGTCGAACCGCCGGTGGAAATGACGCCGACGCCACCGGCGCCACCGACGCCAGCCGTGCCGGACACGCCGACGACGCCGCCACCCGGCGCGCCCGGCAGGCCACCCACGCCACCTGCGCCACCAAGGCCACCGTTTCCACCCGTGATCGTGCCGCTATTGGTCAGGACGAAGCCTGCGCCGCTGACAGCGGCACCACCGTTGCCACCCGCGCCACCGCTACCGCCACTACCGCCGCGACCCGCGGCGCCCATCCCATACCACCCTTGATCGCCGCCCCTGCCACCGTTGCCGCCGTTGCCACCGTTGCCGCCATTGCCTCCGGTCAGCGTGCCGGTGTTGGTCAGGGCGAACGACGAGCCGCCGACCGCGACGGCACCCTGGCCGCCCGCGCCGCCCGCGCCCGCTTTGCCACCGTTCGCCGCGTTGCTGTACTTGTAGCCATTCCGGCCGCCAGCGCCACCCAAGCCACCCACGCCACCCGCGCCACCCTTGCCACCGCTGACCGATCCGCTGTTCACCAGCGAGAAGCCAGCGCCATTCAGGCCCATGCCACCGGCACCGCCGGCGCCCGCCGCGCCACCGTTGCCACCCGGCGAGTTGTTGCCGGTGTAGATGCCCACGGTGCCGCTGCCACCCATGCCGCCCGCGCCGCCGAGCACCTGCCCGGTCGTGGTCGACGGGAACGTCGGGCCAGGCAACGCATTGCCGCCCGCCGCGCCACTGCCGCCATTGGGGCCGCCGTCCTGCCCCGGCGTGCCCACGAACACATCGGCGACGGGACCACCCGGGGCGGCCTGTGCCGTCGTCGGCGCCAGCGTCAGCGCCACGCCTGCCAGCAGCACGCTCAACGCACCCGCGAGCGGACGCATGGCGAGCGGCGGGGTGCGATCCGACGCGTGGGCCACGGCACCGCCGCGCGCGCTGTTTGCCAGCTCAGACGCCACCTGCATGACGCCAACGGCCTTATTCCATACCAAACGATACATACGATTCATGGATAGGGCCCCCTGTGGCCCGTCGAACGAGATGGACGTGCTTTCGGTGCGGTGCGCGTCAGACGACGCGGACACCGCGAGGATTCAGTGACGGATCGAGCCAGAAGGCGTCGTTTTCGAAACGACGGAAAACGTCCGGCGGAAGCACGCTCATGCGCTCGCGCACGGCGATCTTCCGGCGTACTTCGTGCAGGCCCGGCGTGCCGACCCGCTGGTCGAACTCGTCGGCCTGGTAGCTGATGTTGTCGAGGTCGTGCGCGTACGGCGTCTCGCCGATGAAGTCGTAAACGGCGGCGATGGCACGTGCCGGATCGCTGACCAGCGTTTCGTACTGCAGCAGCATCAGGCTGCCGGCTTCGTCGCCGTAAAAGGCTTCCTTCAGCGCGTTATACGGGCCACCGACCAGGCCTTCGCCGTTGGCCAGCGCATCGGCGCGGGAATACACCGTGCCGCCGGGCTGGTAGTTGAACAGCGAGGATGGCAGCAGGGTGTTCTTGCGCACGAGCTGCTCCACGCTGTCGATGATCCACGACATGTGGCGCACGCATGCGATGACCTTCCCGTGCGGGAACAGCAGGCGCAGGTGGCGCATCTTGGCGCACCAGCCGCGGTTCGTATCAAAGACGACGTCGGCCTCGTATTCGGGACCGTAATAGGATTCGAACAGGCTCGCCAGCATGCGCTGGCGCTGTGCGTCGCTGACGAACACCGCGTACTCGTTGCTTCCACTCAGCTCACCCTGCAAGGTGTTGAAGGCACCGCATAGTGGCCCGCTCATATCCGCATGGAACCGCGGGTTCTGCCGCAAAATGGCCGAGAGCAACGTGGACCCGGACCTTGGCAGGCCCGAGATAAAGTGAAACCGGCGCGTCATCGTTCCCCCTGACGGGGGCTTGGACCCCCTTGGCTCAGACCCGAATGAGACTGAGTGCCCGTTTTTGTGATGCAGTTAGCATTTTTATTGGGCTAAGGAATGCTAGGGGTGGCAGGCATCCGGGGACATGTCTGGGCGTCCCATTTGCGCGACGCACGTGCCAGAACGCGATTTACCGTCACATGATTTCGGCAAGGGCGCTGTCCCACAGCCGCACCATCATCGCCACCGATGACACCTGCGTGCCGCGGCCGCTGGCCGTGCGGTATGCGCCGGGCGAAATGCCGAAGGCCTGCTTGAACAGCCGGCCTGCGTGGCTTTCGCTGGAGAAGCCCAGCGTGGGCGCCAGTTCGGCCAGCGATTGCCGGTCGCAGCCGCGGTCATCCAGGCGTTTGCGCAGCTGATCCAGACGGCACATCTGGATAAAGCGGGCGACACCTCCCTGGGGCTCGAACAGGCGGTACAGCGCCGCTCGCGACATGCCCGTGGCGGCGAGGATGTGCTGCACCGAGAAGCTGGCGTCGGCGATGTGGGCATCCACCAGGCGTCGCACGGTGTGCCGGCGCACGTGTTCCTGCCGGTAGAAGTCCGACCGCGCCGTGGAGCCCACGGGGTTGATGGCGACGGAAAGCAGGTCGACCAGGGTGCGCGTGATGGCGGCATGCGCGGCCGGCGCCAGGTCGGCCACCTGCTGCACCAGCGCGCGAAGGACCGAGGTGAGCAGCGCGCCGTGGCGTGCGCTGATGCAGTGCCCGTGCAGCCCATCCACGTCGCCCACCGCCGCGCGCATGGCCTCGCGCGCCAGGCTGACGGTAATCAGCTGCACCGCGTCGGCGCCGCTTTCCATCGGCTCACGCGTGTCGAGCACGAGCGTCTGGCCCGCCTTGATGGTCTTCGGCGCGCCAAAGCGGCCACCGTGAAGCTCACCGCTCACCACGTGGTGGAGCACGAAATGGTCGAAGCCGTCGCGGGCGATGCGCTCGCTGCGGTAATGCCGCACGCCGCCGAACTCCCGGGCGAACAGCAGGTAGCGATCAAGACGCCAGCTACGCACGCGGGCGAAGAACGGCGAGGCCAACGGTTCCACGTCGGCACCCTGCGCATACAACTGGCGGTACTGCTCGAACGCGTCGCCCGGCACCAGCGCGCTGCTATCGAAGGCGAAGAGCTCGCTCATGCGGCCACCCCGGTGGCGGCGCGACGCCATCCCCGCGACGCCACCATGGCGGTCAGCATGCCTACCAGCGCCGCGGTAGCACATACCTTAAAGAGCGCCAGTGACAGCCCGTTGCCGCCCATGCCAAGGCCGTCGCTCACGATGCCGCCCATCAGGGGACCCAGGCCCGCGCCGGCGACGGTGACGAACGCAAGGAAGACGCGCAGCCCCACGTCGCGGGCGGGCTTCGCCAGCATCAGCGGGAAGCCGGCCAGCGCGGCGACCGCCCCGGTACCGCCAGCCAGCGAGGCGAGCGCCAGCAGCGCACAGGCCGTGGCCGCCGACGGCGCACGCGGCAGCATCCACAGTACGGGAAGGATGAGCAGCAGCGCGCTCGCGGTGATGGCCATCGGCGTGAGGCGATGGCCGCGCCGGTCCACCAGCGCGCCGGCAAGCAGGTGACCCAGAGGCGACGCCACCAGCAACGCCAGGCCGAACGTCAGCGCCGCCGCGCCCGGCGAGAGTCCCTGCTCCCGGTGCAACACGGAGGGCGCCCATGCGCCAAGGCCCTGCACGATCAGCACACTGGCGGCGGCAGCACACAGATAGGCGGCCATCAACGTGGGCTGCTGGCGAAACGCCCCGGCGAGGCGACCCGGCCCCTGCGCGGGCAATGCCGGCACGACGGGTACGGCCGTCCGGGTCAGGAGCAGCAGGAGCATCAGCGCGAGGTTCGGGCCGGCCATGACCAGGAAGAGGAGTCGCCAGTGCGTGGGCGTCGTCGACGGCGACCACCGCTCCAGCAGCGCGAGGAACGCACCACCGGCCAGGAGCGCCAGGCCACGCCCGATCACCGCGGCGGCCGTGAACACCGCGATGGCCCGGCCACGCTGCGCCGGCACCGCGCACTCCACGACCAGGCCGAGTGCCAGCGGCACGTACGCCGCTTGCCCCAGCCCCATCAACGCCCGACCTGCCAGGAGCGCACCGATGTGCGTGCCAACGGCAAAGACGAGCATCCCGACCACCCACAGCGCAATGCAGCCGGCGGCGAGGCGCAGGCGATGACGGGAGTGGGCCAGGCGCCAGCTCACGAGCAAGCCCACGACATAAAGAGCAACGAATGCGGGGCCGTCGAGCAGGCCAAGCTGGGTATCCGAAAATCCCATGCTGGTTTTGAGCAGGGCTGCGACCACGGCCGGAAGGCTGCGATCGGCGAAGGCCATGCCATGGCCGAGTGCGAGTACGGCAAGCAGCGAGCCCGGCAAGTGGGCCGGCGTCGAAATGGTGTTGGACAAACGGATCCCCTGGACCCGCCCCGCCCTCCCCGGGCGCCGATGACGATGTCACTGTCTATGTCTGCGTTTCGATCATAGCAATACACGCGAGCGAGATTGTCTACGCCCACATGACGGGCATGTCGATGCGTGAAGAGCCGGTGCTACCATCGATGCAAAGGGGACCTATTTTTCGCATGGCTCAGCATTTTTCTGCCGAATCCGCTCGACTCGACGCGCTCGAGGCCGAAAGCATCCACATCATCAGGGAAGTGGCGGCCTCATTCCGTCGCCCGGTGATGCTGTATTCGATCGGCAAGGATTCGACCGTGCTGCTGCACCTGATGCGAAAGGCCTTCGCGCCGGCGGCACCGACGATTCCCCTTTTGCATGTCGACACCACCTGGAAGTTCGCCGAGATGATCGCCTTCCGCGATCGCGTGGCGGCGCAGGCCGACATCCGCCTGCACGTTCATATCAATGAAGAAGGGATGCGCCAGGGCGTCTCGCCACTCACCCACGGCGCCACGGTGCACACCCACGTCATGAAGACCGAGGCGCTGAAGCAGGCGCTGGATCATTTCGGCTTTGACGCGGCATTGGGCGGCGCGCGGCGTGACGAGGAAAAGTCTCGAGCCAAGGAACGCGTGTTCTCATTCCGGACCGCGCGCCATCGCTGGGATCCACGCCAGCAGCGCCCCGAGCTGTGGAACCTCTACAACACGCATATTCACAAAGGTGAAAGCGTGCGCGTCTTTCCCCTCTCCAACTGGACGGAGCTGGACGTGTGGCGCTACATCCGCCGCGAATCCATTGAGGTGGTGCCCCTGTATTTTGCGAAGAAGCGGCCCGTCGTCGAGCGCGACGGCGCCTTGATCATGGTCGACGACGAGCGCCTCGCGCTCCGCGACGGCGAAGTGGTGGTCGAGCGCATGGTGCGCTTTCGCACGCTGGGCGACTATCCCTTGACGGGCGCCATGGAATCGACGGCCTCGACACTGGACGCCATCATCGCGGAGATGGAAGCCTCGCGCCGTTCGGAACGGCAAGGGCGCGTGATCGACCACGATCCCGCCGCGTCGATGGAGCGCAAGAAGCAGGAGGGCTATTTCTGATGACGGGCCTCCTGCGCTTCATCACCTGCGGCAGCGTGGACGACGGCAAGAGTTCGCTCCTCGGGCGCATGCTGCACGACGCGGGCATGATCCCCGACGACCAGATGGCGGCACTCTCGCGCGACAGCGAAGCGAGCAGCGCCGTCGGGCACGGCAAGCTCGATTTCTCCCTGCTCACCGATGGCCTGGACGCCGAGCGCCAGCAGGGCATCACCATCGATGTCGCCTACCGTTACTTCCACACGGCGGCGCGCCACTTCATGGTGGCCGATTGCCCCGGGCACGAGCAGTACACGCGCAACATGGCCACCGGCGCCTCGACGGCGGACCTCGCCGTGGTCCTGGTCGACGCGCGCAAGGGCATCCTGCCGCAGACGCGGCGGCACTCCTATATCTGTGCACTGCTTGGTGTCCGCCAGGTGATCCTGGCGGTGAACAAGATGGATCTCGTGGCCTTCTCGGCGGAGCGCTACGACGCCATCGTCGACGAGTACCGCGCGCTGGCGGCAACGCTCGGCATCACGTCGGTGCATTGCCTGCCCGTGGTGGCCACCGACGGTGACAACGTCGGCTCGCCCTCATCTCGGATGCCCTGGTACCCGGGCCCCACCCTGCTCCAGCACCTGGAGACGGCACAGGTTTCGACGCCCGCCGGGGATGCCTTCCGCATGCCCGTGCAATGGGTGAACCGTTCCCATGGCCACGTGCGTGGGTATGCCGGCACCGTGGCCAGCGGCGCGCTGTCCGTGGGCGATACCGTGGCCGTGCAACCCGGGGCCACCACGGCCCGGGTCACGAGCATCCTGGTGGCGGGTAAGGCCGCGGCAATCGCACAGGCGGGCGAGGCCGTCGCACTGACGATCGACCAGGACGTCGACATCACCCGCGGTGATGTACTCACGGCGGCGGCAACGCCTTGCGAGGTGTCATCGCACTTCGCCTGCCATATCGTCTGGATGGGCGACGAGCCCCTGCTGCCGCACCGCACGTACCTGCTCAAGCTCGGCACGAAGACCGTGAACGCGCGCGTCTCCACGATCAAGCACAAGGTCGACGTGAACTCGCAGGCGCCGCTGGCCGCGACGCGGCTTGAGCTCAACGAAGTGGCCTACTGCAATGTGGAAGCCGATGAGCCACTCGCGTTCGAGCCGTTCGAGACGAACCGCGCGCTGGGCGGCTTCATCCTGATCGACCGTGCCACCTACGCGACCGTCGGCTGCGGCATGATCCAGTTCGGCCTGCGCCGCTCGGACAACGTGCACTGGCAGCAGGTCGACGTCGACAAGCAGCTGCGATCGACCGCCAAGGGCCAGCGCCCCCTGTGCATCTGGCTCACCGGCCTCTCCGGCTCAGGCAAGTCCACCATCGCGAACCTCGTGGAGCGCCGCCTGGCGAACGCAGGCTTCCACACCTATTTGCTCGACGGCGACAACGTCCGCCATGGCCTCAACAGCGACCTGGGCTTCACGTCGGAAGCGCGCGTCGAAAATATCCGCCGCCTCGCCGAAGTTTCCCACCTCATGACCGACGCCGGCCTCATCGTGCTCGTCTGCGCCATCTCACCCTTCAGCAACGAACGCCGTTTCGCCCGCGAACGCTTCGCCGACGGCGAATTTCTCGAAGTCTTCGTCGATGCCTCGCTCGCCGCGTGCGAAGCCCGCGACCCGAAGGGTCTCTACAAGAAGGCCCGCGCGGGTGACATCGCCAACTTCACGGGCATCGATTCGCCTTATGAGCGGCCCGAGCACGCTGAAGTGCGCCTCGTCACGGATGATGTTGGGCCCGCTGCCCTTGCCGATGCACTCTATGATGTTGTTGTGACGCGGATCCACCCAGACTGAATTCGCCGTACTCGACCAGTCGATTCCGCCCTTGGCGAACGGCCTCGGCATGCGCCGAAACCTCCCCGCCGTCGTCCATTAACCAAAAGCTCGCCTTCGCGTCGTCAAGGATGCCGAAGAAGACCGTCAATTCCTTCAGCACCCGTTTGTCCACCGTCCGTGCGAGGTCCGGCCCGACCATCGAGCTGTCGACGAGCGTGCCGATGATTTCAATCAAACGGCGGATGGCCGTTGGCACGCCCGACGGCGGATGTGCCTCATTAAGAGGAGCCTCGCGCAAGATAAAGCCCCGGGGTGACGAGGTGACGACGAGGGATGCCGGCGCATTGAAGTATGTCTTCGTACGGCGGCTTGCGCGATCCTGAGCCAAGGCCGAAACCTGCTTCGCGATGAGTCGTTTGAACGAATCAAGGGCGCGATTTGCCATCGACAGATCGACCCCAAAGGTGCCATGGAGAGCGCCAGCCGCGAAGTCCAGGATGAGCTCGCCACGACCGTTCGAGGATGCCTCGACAGCCCTCACCTCATCTTCCAGCCTGCGAACCAAGCCCGGGTACTGAAGGTGGCCAATCAAATCGTCCTCATCGACGATGGCGTCCCCCAGCATCACCCTGGCTGCCGACAGCTGCGAACGCATATCACGAAGAACCAAGCAACGAATCATCCCGAACCTCCAGCATATCCATGGCGCCATGGTCATCGACGAGCTTGACCATGACGATTCCCTTCCAGCGGCACGTGTCGCGCTGGTGACCAAAAAGGTTAGCCCAATAACCAGTCGAGGCAATGAGCCTTTCCGTAGATAGAGCGGTGTCGACGACATAGGCGTCACAGCCATGGGCCGCCTTGACCGATAGGTTATTGAAAAGATCAGCGTTAGCCCGGAACGCCTGGACGACTTGCTCGTGAGTACTTCGCGCTTTCCCCAGTGATGCGAAGGTCACGACGTCGATGTCAGACGGAGGCCGCCCCCGGGAGGATTCAGAATCTTCCACAAAGCTACCGTTTATCCACTGGATTCCGTCGGCCAATCCGAACGCCCGAAGGCGCTTTCGGTACGCGAGAAAGCCCGCAAGAAGTTCACGCCGTCGGTGAGTTGTCCCGAATCGAGTGATGAGTTCGGGAACGCTGGTGGCGTACGGAGACCGGTTATTCGTTGCGGTGGCTAGTCCGACAAAGGGTGGGAGCAAGCCATCATGCGTTGATGCGGGAATCACGAATCATCCTTCCTGGTTGATTCGTGAAGTCTGAATGTCACCAACGTCATTGCGCAGTGGGGCACGACCGCGACCGCGCGTCGGCGATCGCCAGTCGTCGTCGCCCATCATCCCCTACGTCACGCCGTACGAATCGCCACCACCGGCGACACCTTCGCGGCGTAACGCGCGGGGCCCCATACCGCCAGCTGGCCTAGCAACCACAGCAGCAGCGCGCCCAGCACAGGGACGAACAGCGGCATGGCGGGCAACGGAAAGACGCTCATCAGGCCAATGTTGGCGAGGAAGGCCAGGCCGATGCCGAGCACCACGCCGGCGGTGACGATCAGGAAGTTTTCGGCGTGGAAGTAGCGGAGGATGTCGCCGCTGGTGGCGCCGAGTGAACGTCGGATGCCGATCTGCTTGCGGCGCTGGCTGACCCAGAAGCTGCTGAGCCCGACGATGCCACCGGCGGTAGCGAGCAGCAGCAGGCTGCAGACGATGGCAAGCAGCGTGGCGACACTGCGATCGGTGGCGTAGGCACGTTCGCGTGCCTGCGCGATGGTCTCCACGCCGGTGTCCGGGTCGATCAGGCGAATGCCGCCGCGCTCCTGCAGGGCTTTCAGGCTGGCCGCGATGACGGGCTTCAGGTCGGTGCCCTGGGTGCGCACGAGGTAGACCACGCCGTCTGGATCCACCCAGCGCGCGGGAAACAACACGGTGTCGTTGTCCAGCGTCCTGGTGAAGCTGTACGTGGACTGCAGGTTATCAAGGATGCCGATGATGGTTGCCGGCTTGTCCGACGGATACACCGTCTTGCCCAGCGCCGCACCTTCGGGGAAAAGCCGGTCGGCCAGGCTACGGGTGATGATGACGGTGGCGGGCCGAGCCGTATCGTTCGGGCCGATGGTGCCGATCTCGTCGGCGCTGAAGTTGCGCCCGGCGATAAGGGAGGTACCGAACGTGCCGATCGCATGCTCGTCAGCATGGTAGATGGATGCCAGCGTCGGTCGCGTCGTCTGTTCCGGCGTGAGCTTCACGCCGGCGGCCAGCGCGCCCTCGCCTTCCAGCGGATACGCATGGCTGGAGAACGCATCGCGAACGCCCGGCACCTGGCGCAACGACGCGAGGTCGGCGCGGATGTTCGCATCGATCTGCGCCGCGTTCTGGCCTTCCGTCCACGCATTGCGGATCGCGAAAAGATGCGCCTCGTCCGTACCGGTCGCTCTCGACACGTGCACCACCCGGGTGACGACGATGAACAGCGCATTGGACGCCACGGCCAGCGTGAGCGCCACCTGCAGCACGATAAGCAGCGTCGCCACCTTGTGCCGGCGCAGCGAGGCGGCAATCGGGCGTAGCTGCATGAGTACCCTGGTCAGTGCCATGAGCGCGCCTCAGCCGTTGATCTTGATTTGCCACGCGGGCTGGGTCTGTGCGGCCCGCCACGTGGGATACAACGCCGAGACCACCGTGGCGACCACCGCCAGCACGACGGTAAGGGCCATCAGTGACGCATCCGCATGGACGAGCCGCGCGATCTTCGGTTCGAAGAGGCCGCCAATGCCCCAGACGCCGAGGCCGGTGAGCATCACGCCGAGCACGCCGCCGACAAAACCCATGGTGGCGCCCTCGATAAGAAACTGCCGGTAGATCGCCGCGCGCGACGCGCCCAGCGCGCGACGCACACCAATTTCCGGTGCACGGCGCATGAAGCGGGCAAGCATCAGCCCCACGACATTGACCAGCACGATCATCAGGAAGCTGGCCGACACGAGCATCGACAGACCGGAGACTTTTGGCGCGATGTGCTCGTAGACAAGGAAGTCCGCAAGGTTGCGCAGGCGGACGTTGGGAGCCCAGGCGAAACGTCCCAGGCGCTGCTGCTCGGCTGCGTACTGGGTCAGGAAGGCGCTGTAGCGCGCCGCGTCGGCCGCCGTCGGCAGTTCCACCCACATGCCGAGCCACGTGCACTCGCCGTGGGGGCTGGATGTGGATGCCGTGGTGTCTTCCCAACCCGACGCGGTCGGGCAATTGGTGTACTTGCTGTCCTTCTTCATGTCGACCGCGCGGGCGAACGGCATATAGACATCCCCCGCGTCGGCGTAGGCGTCGGGCAGCCCGATCAGGATGGCATCGTAGAAACGCGGCTTGGGGTTCCAGTGGTCCAGCACGCCGGCGACACGGAAAAGCTTTCCATCAAGCCGCAGTTCCTTACCCACGCTGTTGCGGCCGCCGAACAGCCGCTCGTTCAGGGCCCGACTGATGACCACGACCGTGCCGTGCTGCCCGTCGTCGTCCTGCGTCCAGGCGCTCCCATAAAGGAAGGGCACGTCGAACATCGGGAAGAAGTCCGCGGTAACCGCGTCACCGGTGACCTTGCGCGGCGGCACGTCGCCGTTGTCCGAGGCCATCCACCACGTCGTCGGGTACAGCACCGTCTGCCGCGCGGCCTTCTTCGCGTGGAGCAAAGCCATCGCATCGGCGCAGCTCAGCATGTCCCCCGGTTCGCCCTGGTAGGTGAAGTCAGGGCCGAAGTTATCGACGAAGGGCACGTACAGGCGGGACGAACGCGAAGGAATCGGATCGC
The DNA here is from genome assembly GCF_006385595.1 of Luteibacter pinisoli. Taxonomy (NCBI): domain Bacteria; kingdom Pseudomonadati; phylum Pseudomonadota; class Gammaproteobacteria; order Lysobacterales; family Rhodanobacteraceae; genus Luteibacter; species Luteibacter pinisoli. The sequence continues at coordinate 4,058,897 of NZ_CP041046.1, forward strand.
TCGTGGTGGCGCGGAACACCGCGTACGACACCATGCAGGCGGCGACGCCAAAGGCAAGCAGCGTGATGACGAGCGCAGTCAGCGCCTTGCTGCGCCCACTGCTGCGCAGCGCCAGCGCGACGTAGTAACCCCACATAAGCCCCTCCCCCCGAGGTCGTCCCTATGGCACATGAATCCACATGGGTGTCACTACGTTACTCGATATTCTGCACCTGCTCGCGCATCTGCTCGATGAGCACCTTCAGCTCCACGGCCGCATTGGTCGTACGCGAGTCCACGGACTTGGAACCCAGCGTGTTCGCCTCGCGGTTGAATTCCTGCATGAGGAAATCGAGGCGGCGGCCCACCGGCTCCTTCAGCGCCAGCACGCGACGGGCTTCGCTGATGTGGGTGGCGAGGCGGTCGAGCTCCTCGTCCACGTCGATGCGGGTGATCTGCAGCACCAGCTCCTGCTCCAGGCGGCCCGGCTCGGTCGGCTGGCGGACATCAGCCAGGCGGGTTTCCAGGCGGGCGCGCAGGGCGGTGCGGATCTCGGGCAGCCAGCCGCGGACGTCGCCGACGATCTTCTCGATGGCGTCCAGGCGCTCGACCAGGATCTCGCCGAGCTTGCTGCCTTCACGGCCACGGGTGTCGGAGAGGGCATCCAGGGCCCGGTCGACCACGTCGAGCAGGGCGGCCTGGAGGGCGTCCGCGTCGGCTTCGGGCTGCTGGAGCACGCCGGGGAAGCGGAGCAGCTCGGTGAACTCGATATTCATGCCGGGGAAGCGGTTGCGCAGGTCCAGCGCCAGTTCGGAGAGATGGGTGAGCACCTGCCCGTTGACCCGCAGGCCCTCGGCGCTGCCCTGCTCGGTGCGCAGGCGCACCGTCACATCCACCTTGCCGCGGGACAGCCGGCCGGCGATGCGCTCGCGCAGGGCGCTCTCGAAGCTGCGCAGGTCCTCGGGCAGCCGGGGGCTGATTTCGAGGTAACGGTGGTTCACGGTGCGCAGTTCGCAGGTGAGCGAGCCGGCCGGGCCCGTGCTCTCGGCGGAGGCGTAGGCGGTCATGCTACGGATCATGGGGGCATCGCTCGCGCATGAAGGAAAGGCGGCAATGGTAAACTGACCCACCGCCCGCGCCCAACCCAGGCCCCCCATGACCTTTTCCCGACCGAGCGGCCGCGCTGCTGACCAGCTGCGCACCGTTACCATCGAACGCCATTACACCCGCCACGCCGAGGGCTCCGTCCTGGTGAGCTTTGGCGATACCAAGGTGCTGTGCACCGCCTCCATCGAGGAGCGCGTGCCGCCGTGGCTGCGCGGCAAGGGCGAGGGCTGGGTCACGGCCGAGTACGGCATGCTGCCCCGCGCCACCACCGACCGTAACCAGCGCGAAGCCGCGCGCGGCGGCCAGGGCGGCCGCACCATGGAGATCCAGCGCCTGATCGGCCGCTCCCTGCGCGCCTGCGTGGACCGCGCCGCCCTGGGCGAGCGCGTCATCACCCTGGACTGCGACGTGATCCAGGCCGATGGCGGCACCCGCACGGCCGCGATCACCGGCGCCTACGTGGCCCTGGTCGATGCCGTGGGCACCCTGCTCAAGCGCAATGCGATCAAGCGCAACCCGATCCTCGGCGCCATCGCGGCGGTGTCGGTGGGCGTGTACCAGGGCGTGCCGGTGCTCGACCTGGACTACGCCGAAGATTCCAACTGCGACACCGACATGAACGTGGTGATGAACGACGGCGGCGGTTTCATCGAGGTGCAGGGCACGGCCGAAGGCCATGCGTTCCGCCGCGAGGAGATGAACGCCATGCTCGAGCTGGCCAGCAAGGGCATCGATGAGCTGGTGCAGGCGCAGCGCGCCGCGCTGGAGCAAGGCGCATGACCGACGTGCGCGCTGCCACGGCCGCCGACCTCGACGCCATCGTCGGCGTGCACGATGCCGCCTTCGGCCGCACCAACGAGGGCGGCCTGGTGCGGCGCCTGGTGGAAGGCGGCCACGCGACGATCTCGCTGGTGGCCGTGGATGAGGACGACGCCGTGATCGGCCACGTCCTGTTCTCGCCGCTGACCATCGAAAACGGCGACGACGGCCGGGCCCTTGGCCTGGCCCCCGTGGCCGTGCATCCGGATTACCAGCGGCAGGGCGTGGGCCATGCCCTGATCGAGGAAGGCATCGGCGCCTGCTTCGTCGCCGATGCGCGCGCCGTCTTCGTGCTGGGCTCGCCCGCCTACTACGCCACGTTTGGCTTCACCAAGGCCTCCGCGCACGGCCTGCACGACGCCTTCGAAGGCGGCAACGCCTTCCAGGTGCTGCCCCTGACGATCGACGGCCTGGCGGGCTACGCCGGCCGGGTGAACTACGTGCCCGCCTTCTCGGAGGGGCTCTGATGCGCATCGTCCTGGCCTCGGGCAACGCCGGCAAGGTGGTGGAACTGGAACAGCTGCTGGCCGGTAGCGGCGTGCAGCTGGTGCCGCAGACCACGCTGGGCGTCTCCGACGCGGATGAAACCGGGCTGACCTTCGTCGAGAACGCGCTGATCAAGGCACGCCATGCCGCGCGCGCCACCGGCCTGCCGGCGCTGGCCGATGATTCGGGCATCTGCGTGGACGCGCTCGACGGCGCGCCCGGCCTCTACGCCGCCCGCTACGCCGGCACCCACGGCGACAGCGCGGCGAACAACGCCAAGCTGCTGCGTGAGCTGGACGGCGTACCGACGGAAAAGCGCACCGCCTACTTCATCGCCGTGCTGGTGCTGCTGCGCCACGCGGAGGATCCCGCGCCGCTCATCGCCGAAGGGCGCTGGCATGGCCGGATCCTCGAGGCACCGCGCGGCGCCGGTGGCTTCGGCTACGACCCGCTGTTCCTGCCCGATGGTTCGGACCTTGGCGCCGCCGAGATCGAGCCGGCCCTCAAGAACCGCCTGAGCCACCGCGGCCAGGCCCTGGACGTGCTGAAGGCGCGCTTCGCCGAACTCGCATGACCACGCTGTCGCCGCCGCTGTCCCTGTACGTCCACATGCCGTGGTGCGTGCGCAAATGCCCGTACTGCGACTTCAATTCGCACGGGGTGCGCGGCACGCCTGAGTACGCCACGTACGTGGAAACGCTGCTGGCCGACATGGACGCGGACCTGCACGACTTCGCCGAGGCGATCGCCGGACGCCCGGTACACAGCGTGTTCTTCGGCGGTGGCACGCCCAGCCTGTTTACCCCGGAGCTGATCGGGCGTTTCCTCGACGGCGCGCGCGAGCGCCTGCCGTTTGCGCCGCACGCCGAGGTCACCCTGGAAACCAACCCCGGCACGGTGGAACACGGCCGCTTCGACGGCTATCTCGCCGCCGGCGTGAACCGCATCTCGTTCGGCGTACAGAGCTTCGACAACGACAAGCTGCACCGCCTGGGCCGGATCCATTCCGCACACGAAGCGGCGGACGCCGTGCGCCAGGCGCAGGACGCCGGCATCGACAACATCAATGTCGACCTGATGTACGCCCTGCCCGAACAGGACCTGGCCGGCGCGCTGGACGATGTCGAGAAGGCCATGGCCCTGAGGCCGACGCACATCTCGCACTACCAGCTCACGCTGGAGCCGAACACGGCGTTCGCGGCCAACCCGCCGCCCTTGCCGGACGACGATGCCGCCTGGGCCATCCAGGAAGCCTGCCAGGACCGGCTCGCCGCGGGCGGGTACGGCCAGTACGAGGTGTCGGCCTATGCCCAGCCCGGCCGGCGCTGCGCGCATAACCTGAATTACTGGCGCTTCGGCGACTACCTGGGGATCGGCGCCGGCGCGCATGGCAAGGTCAGCGGCCCGCTGGGTGTCCAGCGCCGGTGGAAGAGCCGCCTGCCCGCGGCCTACCTTGCCGCTGCCGGTGGCCCGAAGCGGATTGGCGGCGACAGCATCGTCGCGGCCGGCGACCTGCCCTTCGAATACATGCTCAATGCGCTGCGCCTGATCGACGGCGTGCCCATGGCCGACTTCAGCGAACGGACCGGCCTGGCGCCCGAGGCGATCGCGGCCGCCCTGGCGGACTGCCGCCGGCGTGGCTGGATCGACGAGGATGCGACCACCCTGCGGACCACCGCCCTGGGCCAGCGCTTCCTCAATAACGTGATCGAAGCCTTCCTCGCCTGACCTAGACGCATAGCCTAGGTCGGATGTCGCCCACGCCGTGCTGGCGCCCTGGTGCAATGGCCGTCTAAACTTGCGGCCAAGGCCGGGGAGGGGCCCATCACATGAATCCTGGTACGCCGTCGTTCGGTCGGACGGGTCCGCATCCCGTCGCCCTTTCGCCGCGTGCCGAACGCGAGGCGCAGCAGGGCCTGTCGCTGTGTCTTACGTGGCTGGACATGCCATTGCGTGAATCCCTGCGCGATTTCGACCAGCGCATGTTCGCCATTGCCGAAAGCAGCCGGAACCACCTCGAGCAGCAGGACTGCTTCGAAAGTCGTGGCATCGTCCAGCGCGAGGGCCCCGCGTTCCGCAATCGCTTTGCCACCCACCTGTCCGAGCGCTTCCGCCGGCTGGGTGACCCCGGCGACAGCCGCCCTTCCCTTAATGACTACGCCGGCCTGAACCTGAGCCTCGTGGATCCCGAGGAGCAGGAACAGAGCGACGCCCTGTCGAGCATGGCCGCACGCGCCGAGGCACGCAGCGCCAGCAGCCTGTTCGAACTTGGCTATCGGCTGGCCGTGCTGGCCGGCACGCCGCCGCTCGAGGGCGAGGCGCTGCCCGCCGGCCCGCGCGCGCTGACGGCGGCGCTGCAGGCGGCGATGGAAACCATGCCGCTGACCCCGGCGCATCGCCTTGTGCTGTTCCAGGCCGTGGACACCCGCGTGCTGGGCCACAGCGAAGCGTTCTACGGCGCGCTGAACGAGCACTACCGCACGCGCGGCATCCTGCCGGGCTTTCGCGTCTATCCGAACGTGCGCGTCACGACGGCCCCGGCGGCTGACCGCCGCGCCCGCTCGGTTGAGGGTGGCGTGGGCGACGGTGGCCTCGGTGGTGGTGGCGGTGGTGGCATGGGCGGTACCGGTACGGGTACCGGCGGCATGGGCGGCGGCGTAGAAGGCAATATCGGTGTCCTCGAAAGCCTGCGCCAGCTGTTGTCCCAGCGTGCCCAGACCGGCCGTGGCGCCGGCTTCGCCCCGGGCCGCCTGGCCTCCGACGATGAGTTGCAGACGGCGCTGCTGGCCTTGCAGGGCCATGTCAGCGACGTGACCGACGCGGCGCAGCGTGAGATCCGTAGCGCGAGCGCGCTGCGCGACGAGCTGCTTACCCAGCTCAACCGCGGCCGCCCGCTGGGTTCGCCGCAGGCCGAGCTCACCGAGGAACAGGGCGACACGGTGGAACTCACCGCCCTGCTCTTCCAGAACCTCGGCCAGCAGCTGGGCGCGGCCAGCGCCGGGCGCCAGGTGCTCGGCGGCCTGCAGTGGCCGATGCTGCGCGCGGCGGTGAACGACCGCGGCTTCTTCGACCAGCCCGAACACCCGGCACGCCAGCTGCTCAATACCGTCAGCGAAGCGGCCCACCACTGGCTCGACCCGACCGAGGGCGAGCCCGACCAGGCCCTGCTCGATCGCCTTGAGCACCTGGTGATCGACGCCAGCGTCGCCCAGGTGATCGACCCGGCGTGGCGCGCGGATATCGAAACCCAGATCAACCAGCTGGCGCGCAAGGCCCACGTGGCCGAGCGCCGGCAGATCGAGGCGATGGAAGGCCGCGACCGCCTGGAGCGTGCCCGCCAGCGCGCTACGGAAGTGATGAGCGAGCGGATGGGCGCCGGCCAGGCACCGCGTGGCGTGCTGCGCATCCTGCTCGAGCGCACCTGGGCCGACGTGCTGGCCCTGCACATCCTCCGCGGCGGTGAAACCGGCGAAGCCTACCTGCACTGCCTCGGCGTGACCGACCAGTTGCTGGGCAGCCGCCCGGTCACCGACAAGCTGAAGCTGCGCCAGGAAGTGGAGCGCGGCCTCGAACACCTGGGCATGCACTCGGCGGAAGCCGCGCAGGTGGCCGCGGGCCTGTTCGAGCCGGCACAGGAACGCCAGGGCGACGACACGCCGACCACCACCGACGTGGCGATGCGCCTGAAACAGCGCCCGCGCCTGGGCGAAGGCACCGCCCATGGCGACCCCGTGGCGCCGGTGGAGCCGACGCCGCTGGATCCGCCCGCACGCGCGGTCTACGAAGGCTTCGCCAGCCTGCGCTTTGGCACCTGGTTCGAATTCACCCTGCCCGATGGCTCGATCTCGCGGCGCAAGCTGGCGTGGTTCTCCACCGCCACCGGCCGCTGCCTGTTCGTGAACCAGCGCGGCGCACGCAGCGACGACATGGACCTCACCCGCCTCGCCCGCCTGATGTCCACGGGCGAAGTGCGCGAGTGGCGCGACGAACGCGTGCCACTGATCGACCGCGCGTGGCGCGCCGTGGCGCGCGCCCTGCGTCGGGAGCGGGTGGGTAGCGAACGCATGGCAGGCCACGCATGAAAGAAGAATTCGAACAGCGCCGCGCCCCGCGCAAGCGCGCCAGCTCACCCATGCCGGTGGTCGACGTGATGACCGACCATGTGCTGGGCCAGCTGGGCAACCTCTCCGCCACCGGCATGATGTTGCTGGGCACCCGCGAGCCGCGCACCGGCGCCGTGCACCAGGTGAGCTTCCAGCTGCCCGATGCCCAGCACCGCGAGCATGCCGTGGTCATCGGCATCCAGGAACAGTGGCACGAACCGGCCGCTTCCCCGGGGCAGTTCTGGTCGGGCTACCGGATCATCTCGGGCAGCGAAGATGACGTTCGCGCCATTGACGAGTGGATCGGGCCGCCCGCCGACTGAACGGCGGCCATTGGCCGTGCTTTACCCCGCCCGTCGCTAAGGGCGACCATGCCCACGATGAGCCACGCCACCACCCTCCTTGTTGACACCGACCTCGAACGCGACGACGCCGCCGCGGCCGCGACCGGCCTGTACCTGAAACTCGTCGGCGACGGCACGATTTCCGCGGTGCTGGACCCGGGCGAGGACGCGCCGTTCCACGTGCTGGACCACCGGCTGACCGCCGAGACCGGCATCCACGCCATTGGCCTGCATGCCAGCGGCCATCGCTGGCTGCGCGACGGGCAAGGCGCGCACATGATCGACGGCGGCCGCGAAAACGGGATCTTCTGCCGCTACGACGGCAGCTTCACCATCCGCTGCCCGCAGTGCCGCGCCCTGCTGGCCCCCGGGGACGAGGGCAGCGATGCCCTCGAAGAGGCGCTCGCCGTGTGGTGCGACTCGCCGGATTCGGCCTTCGTCGCCTGTCCCCACTGCTCGACCTGGACGCCGCTCACCACCTGGCGCTCACCGGCCCATGATTTCGCCGTGGGCCATTTCGCGATCAGCCTGCATGGCGCCCACCTGCGCTCCTTCATCGACGGCAACGACCACGCCGCGATGGCCCTGCGCCAGCGCCTGGGCGACCTGGCCACCGATTACACCGTGGTGTTCTCGGCCGCCTGAGCGCACCATACGTGGTTGCCCCACCCCTCATTCCCCGGAGATCGACGATGAACGACGCGCTGGCCGCGCTTTATCCGCAACACCTTGCCACCCTGCGTGAGCGCACCGACACCGCGCTGGAGCGCGGCGGTTTCGACCACCTGGTGGTCCCGGCCGGCCGCCCGATCACCAAGTTCCTGGACGATCAGGACTACCCCTTCATCGTCAACCCGCATTTCAAGCACTGGCTGCCGCTGGTGGACGCCCCGGGCAGCTGGCTGGTCTACACCCCCGGCCACAAGCCCAAGCTGGTGTTCCTGCAGCCGCACGATTACTGGCACGTGGTGCCCGAAGCGCCCACCGCCTACTGGGTGGAGCACTTCGACATCGTCACGGTGCGCAAGCCGGCCGATGCCATCGCCGAACTGCCGGCCATGCTCTCGCGCTGCGCCATCATCGGCGACCAGTACTGCGGCACCAGCGAAGTGCAGGCGAACAACCCCTCGCCCGTGCTCGATTACCTGCATTACCACCGCGCCTACAAGACGCCGTACGAACTCGAGCTGATGCGCGAGGCCAGCCGCCGCGGCACGCGCGGCCATCGCGCGGCCGAGAAGGCCTTCCGCGACGGTGCCAGCGAACTGGGCATCCACCAGGCCTACCTGGCCGCCGTGGGCCAGACCGACGCCGAACTGCCGTACGCCAGCATCGTGTGCCTCAACGACCACGGCGCGGTACTGCACTACACGAACTTCGACCGCACGCCGCCGGCGCAGAGCCGCTCGTTCCTGATCGACGCCGGCGCCAGCGCGGCCGGCTACGCCAGCGACATCACCCGCACCTATGCGGGCAAGGACGCCGGCGAATTCCAGGCCCTGATCGATTCGGTGGACGCGGCCGAGCGCTCGTTCGTCGCGAAAGTACGCGCGGGCCAGAGCTATCCGGAGCTTCACGTACACGCCCACCACGTGCTGGCCGGCGTGCTGCGCGAGCACGACTTCATCCGCATGAGCGCCGAAAGCGCCGTGGAATCGGGCGTGTCGTCCGCGTTCTTCCCGCATGGGCTGGGCCATGGCATCGGCATGCAGGTGCATGACGTCGCGGGCTTCCAGTCCTCCGATGCCGGCGGCACCATCGCCAGGCCGGAAGGCCACCCGTACCTGCGCCTCACGCGCAGCCTCGAGGCGGGCATGGTCGTCACCATCGAGCCGGGCATCTACTTCATCGACATGCTGCTGGCCGAACTGAAGAACAAGCCGGTGGCCGGCGACATCAACTGGACCAAGGTGGATGCGTTCCGCAAGTACGGCGGCATCCGCATCGAAGACGACGTGGTATGCACCACGCGTGAGCCGGAAAACCTCACCCGCGACGCCTTCGCCCTGCTGGGCTAAGACGCGCCACGCACCCGCCGGCTCACAGGTCGGCGGGTGCCTTGGGCACCATCGCGGTCATGACCTCGGGCGCGCCCCGGGTCACCACGATGTCATCCTCGATGCGAATGCCGATACCGCGCCAGCGCTCGGCCACGGTCCTGTCGTTCGGCGGGATATAGATGCCCGGCTCCACCGTCAGCACCATGCCCTCTTCCAGCACGCGCGGCTCGCCGTCGATCCGGTAGTCGCCCACGTCGTGCACATCCAGGCCCAGCCAGTGGCCGGTCTTGCTGGGGAAGTACGGCTTGTAGGCGCCCTCGGCGATGATCCGCTCCACGCTGCCCTTCACCAGGCCCAGCGCGCCCAGGCCCGTGGCGATGACACGCACGGCGGCGTCGTGGGAATCCGCAAAGGCACGGCCGGGGCGCACCGCGTCGATGGCGGCGAGCTGCGCCTCGTGGACGATGTCGTACAGCGCGCGCTGCTCGGTACTGAAGCGCCCGTCCACCGGATAGGTGCGGGTGATGTCCGAGGCGTAGCAGTCCACTTCCGCACCCGCATCGACCAGCAGCAGGTCGCCCGCTTTCAGCGTGGCGCGGTTGGCCTGGTAATGCATGATGCAGGCGTTCGCCCCACCGGCGATGGTCGGCGGAAAGGCCGGTACCGCGCCGCGGCCGCGGATGGTGCGCAGGATCTCGCCTTCAATCTCGTACTCCGCCACGCCGGGCGCGGCCATGGCCATCGCCGCGACATGGGCCGCGCCAGCCACCTCGGCGGAGCGGCGCATCAGCGCCAGCTCGTCGCGCGACTTGAACAGGCGCATGTCATGCAGGAGATGGCTCAGCGCCACCAGGTCCTTCGGCACCACGCCGCCACCGCGTGCGGAGCGCAGGCGGCGCATCCACGCGAGCAGGCGGGCATCAAAGTCCGGCTCCTGGCCAAAATGACAATAGACGCGGGTGCGACCCTCGATCATCCCGGGCAGGATGTCGTCGATGTCATCGATCGGAAACGCGTCGTCGAGCTTCAGCTCGCGGGCCGCGCGGTCGGTGCCCATGCGCTCGCCATCCCAGCGTTCACGTTCGGCATCGCGCTCGCGGCAGAACAGCACCGTCTCGCCATGGGCACGGCCCGGCAACAGGGCCAGCACGGCCTGCGGCTCGCCAAACCCGGTGAGATAGTGGAAATCAGAGTCCTGGCGGTAGGGCCAGGGTGCATCGGCGTTGCGCATGCGCTCGGGGGCGGCGGCCAGGATCAGCACCGCATCCTCCCCGGCCATGCGCATCAGCTCCCGGCGGCGCCGGGCGTATTCCGCGGCCGAGATCAACGCATCAATGCCGGGTGGGGTTGGCCGGCTCGCGGCGCGCGGCCAGCTCCGCGTGAAGGGTGAGCGCGCCAATGCGCACGTATTCTTCCAGTTCCACCAGCGACGCCTCGTCGCCATCCACGTCTTCGTCCAGCGTCACCTCGGTGGAAGCGAGCGCGGCCATGTCACGGATGATCTCGCGGGCGTCTTCGCTAAGGGTTTTTGCCGATTCCGGCGTACCGCCCAGGCCAAAGCCACCGAGGAAACCGCGCGTCCAGTCGGCCAGGCCTTCGACGCGCGCGTGCAGCGGCGATTCGTCGTCCGGCACCCACGGCATGAAGCCCAGTTCGAAGTCCGCCAGGCCTTCTTCGGTCTGGTGGCGCAGGCGTTCCAGCATGGCGGACTCTTCCGCATTCGGCGCGGGATCCGCCTCGAAGCTCAGCGCGGCCAGCACGTTACCGCCCGTGAAGGCGCCGCCCGCGCTGATGAAACCCACCAGCGAACCGTGGAACTCGCTGACCGACGTGCCAAGGTTGCAACGCGCGATCAGGTCGGCGATGTCTTCGGGGTCTACGGTCTGGTTGGCCGACATGGCGGGTACTCCTGGAGGTTCGCCAAATAGTCTAATGCACCCGGCCAGCCGGGTCGTGGACGATTTACCCTTCACGGCCTGCTGACAAGCCGGAAAGCCCTGTTATAGTCCGCGCATGACGAACCCGGACGCCTTCAAGACCGAACTGGAAGCCCTGAGCGCCACGCTCGACCGGCTCGTCGATACTGTCCGTCGTTTGACGGAAGAAAACCGTAGCCTGCGCCACAGCCAGGAACAGCTGGCCAACGAGCGCTCCAGCCTCATGGCCCGCAACGAACAGGCGCGCAGCCGTGTCGAAGCCATGATCCAGCGCCTGAAAGCGCTCGAGAACACGGGTTGATCCAAGCATGAACGCCACGACCCAGGAACCCGTTTCCCTGCGCCTCCTCGATCGCGAGTTCCACATTGCCTGCGCGCCCGAAGAGCGTGAAGGCCTCGTGGCAGCCGCGCGATTCCTGGATGACAAGATGCGCGAGCTGAAATCCAGCGCGAAGGTGCCCGGTTTCGACCGCATCGCCGTCCTGGCGGCGGTGAGCATCGCCCACGAGCTGCTCACGTTGCGCCGGCAGCACAACACGCAGGAACAGGCCCTGACCGACGGACTGGCCACTTTGCGACAAAAGCTTGATGGCTTGCTCGACGCATCGGTAAAATAAGCGCCGGGCGTTCCCTGCGATGTTCGCCAGCGCACTTTACATTTGCCTTGTTCCTACATACGACCCCGGGTCGGCCTTACGTGGTTGTTGTGCATGTCCGCCTTCGTACGGAAAGCCTTGAGACCGCGTGGCTCTCCCACCTGATCCTTTGGATCAAGGTCGTTTGGTGCGCAGCGGCATCGCGGAGAACGCCTCCTTTATTTTTGCCGGCTGGCCCCTCGGGCTGGTCAGCGCCTTGCCCGCGGCACCGGGTGAGGCGGCTCGCGGGCACCCAGACTGTGCCGTTCGGCTGAACGACCATGTCAAAGCTCCCCGAGAGACGTGAACTGCGGGCCGACCTGGTCCAGCGCCGCCGCGAGCTCAAGCCCGCCGAGCGTGTCGCCGCGGCGTCCGGCCTGCGCCGGTCGCTGGAGCAGCTCCCTGAATTCCTTACCGATACCCACGTGGCCGGCTACTGGGCCACGGGCGGCGAGCTGCCGCTGAACGTGGCGATTGGCCCGCTGAGCGATCGCGGCCAGACCTTCTACCTGCCCATCGTCACCAAATCCGGCGGCAAGCGGCGCCTGACCTTCGCCCCGTGGACCACGGGCCAGGACGTGGAGTCAAACGAACTGGGCATTCCCGAACCGAAGGCGGCGACGCACATCATCGAGGCCGACAAGCTCGACCTGGTGCTCGTGCCCCTGCTCGGCTTCGACCGGAAGGGCAACCGCCTGGGTTTCGGCGGCGGCTACTACGACCGCAGCTTCGAATTCCTCCGCGACCAGGCACGCCCGGCCAAACCGTTGCTGGTGGGCGTCGGCTACCACTTCCAGGAACTGCCCGGCATTGAAACCGCCGAGTGGGACATCAAGCTGGATTACGTGGCCACGGACAAGGAACTGATCGACTGCACGGGTGGCGCGGCATGAAGTACTGGCTCATGAAGTCCGAGCCGGACGCGTTTTCGATCGACGACCTGGAACGCAAGGGCGTCGAGCCCTGGGATGGCGTGCGCAACTACCAGGCGCGGAACTTCATGCGCGATGGCATGAAGCCGGGCGACAAGATCTTCTTCTACCACTCCAACACGGATGTCCCGGGCATCGTGGGCATCGCCACCGTGGCGTCGCCGGCATATCCGGACGAAAGCCAGTTCAACCCGAAGTCGAAGTATTACGACGAGAAGAGCAAGCGCGAAGAACCGCGCTGGATGCTTGTCGACGTGAAGTTCGAACGGAAGTTCAAGCGCACCGTCTCGCTGGACGAGATGAAGGCGCGTGAGGAACTGGCCGACATGCCGCTGGTGCGCAAGGGCAACCGGCTTTCCGTCATGCCCGTCGCCAAGCACGACTGGGACATCATCCTGAAGCTGGAAAAAGCATGAGCCAGGACAACGAGAAGCGCCTTGCCGCCGAAACCGCCGCGTTCAACTACGTGGGCAAGAGCCACAAGGACAGCATCATCGGTGTCGGCACCGGCTCCACGGTGAATTTCTTCATCGACGAGCTGCCGCAGTACCGTGACCGTATCAAGGCCTGCGTTTCCAGCTCCGAAGCCTCCAGCGACCGCCTGCGCAAGCTGGGCTTCGATGTGATGGACCTCAACGCCGCCGGCCGCCTCGACCTGTATGTCGATGGCGCGGACGAGTGCGATGCGAACAAGTGCCTGATCAAGGGCGGCGGCGCGGCACTCACCCGCGAGAAGATCGTCGCCTCGGCGTCCGATAAGTTCGTCTGCATCATCGACGCGACCAAGCGCGTCGACGTGCTCGGCACGTTTCCGCTGCCGATCGAAGTGATCCCGATGGCGCGCAGCCTCGTGGCCCGTGAACTCACCGCAATGGGCGGCACGCCGGTGTGGCGCGATGGCGTCACCACCGATAACGGCAACTGGATCATCGACGTGCACGGCTGGCGCATCACGGACCCCGTCGCGCTTGAGGCCCAGCTCAACCAGATCACCGGCATCGTCTGCGTCGGCCTGTTTGCGAAGCGCCGCGCCGACGTCGTGATCATGGGCAATCGCGAGATCTGAGACGAAGGCGGGTAAGCTTCCGCCATGACTCTCGAAACCCTTCTCCTTATCGCCCTGCTCCTGGTCGGCCTCGGCTGCCTGGGGCTGCTCTTCGTCCTGCTCTCGCGCGGCAAGCACGACGACGGCAGTGCCGCCCGCTTCGACGCGCTGCGTGACGATAGCCGCCGCCTTGAAAGCGTGCTGCGCGATGAGCAGCGCGCCGGCCGCGGCGAGCTGGGCGAAAGCTTCGGCCAGTTCCGAAGCCACGTGCAGGAGCAGTTCCAGGCCGCCGCCGCCCAGCAGCACGAGCGCATCGAGGGCTTCGGCCGCCGGCTGGACCAGCTCACCGAGCGCACCGATAACGGCCTGCAGTCCCTGCGCCAGGGCCTGGCCGACGATTCGCGCAAGACCCGCGAAGAATCTGCCCTGACCCTGAAGCACTTCGGCGAGCTGATCGACCAGCGCTTCACCGCGCTCACCGCCGACAACGAAAAGCGCATGGCCGACATGCGCGGCACGCTGGAAACGCGCCTGGCCGCCATCCAGCAGGACAACGCCGCCAAGCTGGAACAGATGCGCGCGACGGTCGACGAGAAGCTGCAGTCCACGCTGGAAACGCGTCTGGGCCAGTCGTTCCAGCTCGTGTCCGAGCGGCTGGAAGCCGTGCAGCGCGGCCTCGGCGAGATGCAGGCCCTGGCCGCCGGCGTGGGCGACCTCAAGCGCGTCCTGACCAACGTGAAAACCCGCGGCACCTTCGGCGAGGTGCAGCTTGGCGCCCTGCTCGAGCAGATCCTCATCGCCGAGCAGTACGACGCCAACGTCGCCACCGTGCCGGGCTCCAGCGAGCGCGTGGAATACGCCATCCGCCTGCCCGGCGCCGAAGACGGCTCCCCGGTGTGGCTGCCGATCGACGCGAAGTACCCCATCGAGGACTACCAGCGCCTGCTGGATGCCCAGGACAATGCCGACGCCGAGGGCGTGCTCAGCGCCGGCAAGGCCCTGGAAGCGCGCGTGCGCGACGAGGCCAAGCGGATCCGCAGCAAGTACGTCTCGCCGCCGCACACCACCGATTTCGCCATCCTGTTCCTGCCCACCGAAGGCCTCTACGCCGAGGTGATCCGCCGCCCGGGGCTGTCCGACCAGCTGCAGCGCGACCACCGGGTGACCGTGGCCGGCCCGACCACGCTGACCGCCCTGCTGAACAGCCTGCAGATGGGCTTCCGCACGCTGGCCATCGAAAAGCGCTCGTCCGAGGTCTGGCAGGTGCTGGCCGCGGTCAAGGGTGAGTTCGGCAAGTTCGGCGTGGTGCTGGAAAAGACCCGCAAGCAGCTGGACACGGTGCGCAACAGCATCGACAACGCCGGAGTCCGCACCCGCGCCATCGAGCGCAAGCTGCGCGGGGTGGAATCGCTCAGCGGCGATGAATCCCAGCGCCTGCTGGACCTGGCGGCGGGCCCGGACGAGCCGGACAGCGAGTCCGAGGCCGAGCCCGACGAGGCCTGAGCCGCGCTACAATGCGCGTTTGCACCGTCTTTAAGGAACCCCGCCGATGAGCGACGACTCCAGCTCCCGTCCGGTCACCCGCGAACAGGCCGAAGAGGCCGTTCGCACCCTGCTGCTGTGGGCGGGTGAGGATCCGAAGCGGGAGGGCCTGCTCGACACGCCCAAGCGCGTGGTCAAGGCCTACTCCGACTGGTTCAAGGGTTACGACGAAGACCCGGCCGAGTACCTGCGTCGCACCTTCAAGGAAGTGGAAGGCTACGACGAGATGATCGTGCTGCGCGACATCGAGTTCGAAAGCCACTGCGAACACCACATGGCGCCGATCATCGGCCGCGCGCACGTGGGCTACGTGCCGACCGACCGCGTCGTCGGCATCAGCAAGCTGGCCCGCGTGGTCGATGGCTTCGCCCGCCGCTTCCAGGTGCAGGAAAAGCTCACCGCGCAGATCGCCCATTGCATCGAAGACACCCTGCGCCCGCGTGGCGTGGGCGTGGTGATCGATGCCAGCCACGAATGCATGACCACCCGTGGCGTGCACAAGCGCGGCGTGTCGATGGTGACGAGCCAGATGCTCGGCAGCTTCCGCGAGGATCCGCGCACCCGCGGCGAGTTCCTCCGCTTCGTCGGCGTCGACCGTCGCTGACCTTGAGCGGGCCAGCTGACACCACCGTCCACGACGAACGCCTGCAGGATCTTTTCCGCGACGGCACCGTCGTCGAGGACCTCCCTGCCGTTTTCCCGCTGCTGCGCGGGCGTGGCCTGTTGCGCGCGTTCTCCGCGCTGTTCCATGGCAGCGAGGCGCAGGTACTCCTGCGCCTGCTGGTGCTGCGCACCCTGGGCGCGCGCACGCACGCCACGGAGTGGACGCCGCAGGAAATCCGCGACCACCTCGCCTTCGTCGATCCGGTCAAGCTCGAGACCGTCGTCCAGCGCCTGAAAGACCACGACCTGCTGGTGTACGACACGGAAACCCAGCGCTATCGCGTGGGGCCCGTGGGGCGCAAGGCGCTGGGCGCCATCGCCACGATGCTCGAATTCGAGCACGACGATGACGACGGCCTCGGCTACCTCACCGCGCAGCTCGCCGCGGGGCAGGCCGTGGGCCGCGTGTCGGTCGACGAACTCGGCCACCTGCTCGCTCGCCTCGCGGAACTGAAGGAAGACTTCGACCGCGCCGTGCTTTCCGGCTCCGAACACCGCATCCGCCGCGCCGCCGAGCGCCTGGAATCGGTGTGGACCTGGGTGGAGAAAGGCACCGAGGTGGTCGCCGCGATCACCGAGCAGGACGAACTGGAGCCTGCCGCGCATCGCCTCGCCCAGGCCGTGGGCCGCGCGCAGAGCGCGCTGCTGCGCCAGGCCGGCGTGTTCCAGCGCGAACTCAACAAGATCGACCAGCACCGCGTGCACCTGGGCCGCACCGGCCTGTCCTCCTCGGATCTCGTCGGCTGGCTGCGCGCGCAGGACATCGACGCGCTGGCCGCCTTCGAGGACGGCCAGCTGGCACTGCCCCTGCCCACCGCGTTCCTGCATGACCAGATCGCGCTGGACGTGGCTGAGTACGAGCTGCTGGACCGCGAGCGCCTGGCCGCCGAGGTCACCACGCTGCCCTCGGCCGAGACGCCGCCGGACAGCGCCGACCTGCCCATGGGCGAGGAAGACCTGCGCCACCTTGATGACTGGCACGCCGAACTCGCCGCCATCGCCGCACCGCGCGAACTCGCCGAGACACTGCGCGGCGACGACTACGCGCTGTCCGCCTACCGCCTGTCGCTGCTTGGCCTGCTGGGCGATCCGGAATCCGCGGCACTGGAAGGCGGCACCGCCGACCTCGCCCGCCTGCCGCTCGCGCTGGAAATCGACACCGTGCTGATCGACCCCGACCTGCCCCAGATCGCGCTTGTGAGCGCCGGCCGCCTGCGCCCGCGCACCACCGCGAAGGACACCCCCGATGCATGATGAAACCGCCAGCCTGGTGACCCGCCTGCTCGCGCAGCGCTGGCTGCCGCGCGATGACGTACAGGCGCGCAAGGCGCTGCTGGATGAAGCCTTTCGCGAAGACCTGGACCGCCGCCTCGAAGCGGTGGGCCTGGAACTGCGCGAACACCCCTACGCCGCCTACATCGGCCTCGCCGTGGCGCGCAAAAGCGAGCGCGCGGTCTTCGGCGGCAGCGACAGCTGGATCTCCAACACCATGCAGCTGGACCGCGACGGCGTCGCCCTGCTGGTGGTGATCTGGGCGCTGATCGTGCTGCCCAAGCGCCAGCGCCAGGTGGAACGCCAGGAAATCGAGGCCGCCGCGTCGCAGAGCCAGATGTTCGCCGAGCAGAAGCCCATCCCGCGCGACCCGACGGTATCGCCGGTGATTGCCGAGCGCACCCTGCTCGCCGACTTCGGCGAGAAGCTCGGCGGCAAGATGCGCATCAACATCCTGCTCGGCACGTTGAGCCGTTTGGGCTTCATCATCCGCAAGCGCGGCGATGGCCCCGACGGTCGCCTGATCGCCGAAGGCCCGCTGCTCGATCTCGCCTTCGACTACGAGCGCACCGCGCGACGCATCCTGGATGGCGCCCTGGGCGACCTGCTCGCCGACGCCGCCACGCGCGCAGCGCAGGCTCCCTCGGCCGACACCGATGACGACGAACTGCTGGACGATACGGACACCGAGGTGACTGACGATGTTTGATTTCCGCAGCCTCGAAGTCGTCCACTGGGATTACTGGCAGCGCTTCAGCCTGCCGCTGGACACCAACATCGTCACCGTCGTCGGCCCGAATGGCTCGGGCAAGACCACCCTGCTCGATGCCCTGCGCACGCTGCTCACCATCGATTGCGCTGGCAACCGCGACTACAAGAGCTACCTTCGCCACAACGGCAAGCCGTTCGCCTGGCTGCGGGCGCGCGTCGGCAACATCCCCGGGCCGAATGGCGAACGGCCGTTCTTCCCGCTGATGGATCGCGAGGTGACGCTCGCGTGCCGCATCCAGAAGAAGGGCGGTGAATGGACGCGCCAGTACGCCGTGCTCGGTGGCGACGTCAGCATCGAAGAGATCGAGGCGCGCAACGATTTCCTCGGCCTGCGCGAGTATCGCGTGCGCCTGGAAGGCGCCGGCCTGTCGCAGGCGATCCGCCGCGTGCTCACCCTGGAACAGGGCGCCACGGACAAGTTGTGCCAGCTGCCGCCGAAGGCCTTGCTTGACCTGGTCTTCGACGTGTTCGGCGACAAGGCGGTGCTCGACGACTACCAGCGCGCCCGCAACGAGCAAGCCGAAGCCGACCGCGAACAGCACGGCCTGGAACACCAGCTCTCCCTGATCGGCGTGAGCCTGCAGGAGGCCGAGGCACGCGCGCGTTCGCACCAGGAATGGAATGCACTGAAGGACGAGCGCGTGTCGCTGGTCTCCGAGGTGCAGCCGCGTACGGAATACGCCGACCTCGCCGCGAGCGTGCGCGGTGCACGCGCACCGCTCAACGGCATCAAGCGCCGCGTGATCGAGCTGGAGCAGCGCGATGCTGAACTGACCCGGCAGCTGGGCGAACTCGACGCGGCGGGCGAGCAGCTGCGCAGCGAACAGCACGAGGCGGACATCGCACGCCAGGCGACGCAGAAGAGCCTCGACGCCGCACGCGCCGCACTGGCCCAGAACGACCTGGTCATCCGCCAGGAAAGTCGCCTGCGCGAGATGGTCGCCGCCCAGAACGGCGCCGACCACGAGCGCCTCGCCGATATCGCCCGCGACGCGCGTTCGCGGCTGCATGCCCTGCAGGGCGAAGAAGCCACCCTTCGCCAGGAACTCGGCACGCTGACCACGAAACTCACGGCCTGGCGCAGCGGCCGTCGCTACACCCCGGAATTCGAAGCCGGCTTCCGCCGCGCGCTGGACGACGCCGGCATCCGCCACAGCATGCTCAGCGAGATTGTCGAAATCACGCAGGCACGCTGGCAGCCGGCGGTGGAAGCGGTGCTGGCCGGCTACCGCCACGTGGTGCTGCTGGACGATCCGCGCGATCGCGAGAAGGCATGGAAGATCGGCGAATCGCTGCGCTATAAACACTTCGTCGTCGCCGACCGCGCGCCTGCCGGCAAGCCGACGGCGGGCTCGCTGCACGAAGTGGTCGAGTTCTCGGCCGCGGCGCCGGACTGGCTGCTGCGCAACCTCGACCGCATCCAGCGCGTGGAAGACGTGCCCGAAGGCTCGAAGCTCGGCCGCGACCAGGACTGGATCACCCCGCAGGGCTACTTCCGCGAACGCCGCGGCGGCCGCCACCTCGGCGTGGATGACATGTACTTCGGCGCCTCCGCCCGCGAGCGCCAGCTGCGCGACGGCGAAGCGAAGCTTCGCGAGATCGAAGGCCGCCTGCGCGCCATCGCCGACGAGCGCAAGGCGAGCTCGGCGCAGGCCAGCGATGCCGAGAGCATCCTGCGTGGCGCCAACGCCAGCAGCCAGCTCGCCGACCGCGCCGAAGAATTCAACGAGGCACGCGAACAGCAGCCGCGCCTGCAGGAAGACGTACAGCGCACGGCGGACAGCCATGCCGCCGCCGAGCAGTACTACGAAGGCGTGCGCGAGAAGCGCATGGCCACCTCGAACGGCCGCGACAACGCCGCGCGCGAACAGCGCAGCACGCAGAACCAGCTGGCCGATGCGGTGCGCCAGCACCATACACAGCGCAGTGAGCAGGTCGATCGGCTGAAGGCGTTCCGCACGAAGCGCAAGCACGTGGCCCTCGCGCACCGTACGCGCACCGCCATGGCCACCCTGCGCGAACGCTTCGAATCACCCGCGGCGGTGCGCCGCGAGATCGACCGTGTCGAGCGTCGCCTTGAAGAGGGCCACTGGGAACAGGACCCGAGCGTCCTGGCGCTGCGCGAGAAGCTGGGCGCCGACCACGAGGGCCTCAAGCGCGATCTTGAAAAACGCCGCCTGCACCTGGAGCGCGCCGGCCGCATCACGCACGAGGCGCGTGGCGCGTACATCAACGTGCTGCGCAATACGGTGCGTCGTTACGCCAAGAACCTGAAGGTGCTCGCCGACCTTGCCGGCATCGGCGTCGACGTGGACCTGCCTGAACTCGTCAATGACGATCTCGCCCTCGCCTCGGCCGCCTTGCAGGTGCGCTTCGAGTTCGACAAGAAGGGCTGGATCGGCATGGACGATGGCGAAGCGTCCGGCGGCCAGCAGGTGATGAAGTCGTTGTTGCTGCTCGTCGCCCTGATGCGCGACGAAGACCGTCCCGGCGGCTTCGTGTTCATCGACGAACCGTTCGCCCATCTCGACATCTTCAACATCGACAAGGTCGGCGCGTTCCTCAAGAGCACCCGCGCGCAGTACATCCTGACCACGCCCGCCACCCACAACGTCAACGTCTTCCAACCCTCCGACCTGACCCTCGTCACCAGCAAGCGACGCCCGGGTGCTGTCTGGGCGCAGCCATTGGCGGTGTTGCGTCGCCGGACGGATACCGCCGCCGCGTAACGCTCTGTCAGTACAACCCAGTCTCGCCCGGCACCGGGTTGTCCTCACCCGACCCATCCAGCGCATCGCCGGAGGCGTTGGTCGGGCGGTAGCGGGTGGGGTCGTGTTCGTCGTGTTCCATCAGCGCCAGCTGGTGCTGCTGGTGGCGGTGGATCAGCCAGGCGGCCGCCAGTGCGGCGACGCCGATGCCGGCGCCAACGGCGATGGATGTGCGAGGATGCTTGCGCACCTGGGTCCCGGCGCGCGTCGCGATGAGGCCGGCATGGCCGGCGTACTGGCGGGCCACGCCACGCAGTTCACGGGCACGATCGTGGGTGACGGCGCCCGCAAGGCGCTGGGCGCGGCCGCCGAGTTCCGTGGTGAGGCTTTTGCGGAAGAAGGTCATCGAGGTGGTCTCCGGGATCGTTCGAGGAGACCACCGTGCCGTCGCGGGCGTGATGATCGCGCGTGGGAGATGTTCCCGCCGCGTCAGTGGTTCAGCCGAGGGTGGCCAGCCAGTCTTCGTCAGTGCCTTCGTTCATGCCTTCGGTGAGGAAGGTGGAGAGGTAGCGCTCGCCGGTGTCGGGCAGCATGGCGAGGATGACGCTGCCTTCGCCGGCGCCCCTGGCGAACTCCAGTGCCGCGGCCACCGTGGCGCCGGCGGAGATGCCCACGAAGAGGCCCTCTTCCGCCGCAAGGCGGCGCGCGGTATCGCGGGCCAGGGTCTCATCCACCGTGATGTCCTGGTCGAACACCTTGCGGTTCAGCACGCCGGGCACGAAGTCCGGCGTCCAGCCCTGGATCTTGTGCGGGGACCACGGCTTGTCCTGCAGCAGCGGCGCGGCGGCCGGCTCGCAGGTGACGATTTTGACGTCGGGGCGAGCCACCTTCAGCACCTCGCCCACGCCGGTGAGCGTGCCGCCGGTGCCCCAGCCGGTGACGAAGGCATCCAGGCGACGGCCGGCGAAATCCTGGAGGATCTCGGCGGCGGTGGTGCTGCGGTGGTAGGCCGGGTTGGCCGGGTTCTCGAACTGGCGCGGCAGGAACCAGCCGTATTTCGCGGCCAGCTCTTCCGCCTTGCGGACCATGCCGCTGCCACGCTCGGCGGCGGGCGTCAGGATGACCTTGGCGCCATAGGCGCGCATCAGCTTGCGGCGCTCCATCGAGAAGGAATCCGCCATGGTCGCCACGAACTTGTAGCCCTTCGCCGCGCAGACCATGGCCAGCGCGACGCCGGTATTGCCCGAGGTGGCCTCGATCACGGTATCGCCGGGCTTGAGCAGGCCCTTCTGTTCCGCATCGAGGATCACGGCGATGGCCAGGCGGTCTTTCACCGATCCGCCGGGATTGAAGGATTCGACCTTGGCGTACAGACTGACGTGCGCGGGGGCAACGCGATGCAGGCGCACGATGGGGGTGCGGCCGATCGTGTCGAGGATGCTCTCGTGGATCATGGTCGGTTCCTTGGGGCGAAGGACAAGGCACCCGAGCGTACTCCCCCGCCGACCACCCCGACAAACCCTGCCAAGGCCACTGATGAACCGCCTCCGATACGCCCTGCTAGGCACCTTGCTCATGGTGGCCACGCCTGCCCTGGCACAGGATTTCCCGCGCACGCCGAAGGAGTACCTGCAGCGCATGGACGCCAACGGCGACGGCAAGGTGGACGAGGCGGAGTACGTGCGCTACATGAGCCAGGGCTTCCTGCGCATGGACATCAATGGCGACGGTGTCATCGATGCGAACGACGGCCCGATGCGCCCGGGGGCGAAGCCCATCCACCTGGACACCTTCCAGCGCAGCCTGATCCAGCAGTTCCACAAGCTGGACACGAACCACGACGGTTTCCTCAACGCAAAAGAGCTCGCCCAGCCTCCGCAATAACCCGCGCTTCGGCTACCCTTGCGCGAACCCTGGGGAGGGGCCCGATGAGTACCACCGAACTGTTCCTGATTGCCATGGTGATCATCCTTGGCGTGCCGTACCTGATCTGGCGTGTGTTCCGTACCGATTACTGGGCGCCCCTGGTGGTGGTCCAGATCCTCACCGGCATCCTGCTTGGCCCGGGTGTGCTGGGCAAGATCTTTCCCGACTACTACGCCACCGTGTTTGCGCCGCCGGTCATCGGCGCGCTCAACGGCATCGCGTGGTGGGCTGCCATGTTGTTCGTCATGATCGCAGGCATCGAGCTGGACCTGCGCGAAGTGTGGCGGCAGCGCCGCGAGTGCGGCACCACCGCCGCGCTGGCGCTGGGCGTCCCGCTGGCGGCAGGCTGCCTCGCCGCACTGGGCCTGATGGCCTGGCGCGATGGCTGGATGGGCACGGACACCCAGCCCTGGCAGTTCGTGCTGGGTATCGGGATGGCCTGCGCGGTCACCGCCCTGCCCATCCTTATCCTGCTGATGGAAAAGCTCGACATCCTGCGTGCGCCCCTGGGCCAGCGCGTGCTGCGCTATGCCAGCCTCGATGACATCGCCATCTGGGCCGTGCTCGCCATCCTCCTGCTGGACTGGAAGCGCGTCGGCCACCAGGCCGCCTTCCTCGCGATCTTCGCCGTGGCGGCGTGGGCCTTCCGCGCCCTCATGGATCGCCTGAAGGAATCCGACCGCTACTACGTCAGCCTGATCTGGCTGGCCGCCGTGGGCTACGGCGCGGACTGGTGCGGCCTGCACTTCATGGTCGGTGCGTTCCTGGCCGGCGCGATCATGGAGCGCGACTGGTTCAACCTCGAGCGCCTCGATGGCCTGCGCCATAACGTGCTGCTGGTGGTGATGCCGATTTACTTTCTATCCACCGGCCTGCGCACCAACTGGAACATCGGCGGCACCGCGGTCTTCGTCGCGGCGGGCGTACTGTTGGTGGCCTCGGTGATCGGCAAACTCGCAGGCGTCGGCATTGCCGGCAAGGTGCTCGGCTGGAAGCGCGGCGATGCGTGGCTCATCGGCTGGCTGCTGCAAACCAAGGCGCTGATCATGATCATCTTCGTCAACGTCCTGCTCGACAAGCACATGATCACCAGCGAAACCTTCACCGCCCTGCTGCTGATGGCCGTGGCCAGCACGATGCTGACGGTACCCATCGTGGCGCCGCGCCTGAAAGCCCTGGGCTATGTCTGACGGCGTCCACACACCGTTGCCCACGCCCGTGCGCCGCGCGGCGGTGGTGTTCGTCTTCATCACCGTGCTGATCGACATCCTGGCGTTCGGCATCATCATCCCGGTGCTGCCGCACCTGATCGAATCGATGACCGGCGGCGGCGTGAGCGGTGCCGCGTGGTGGGTGGGCGTGTTCGGCACGGTGTTCGCCGCGGTGCAGTTCATTTCTTCGCCGATCCAGGGCGCGCTGTCCGATCGCTTCGGCCGGCGCCCGGTGATCCTGCTGTCGAACCTGGGCCTGGGCCTGGACTTCGTGATCATGGCGCTGGCCCCGTCGCTGTGGGTGCTGCTGCTCGGGCGCATCATTTCCGGGTTTACCGCGGCCAGCTTCACCACCGCCAATGCCTATATCGCGGACGTCACCCCGCCGGAGAAACGCGCCGGCGCCTTTGGCCTGCTGGGCGGCGCGTTCGGCATCGGCTTCATCATCGGCCCCGCGCTGGGCGGCTTCCTCGGAGGGCTCGACCTGCGCCTGCCGTTCTGGGTAGCGGCCGGCCTGGCGCTGACGAACTTCCTGTATGGCTTCTTCATCCTGCCTGAGTCGCTGCCGCCGGAACGCCGCGCGCCGAAGTTCGAGCCGCATAGCGCCCATCCGCTTGGCGCGCTGCGTCTGCTGCGCTGCAGCCCCACCGTGTTCGGCCTGGCCATCGTCACCTTCCTGTTCTACCTGGCGCACTACGTGCTGCAGACCACCTTCGTGCTGTATGCGGACTACCGCTACCACTGGGGCGCGCAGGCGGTGGGCTTCGTGCTGGCCCTGGTCGGCGCGTGCGACGGCACGGTGCAGGTGTTCCTGACCGGCCGCCTGGCGAGACGCTTTGGTGAGCGGCGGGTGCTGATCACCGGCCTGCTGTTCGGCACGGCCGCCTTTGCGGTGATGGGCCTGGCCGACACCGGCTGGGTGTTCCTGATCGGCATTCCGCTGATGGCGCTGTGGAGCCTGTCCGGGCCGCCCATGCAATCGATCATGACCCGCTGCGTGGCACCGGACCAGCAAGGCCGCCTGCAGGGGGCGATCACCAGCCTGGGCAGCTTCGCGGGCATCTTCGGCCCGTATCTGTTCGCGCAGATTTTCGCCTTCTCCATCGCGCCGGCGCGGACGGTGCACCTGCCGGGGATCGCCTTCCTCCTGGCGGCGGCGCTGGTGGCGGCCGGCGTGGTGGTTGCGGCGCGGGCCACCCGCGACGTGGCACCCCTGCTGGATCCGCCATAAGGCAGATCGAAATTCCTTGATTTCATCGTATGATGCGCGAAGTACTTAAGAAACTTCACGCGACGTTTGGGGCGTGCGTTTGGACAACCAGCTCTGGGAAAGCAAATACCGCGAGGCCGTCGACCGGCTCACCCGCGAAGAAGCCCAGTGGCGGGCCGTGGAGTCCGTGCTGCGCCAGCTGGTGGCCAGCCTGACCCGTGCCGCCCACGGCGCGCATGACCAGGTCGACCCGCATATCGAGCGTCTCAGCGCGGCCCTCACCGGCGGCCCGGCCGATGCCATGGTGCTGGAGACCCTTTCCAACAGCCTGCGCGATGCGCTGGAAGGCCTGGCCACCCGGCCGCTGCGCAGCCCGGAAGACCGCGCCATCCCGATCACGCGCCCGCAGCGCGGCGAATACGGCTCGTCCGTGCAGTCCGCCATGCACCGCCTGGTGGATCGCATCGTCGTCCAGCCCAAGCTGGCCGACCGGGCCAACGACCTGCGCCGTGACGTCGCCGATGCCGGCGATCTCGTCGGCCTGGCTACCTGCGGCGACCGCCTGGCCGATCTGGTCAACGAACAGCGTATCGGCATGCAGCGCGAAATCGATGCGCTGCAGGCGGTGCTGCGCCACGTGGCCAGCCGCCTGGACGAACTGACCCAGTACATGGCCCGCGAGCTGGCGGACCAGTCCACGGGCGAAGCCAACGGGCAGGCCCTGGATGCGTCCGTGGCGCACGAGATGCGCCTGCTTGGCGAAGCCGTGCTCGAAGCCGAGGACGCACACGAACTGCGCGAGCGGGTGAACGTCGGCCTGGAAACCATCGCCGCCTGCTTCCGCGACTTCCGCGAACGCGAGGGCACGCGCCTCACCGCGTACCGCGACCGTGCCGAGAAGATGCGCCAGCGCGTGGAACAGCTCGAGACCGAGCGCAACGCCCTGCAGCGTTCGCTGGAGCGCGAGCACGAGCTGGCGCAGACCGACACGATGATCGGCATGCCGAACCGGCTAGCCTACGAGAAACGCATCGAGGCGGCCTACGAAAGCTGGCTGACGACGTCGCGCCCGCTTTCCATTGCCGCCATCGACATCGACCACTTCAAGAGCATCAACGATACCTACGGCCACACCGCGGGTGATGCCGTGCTGCGTGTCATCGGCCAGGCCTTGCTGAAGCATGTGCGGCCGGTGGATTTCGTGGCGCGCTATGGCGGTGAGGAATTCATCGTCATCTTCGATGGCGCCGACGAAGCCGAATCCCTGCAGGTGAGTGAACGCCTGCGCGGCAAGATCCAGCACCTGGCCTTCCACGCCAGCCGCCAGCCGGTTCGCGTGACGGCCTCCATCGGCGTGGCGCAGTTCCGCCCCGGCGACAGCCCGCAGGCCGTGTTCGAACGTGCCGACCTGGCGCTGTATACGGCGAAAAACGGCGGCCGCAACCGCTGCGTCATCGGCTAAGCCTCACGCGGCCACGCCGAAGACGTGGCCTACCGCGGCCGTGAGCGCCATCGCCGCGGCACCCCAGCAGAGGATACGCACCACGCCGCGCCACACCGGGGCGCCGGCCATGCGTGCCGACGCCGCGCCCAGGGCGGCCAGCGCCAGCAGCGAGACGCCGACCGTCACCGGTGCCATGGAGGCACGCGGGCTCGCGGCCACCGCCAGGATCGGCAGGATCGCACCCACGGCGAAGCTTGCCGCCGATGCCGCCGCGGCTTGCAGCGGACGTGCCGCCGTCGTCGCTGAAAGACCCAGTTCATCGCGCGCATGCGCACCGAGGGCGTCGTGCGCCATCAGCTGCCCGGCCACTTCATGGGCCAGCGCGCGATCGAGCCCGCGGCGCACGTAGATCTCGGTCAGTTCGCGATGCTCGCCGTGCGGATCCTCGTGGATTTCGCGCTGCTCGACTTCCAGCTCGGCGCGCTCGCTGTCGGCCTGCGAGCGCACGGAGACGTATTCGCCCGCGCCCATCGACATCGCGCCCGCCACCAGCCCGGCGATGCCGGCGAGCATGACGTTGCCGGTGCCCGCCTCCGCCGAGGCGACGCCGACGAGCAGGCTGGCCGTGGACAGGATGCCGTCGTTGGCGCCGAGCACGGAGGCGCGGAGCCAGCCCAGCCGGTCCAGCCGGTGGTGTTCATGGTGCTTGCGGATCACGCGCGTGCTCCTGTTCTTTCTGTTCGACCCGGTCTTCCAGGCGCGTGACCAGCCAGCCGGTCAGCAGCGCGCACGTCGTACCAATGATGACTTCGCCCAGGCGCCATGCGGCGACTTCCCAGCGCGGCCCGGTGGCCGGCACCAGCAGCACGATGGCTGCCGTGATGCCGCCGATCCGCGCGGCGCTACCCGCGCCCGCCGACCAGCAGGCGAGGGTGACCAGGGACAACGCCACGGCGAACGACACAAAGTCGCCGCTGCCACCAACGAGCAGCCCAAGCAGCCCGGCGATGCCACCGAAGGTGGTGCCGAGGATGCGGTCCCGGCTGACACCGCGGGTGTCACCATAGTGCGGCTGGGTGACCGCCACGGCGCTGATCGCGGCCCAGAACGCTTCGTCCGGATGCAACAGCAGG
Source organism: Luteibacter pinisoli (assembly GCF_006385595.1). Classification (NCBI taxonomy): domain Bacteria; kingdom Pseudomonadati; phylum Pseudomonadota; class Gammaproteobacteria; order Lysobacterales; family Rhodanobacteraceae; genus Luteibacter; species Luteibacter pinisoli. The sequence continues at coordinate 4,086,164 of NZ_CP041046.1, forward strand.
CCCAGCCCATACGCCGAACCGGAGGCCAGGACTGTCTTGAATGCCATGAATGCGCCAAGGCGCATGCGCGGCCCGAGCGGCAGGCCACGGAACATCCTGTCCAGCACCTGCTGCGCACGACGGACGCGCGAGAGGTCCTGGGTGGCGTGCTCGTGGGGCCGCGGGGCGCTGGACTCGGTCATGCGCCCATCGTAGCCGCTCGCACCGTCGACGCGCCGCCAACACGCGCGCACAATACGCGCCGCCACGGCCCACGGCCGCCCTCACCCTCACGAGTCTCGTTAATGTCCATCACGATGTACCAGACCACCGTTCCCGTCCTCGTCCGCGCGCTGACGAACCTCTCCGGCGTACTGGCCAAGGGCGCCGCCCACGCGAAGGACCGCAACATCTCCGAAGAGGTGCTGCTGCACACGCGCATTACCCCGGACATGTTCCCGCTGATCCGCCAGGTGCAGATCGCCACCGACATGGCCAAGGGCGCGGCGTTCCGCCTGGCCGGCGAAGAGGTGCCGGCGATGGCCGACGACGAAACCACCTTCGAGCAGCTCCAGGCGCGTATCGCCAAGGTGGTCGAGATGCTCAAGGGCTTCAAGCCGGAACAGATCGATGGCAGCGAAACCCGCGAGATCCTGCTGAAGACCCGCGCGGCCGAACTGCACTTCCACGGCCAGTCGTACCTGCTGAACTTCGTGCTGCCCAACGTGTACTTCCACTGCACCACCGCCTACGCGATCCTGCGTGGCGTCGGCGTGGTGCTGGGCAAGACCGATTTCGTCGGCAAGCCGGAGTAACCCGGCGCCATCCCGAAACGGGTGAACGTCAGTTCTTCAGCTTCCAGCCGGTGCGGAAGATCCACCAGACCACGCCCAGGCAAAGCAGCATGAAGCCCACGGTCATCGATGCGCTGACCACGACGTTCACATCCGCCTGCCCGTAGAAGCTCCAGCGGAATCCGTTCACCAGGTACACCACCGGGTTGAACAGGGTGAGTTTCTGCCAGAACGGCGGCAGCATCGAGATGGAATAGAAGCTGCCGCCCAGGAAGGTAAGCGGCGTGATCACCATCAGCGGCACCACCTGCAGTTTCTGGAAGTCATCGGCCCACAGGCCGATGATGAAACCGAACAGGCTGAAGGTCACCGCGGTAAGCAACAGGAACCCCAGCATCCAGAACGGATGCTGGATCTCGTAGGCGACGAACAGGCGCGCCGTGGCCAGGATCAGCAGTCCAAGGATCATCGACTTGGTCGCCGCCGCGCCGACGTAACCGAGCACCACCTCGACGTAGTTCACCGGTGCCGAGAGCAGCTCGTAGATGGTGCCGGCCCACTTGGGCATGTAGATGCCGAACGACGCGTTGGAAATGCTCTCGTTCAACAGCGAGAGCATGATCAGGCCGGGGATGATGAAGGCCCCGTAGCTCACGCCGTTGATCGCGCCCATGCGCGAGCCGATCGCCGCGCCGAACACCACGAAGTACAGCGAGGTGGAAAGCACCGGCGAGGCAATGCTCTGCATCAGCGTGCGGAACGTGCGGGCCATTTCGAAGCGATAGATGGCGCGGACACCGTGGAAATTCATGCGCGGCTCCTCACCAGGCTGACGAAGATATCTTCCAGCGAACTCTCGCTGGAATGCAGGTCCTTGAAGTCGATGCCGAGGGCGCCGAGCTTCTTCAGCAGGTCCGCGATGCCCGTGGCCTCCGCCTGCGTATCGAAGGTGTAGGTGAGGCACAGGCCATCCTGCGACAGCTCCAGCGGCCAGCTTTCCAGCTCGGAAGGGATCGAGGCCAGCGGCGCCTGCAACGAGAGCGTCAGCTGCTTCTTGCCCAGCTTGCGCATCAGCGTGTGCTTCTCTTCCACCAGCACCAGCTCGCCGCGGTTGATGACGCCGATGCGGTCGGCCATCTCTTCGGCTTCTTCGATGTAGTGCGTGGTGAGGATGATCGTGACGCCCGACTCGCGCAGGCGGCGGACCATTTCCCACATGTCGTGGCGCAGCTCCACGTCCACGCCCGCCGTCGGTTCATCGAGGAACAGCACGCGGGGTTCGTGCGACAGCGCCTTGGCGATGAGCACGCGCCGCTTCATGCCGCCGGACAGCGCCATGATCTTCGAATCCTTTTTGTCCCACAGCGACAGCTCGCGCAAGATCTTCTCCAGGTACGCCGGATCCGGCGCCTTGCCGAAGAGGCCGCGGCTGAAGTTCACCGTCGCCCACACCGTTTCGAACGCATCGGTGGAGAGCTCCTGCGGCACCAGGCCGATGAGGCCACGCGCGGGTCGGTAGTCGCGGACGATGTCATGGCCATCGACCAGCACGCTGCCGCCGGTGCCGTTGACGATGCCGCAGATGATGCTGATCAGGGTGGTCTTGCCGGCGCCGTTGGGGCCAAGCAGGGCGAAGATTTCACCGCGGCGGATGTCGAGGTCGACACCCTTCAGGGCCTGGAAACCGCTTTTGTAGACCTTGGACAGGCCGCGTACCGCGACGATCGCGTCGTGGGCCGTATCGGTGGGGGACATGGGGATCCGTGGGTGTCGGAGTCAGCGGGTGATGGTAGTCCGTTGTCCCGGTGGGTGCACGGCCTTGAAGGCGTGCCCCGGCCGCCCCACCATCGACGGATACCCCACGGAGCCACGCCCATGAGCATCTCGCTGCACGAAGCCTCTGCCGCCGCCTACATCCGCGGCTTCCGCGTCCTGGTTGAACTGCTGGGCAAGGCCAAAGACCACGGCGGCGACACGCTGGTGGAAGCGCGCCTGGCGCCGGACATGTTCAACCTCGCCGGACAGATCCAGCGTGCCAGCGACACCGCGAAGTTCGCCATCGCCCGCGTCGCGGAGGTGGAAGGCCCCTCGTTCAAGGATGACGAGACCACCATCGAACAGCTGGTCAAGCGCATCGAAGACACGGTGGCGTGGATCAAGTCCGTGCCCGCCGAGAAGGTGGATGCGGGCGCCTCGCGCACCATCACGCGCAAGTTCGGCCCGTCCGAGCGCACCTTCAGCGCCAGCGAGTACCTGATGGTCTTCGCCCTGCCCAACTTCTATTTCCACGTGACCACCGCATACGACATCCTCCGCCACAACGGCGTGGGCGTGGGCAAGCTGGACTACCTCGGCTTCACCGGGTGACCGACGGCCTGTCGCGCTGCGCCTGGGGTGACGCTGACGACCTCATGCGCGGTTACCACGACCGCGAGTGGGGCGTGCCCGAGCGCGATGGCCGCAAGCTGTGGGAGAAGCTGGTCCTCGATGGCTTCCAGGCCGGGCTGTCATGGCGGACGATCCTTGCCCGCCGTGACGGCTTCCGGCGTGCCTTCGACGGCTTCGATCCCGCGGTGGTCGCGGCCTACGGCCCGGCCGAGGTTGAACGCCTACTGGGCGATGCCGGGATCATCCGCTCGCGGAGCAAGATCGGCGCGGCGATCAACAACGCCAGGGCCTACCTGGCCATGCAGGCGGCGGGCGAGGATTTCGCGACCTTCTGCTGGGACTTCGTCGGCGGCGAGCCGCTGGCCTGGGACGGGCCGGTGCCACCCAACAGCCCGCTCTCGGAGCAGGTCTCCAAAGCCCTGAAGAAGCGCGGCTTCACCTTCGTCGGGCCGACCATCGTTTTCGCCTGGATGGAGGCCACGGGGCTGCTCAATACCCACGCCCCTGGCTGCTTCCGGCGCGCCGAACTCCTTCGTAAATCCTTACATAACAAGGGTTAATGATTTTTTTAGCCGTACACGCGTAGCGTGGGGCATGCGGTACTACTCTCACAGGCGGGGGTCCCATGGCATCGAGTTCCGCTCAACTGTTCATCCCGTACAGCGAATCGGCCCACGGGCCGTGGATCGTTCGCCGCGCCTCGATGGCGCTGGGGCGCTATCCGTCACAGGCCGACGCCATCCACGCCGCGGAAGGCCTCGCCCCGGGCCTCTCCGACAGCCTTGGCCGCCCCGTCGCCATCCACGTGCAGCACGCGGACGGCAGCTGGGAAGAACACACCTGGGTCGTCGCCGGCCTGGTCGCCAGCGCCCCACCCAGCCGGCGATCCACGCGCGCTGAGTCCACGGGGTGAGACCCCGATAAGGTAACCTTGGTGGGCTATGCTCACCGAAGACACAAAAGCCGCCATCCGCGCCGCGTACGCGCGCCTGAAAGACGGCCTGACGGGATTCCGTGGGCGCCCCTCCCAGCTGAAGATGATCGCCGAGGTCGCCAAGGCCCTGGCCGAACCGGCGGGTGCGGCGGTGATCGAAGCGCCTACCGGTACCGGTAAGTCCATGGCCTACCTGATCGGTGGCCTGGAAGTCGCCCGCGCCCAGAAGAAGAAGCTGGTGATCGCCACGGCGACGGTGGCCCTGCAGGAGCAGCTGGTCCAGCGCGACATCCCCCAGTTCATGAAGCTCTGCGGCATCGAGGCGAAGGTGGCGCTGGCCAAGGGCCGCGCGCGCTACCTGTGCCCGCGCAACCTGCGCATGGCCGGGACCGAACCGTCGGCCCAGGGGGGCTTCGAGTTCGACGCCGACGTGGCGTTGTGGTCGCGACCGCCGGCCGAGCGCGATACCAAGGCCATCGAGAAGCTCGGCAAGGCGTTCGAATCGCGCGAGTGGAACGGCGACATCGACACCAGCCCGGAACCGCTGTCCGACCTGGTGCGCGGCATGATCACCACCAGCGCGGGCGGCTGCACGGGACGCAAGTGCGGCGCGTTCGCCGTGTGCCCGTTCTTCCTCGCCCGGCGCGCCATCGGCGAAGCCGAGATCGTGGTGGCCAACCAGGACCTCGTGCTCGCCGACCTGACGATGCCGCGCGACGAAGACACCTTCGGTGGCGTGATCCTGCCCAAGCCCGAAGAGACGCTGTACATCTTCGACGAGGCGCATCACGTGCCGGCCAAGGCGATCGACCGCGGCGCGGCCGATGTGCACCTGGCCAGTACCGTGCGCCGCATCGGCCGCCTGCAGAACCAGGTGCATGCCGCCTACTCGCTCACCGACAAGGAGAGCATCGGCAACCTCACGCTGGAAACCGGCGACGAGAAGATCCTGGAAATGTCGAACGCGCTGGAAGAGATCGAGCGCGAGATCCGCCTTTCGTGGACGCCGTCGTCGAGCGAACTGGAACCCGTGTTCCGCGCGTCGCTGGGCCAGCTCCCCGAGAACTGGAAAATCCACGCCTCGCACCTGCACACGGTGACGCGCGACGTGCAGCGCTGGCTGCGCACCGTGCGCCGCACCGTGGTGGAAATGGAAGCTGGCGGCCCGACCCAGGAAGCGCTCTCGCGCGAACTCGGCATGGCGCTGGAACGGCTCGAGCGCCAGGTGCGCACGTGGTACGCGTGGTCGGCGGATGATCGCGAGCATGGCCCGCCGCTCGCCCGCTGGGTGAGCATGACGCCCGAGCAGCAGCTGGTCTGCCACGCCTCATCGGTGTCGGCAGGCGGCCTGTTGCGCAGCGTGCTGTGGGATAACGCCTCCGCGGTGGTGATGACCTCGGCCACGCTGAGCGCCGGCGGCAACTTCCGCGGCTTCGCCGATTCGGTCGGCCTGCCGAACGATGCGGTGACGCTCAGCCTGCCCTCCCCCTTCGACCTGGAACGCCAGGCGCGCCTGGAAGTGCCTGCGTTCACCACGTTGCCCGACGACCGCGAAGGCCACGCGCGCGAAGTCGCGAGCTGGCTGGCGAAGCACCTCGACTGGGAGGCGGGCAACCTCGTGCTGTTCACCTCGCGCGCCAAGCTCGACCGCGTCTTGCAGGTGCTGCCCATCGACCACGTGCGCAAGGTACGCGCGCAGGGTTCGCTGGCGAAGGCGCAGCTCATCGCTGAACACTGTGCCGATATCGAAGCCGGCAAGGGCAGCACGATCTTTGGTCTCGCGTCCTTCGGCGAAGGCCTCGACCTCCCCGGCAAGCTGTGCGAAACCGTCGTCGTCACCCAGCTACCCTTCGCGGTGCCGACGGACCCGGTGGGTGCGACGTATGCGGAGTGGCTGGAATCGCGCGGACGCAACCCTTTCATCGAAGTGAGCGTGCCCGATGCCACGCGGATCCTCACGCAGTATTGCGGCCGCCTCATCCGCACCGAAACCGATACCGGGCGCATCGTGCTGCTCGACCGCCGCGTCATCACCAAGCGCTACGGCACGGGCATGCTGCGCGCGCTTCCGCCTTTCGCCCGCGAGATCGAGCGTGTCGCATGACCATCCTTCGCTTTGACGAACTGCGTGCCGTGCCCTGGAAGAACGGGCTCGGTATCACCCGCGAGCTGGCCGTCGAGCCGCCGGGCGCATCCATGGACGCGTTTGCGTGGCGGGTGAGCATTGCCGACGTGGATACGGCCTCGCCGTTCTCGACGTTCCCGGGCATCGATCGCACCATCGTGCTGCTCGAAGGGGCCGGTTTCACGATGGTGATGGATGGCGACCACGAGCACGCGCTGACGACGCCGTGCGAGCCCTTCGCCTTTCCCGGCGAGGCAACGGTGGACGTTCGCCTTGCTGGCGGCGCGACGCGCGACTTCAACCTGATGGTGCGGCGTGGCGTGGGCACGGCACGGCTGGCCGTGCTGCAAGGGGCGGGCGAATTCGACGGCGTGAAGATCGCCTACCTCGTCACCGGCACGGGCACGGCGGATGACCAGCCCGTCACTCCCGGTGACACGGTGTTCGACGCCCGTGCGTTGACGCTAGGCGCCGGTGCCCGCGCCATCGCCGTCTACGTCGCCTAGCACCTCGGCCACCGGCTCACGCTGCCACAGGTTCACCGAGGTCAGCTGGAACTTCACCGGCGGCACGGCCGATTCCCAGCCTTCGATGCCGGGGAAGGTCTCCCGCAGGGCCCGGACCATGGCGGGGAAGCCCACGTCGTGCTCGGAGAGCACCAGGGTGTCCTCCCCGTCCACGTGGAAAAACAGGAACACGGTGTCCCACGCAGGCGTATCGCGGTTCCCCGCCTCCACCCGGCTCACCCGGGCCAGCGGCACGTCCCGCATGCGGAACAGGCCGGGGGTGGAGACGATGACCCCGGCGTCGACGTCCACATGCACCGCCCCCCGGGACACCAGGCGCTCGCGCAGGCGCGTAAGGAGCGGGCGTTTGCCTGGGTTGGCGTCGTGGCTCATGGATCGGTTCCGGTGGCGCAATTTAATGAGGATTCACCCGTCATCGGCATCGTAGGCAGTCGCTTTAACGGAATCCAGCCATGCGCAACCTCCTTGCCGCCCTGAACGGGGCCATGGCCAGCCCCGGCATCGCTTCCGCGCCGGTGACCGCCGTGGCCGACCTGGACCTGGAACGCTACGCCGGCACGTGGCACGAAATCGCCCGCCTGCCGATGTATTTCCAGCGCAAGTGCACGGGGAACGTCACCGCCACCTACACCCCCAACCTCGACGGCACGGTGACGGTGGACAACCGCTGCGACACCGCCGAAGGCCCGACGGCCAGCATCGGCATCGCCCGCCGCCCCGACGCCTTCGCCCGCGGCAAGCTCGAAGTCACCTTCGTGCCGCCCTGGCTACGCTGGCTGCCCCTGGTGTGGGCGGACTACTGGGTACTGGCCCTGGACGATGACTACCAGTGGGCCATGGTCGGCCAGCCGGGACGGAAGTTCCTCTGGATCCTTTCGCGCACGCCTGACCTGGATCCGGCGACATTCAGCCGGCTCAAGACCAGCGCCGTCACGATGGGGTACGACCTCTCGGCACTTATCGTATCGGGAAAGAGGGATACTGCGCCCTGATCACAGGGACAACGACGTGACCCACGCCGACGTGAAGAAAGAGCTGGCCGCCTTGGTCGACTGGCGCCTGGCGTTTCCAGGCTTCGTATTCCGGGCTGTCGACTTCCGGTTCGCCTACTTCTTTGAAACGCCGTGGACAGGCCGCTTTGATGTCGGCGCGGAACTTGACCGACTGCTTCTGGACGACGATGCGAGTGACGCCATCGTCTCGGTTGAACATGCCGGTGACGGAACGTTCGATAACGAGCGCGCTGCGGCGATCGCAACAAGGCGCCCTTTTTTCCGAAACACGGGTGCGGGCGTATCTCGCGTCGGATCCAACCTGGCCCGGGCTAACCGTTGCCGCTGCGGATTCATTGAGCTGGATCCTCCATGAGAATCCAGCTGAGCCATTCGGCGTGCTCGTGACCCAACGCTCCCTGACCCCTAAGCAACCGGATCCGGATATCGTCTTCGATGTCGAGAGGGTCATCGAGCTTGTGAAGGGCTCAACGCTCGGCTTCCATCCCTGGGTGGCAGATCGCATCGTCGCCTCGTATGGCGCCATGGCGAACGGCTAGCATGTGAGGTTCCTGACCCGGCGAGACCAAGGCCCATGGCCACCACCGATACGACCTGCCCTTGTGGTACCGGAAAGCCTTACAGCGCCTGCTGCGGCCCCTGGCATGCCGGCACCCCTGCACCCACCGCCGAGGCACTCATGCGCTCGCGCTACAGCGCCTACGTGATGGGGCTGGAGGCTTACCTGATAGCCACCTGGCACCCGTCGTCGCGGCCGGTTTCCCTGGATCTGAGCCAACAGCCGTCGCCCAAACCCACGTGGCTTGGGCTAACGGTAAAGCGCCATGAGAATCCGACAGCGGATACCGCCGTGGTCGAGTTCGTCGCGCGGCTTCGCTATGGCGGCGGCAGTGCGCGGAAGATGCATGAGGTCAGCCGCTTCGTGCGCGAAGACGGCCGCTGGTATTACATCGACGGGGATGTCGATTGAACGGTATGGCCGCGGCTACAAGCCGACGTGGGTCATCGCTACCCATCCGATGAAGCTGATTACGGCTGCCAGCAAGGCCAGCCGGCAGGTGTTGCGAAGATAGATCGCCACTCGGTCATCGGGAACGAGGTTGTCCGTAAAAACCATCCGCAGGGCGAATCGCATTCGCCTGACGTCGAAGGACACCCCGGTCTCGCGCATCCGCGGATCCCATCGAAGCACCATGGCACCGCCGGCATGGATACCGGACAGCAGGAACACGGCAGCCGCATAGCCGAACCAGAACGCAACGGACTTGCTGGCGGGATCGAGCTGGCATGTCACGCAGGCTGACGCATCGTCGGCGTGTGTGAACGCGATGTACAGCGCGCCGCAGAAACCGACAAAGGTAACGGGCGTCGACAGCCGCAGGATCCAGCAAAGCACCCGCAGGTAGCCGGGAGGCACCGGGTACACGCCGAGCAAGGCTCGCGTCGCGTAACGCTGGTATGCCGCGTCGTTATCACCGTTTTCGGGAGAAACGCGCAATGCGCGCACCAGGCCCGAGGCGAAAGCGACCGATACGAGGCTAAGGACGACGACCAGGGCCGCCATGGACAGGAAGTACGTGAAGATAACCATACAGGCGTCGGCACCGCTTCAATCGGGTGCGACTTATAGCGAACCGGTCGGGTCGCGGCAACCATGACGGCCGCCGCGACCCTGCACACAGGTGCCTAGCCCGTCAGACCACCTGGCGCGCTACGCCGCCGTCGACGCGGACGGCCGCACCGGTGGTGCCGCTGGCCTGCTCGGAAGCAAGGTAGACAGACATGTTGGCGACTTCCTCGACGCTGAGCAGGCGTTCGATCAGCGAGGTCGGGCGGTGGGTCTTGATGAAGTCGGCTTCGACTTCTTCCAGCGTCTTGCCCTGGTCCTTCGCGATCTTGTTGAAGAACTCACCCACGCCTTCGGAGAGGGTCGGGCCTGGGAGCACGGCGTTCACGGTGACGCCGGTGCCGGACAGCGACTCGGCGAGGCCGCGCGAGACGGCGAGCTGGGCCGTCTTGGTCATGCCGTAATGGACCATCTCGGCCGGGATCTGCAGGGCCGATTCGCTGGAGATGAACTGCACGCGGCCCCAGCCACGGTCAGCCATGCCCTTGGCGTAGTGGCGCGACAGGCGCACGCCGGAGTTCACGTTCACTTCGAAGAAGCGGCTCCACTCCTCATCCGTGATGTCGAAGAAAGGCTTCGGCTCGAAGATGCCGAGGTTGTTCACCAGGATGTCCGTGTTCGGCACGGCCTTGATCAGCGCCGCGGCGCCCTCGGCGGTGCCCAGGTCGGCGGCGACGCCCGACAGCTTCGCGGCCGGCACGGCCTTCCTGATCTCGGCGATGGCGGCATCGACGCGGGCCTGGGTGCGGCCGGTGACGACCACGCTGGCGCCGGCATCCGCCAGGCCCTGGGCAATGGCGAGGCCGATGCCCGCGGTGGAACCGGTGACGATGGCGCTGCGCTTGGAAAGGTCGATCTTCATGGGATGACTCCGACGGAAAGGTTGATTCCATCATCGTCGGGGTGAAGGAGGCTTGGATCAATCACCGCCAGGGCAAAAGACTTTCGCCCTGGGGCGAAGGATCGGCCTGTTCGGAGGCTCCCGCCAGGACGGGGAGCCGGCCCGGCGCGAGAGATGGCGGGCGTACGGCGGCTTGTGTGCCCCTGGCCGCACGGCTAACCTTGCGGCCATTCAGGGGTCCAGGGAGCGGAAAGTGCATCGCATGAAAAGTCTGGCTGCCATGGCCGCTGTCATCATGGCAGCCTCCGCGACGGGCCTTCCAGCGGCAGCGTCTGCAAAATCGGCCCCGTCGAAAGAGCCGCAGTTCTGCAACATCTACCTCGACACCGTCTGCTTTTCCCTTCCCGCCGGGCAGCCTCTCGATGTTTCGCTGCCGATGGACTTCATGCTCTACAAGATGCCGCTACCCGGTGGCGGCAACGTGACGATTTACAGCGGCTACAACCCGGAACGCGCGCTTGAGGGCAAGGCGACCCGGAAGTGTGCAACAGGAATGAAAGCGGAGCGCTGCGAGTTCGCTGACGACGGAAAGGTATTCGACCTTATCTACGACACCGGCGGCATGTCGAACCTGACACACATTCATATCGACGGATTGAGTGCGGCGAACCGTGCTGCAGCGAAGGCCTTGCTGGATGGGTTCCACGCGTGCACTTCGCATGGCATCAGCATGACGTGTACGCCTGACAAGCCATTTCGGGACGTGCTGCGCATTGATGAGCCTCAGAAGCCCTAGGCGCGATCACGTCTCAAGTTTAAGCAATGTGTCGCCTTCGTACACCCCGTTGGGGCCGAAACGTCGCTCGATGATGGTCGTGCGGTCGTCATGGCCGACAAGGATGACCGTGCTCGCGCGCGTGCCGTAGTTTTCCCCGGCGATGAACGCGCTGGAAAGAAAGCGCTCGCGTTCGATGCCGATGCCGGTATCGGGCAGCAGGTCGTCGGGCCAGCGGCCCTGGTCGGAGAGCATGCGGAACAGGGCGTCGGTGCTCTCGCCATCATCGGCAAGCCACGCTTCGAGACGATGCACCAGTGCGCGTGTCTTTGGCCATGGCGCGTTGAAGTCGGCATTGGACAGGCCATGCACGCCGTCGCTCACCGCCTCCCAGCGCGGCTCCGGCTGGTTGCCCAGGTAGAACGCGCTGTCGTGGTCGAAGGTCAGCAGGTTGAACGGGCGGTAGTCGCTCGCGGTCGCAGCAAGTTCTTGCGCATGCACGGCAGCGGGGAGGTTGGAGCCGAGGTAGTCGGCGACCAGCAGGCCACGCGACAAACCGCTGTGGTCGGCCTTCAGGTCGCGCACGTTGGTGATGACGCTGGCGCGGCCGTGGGGCGCGACGCCCACCCAGGTGCCACCGGCTTCCAGGTCGCGACCCGCGGCAATCTGCGGCGCCTCGTCCCAATGGGCGAGCGGTGCTGAGGGGCGGGCGTGGAATTCATCACGGTTGCCGAGCAACACGAGTCGCCAGCGCGGGTGAACGCGCCAGGCAAAGGCGATCAGGCACATAGGGCAATGGGGGCCGTTGAGGGCATGCCCCCATTGTGCGCCGGTCAGGCGGTGACCGTCACCTTCGCGGCCTTCGCCGTGGCAAGCATGCGGACGATGGACGCGGCGGCTTCGCGGCCGTCGTAGACCGCGCGCACCACGAGGTCCGCGCCACGCACGTTATCGCCGCCGGCGAAGATGCGCGCATGCGAGGTTTGGTGCGGCAGATGGCCTTCCGCGCCTGTCACGATGCGGCCGCTGCGGTCACGCGCGATACCGAAGGCATCGCACCAGTGCGGCGGGCTCGGCTGGAAACCGAAGGCCTGGATCACGACGTCCGCGCGCAGGTCGGTTTCGCTGCCTTCCACGTTGCGCGGCCGCGGGCGGCCATCACCGTCGTCCACCAGCTGCGTTTCGAGAACGCGCACGGCCTTCACCTTGCCATCCTCGCCCACCAGCGCCATGGGCTGCCGCTGGAACAGGAAGCGCACGCCCTCCTCACGGCTGTAACCGACCTCACGACGCGAGCCGGGCATGCTCGGTTCATCGCGGCGGTACACGCAGGTGACGGACGCCGCGCCGAGACGGATGGCCGTGCGGTTGCAGTCCATGCCGGTATCGCCACCACCGAGCACCACGACGTGCTTGCCGGCGAGGTCGTACTCGGGCGACGGCGGCTGCTCGCGCAGCAGGCGCTCGGTGTTGGCGATGAGGAACGGCAGCGCGTCATGCACGCCGCCGAGCTCACGGCCTTCGAGCTGGCCATCCACGTACGTGTAGGCGCCGGTGCCGATGAACACGGCGTCATAGTCGTTGAGCAGTTCGTCGAACTCGATATCGCGACCGATCGTGACGCCGAGATGGAAACGCACGCCCATGCCTTCGAGCACGGCGCGACGCATCCGCACCACGTTCTTGTCGAGCTTGAACGGCGGGATGCCGAAGGTGAGCAGGCCACCGATTTCGTGTTGCGCATCGAAGACGTCGGCGGCGATGCCCGCGCGGCGCAGGCGATCCGCGCAGGCCAGGCCTGCCGGGCCCGCACCCACGATGGCGACGCGTGCGCCGGTTTCCTTCACCCGCGACAGATCCGGGCGCCAGCCCTGGCGGAAGGCCTCGTCGGTGACCCAACGCTCCACGCTGCCAATGGTGACGGCACCGAAGTCGCCCTGCTCCAGCGTGCAGGCGCCCTCGCAGAGACGATCCTGCGGGCAGACACGGCCGCAGATTTCCGGCAGCGGGTTGGTCTCGTGCATCAGCGCCGCGGCTTCGAACAGGCGGCCATCCTGCACCAGCTTCAGCCAGTTGGGGATGTAGTTATGCACCGGGCACGCGTGCTCGCAATACGGGTTGCCGCAGTCGATGCAGCGGCCGGACTGCGACGAGGCTTCGGTGGAAGCGAAGTCGCCGGAGATTTCGCCGTAGCCCAGCACACGTACCGCCACGGGCACGGTGCGCGGGGTCTGCCGCGGCAGGTCGAGGAATCGGAAGTCTTTGGCGCTCATGCGGCGCTCCGCAGTTCTTCGGCCAGGGCATCGAGGCTGGCAGCCTTGGGTTTGACCAGCCAGAAGCGCTGCAGCATGCCGCGGAAATCGCCCAGCATGCGGCGGCCCCAGGCACTGCCGGTGAGTTCCGCATGGCGGGCGATAAGCTGGCGCAGGTGCTGCATGTAATGTTCCATGCCTTCGTGCGAGATGCGCACGATGTCGACGAGTTCGTGGTTGTAGCAATCGACGAAGTTGCGCTCGATATCGAGCACGTACGCGAAGCCGCCGGTCATGCCCGCGCCGAAGTTCAGGCCGGTGCGGCCAAGCACGGCGACGACGCCGCCGGTCATGTATTCGCAGCAGTGGTCGCCAGCGCCCTCGACAACGGCGAGCGCACCCGAGTTACGCACGGCGAAGCGCTCGCCGGCCTGGCCGGCGGCGAACAGCTCGCCACCGGTGGCGCCGTAAAGGCAGGTGTTGCCGATGATCGACGCATCCTGGCTGGCGAACGGCGAATCCGCCGGCGGGCGAATGACGAGGCGGCCACCGGCCATGCCCTTGCCCACGCCGTCGTTGGCCTCGCCGATCAGGTCGATGTGCACGCCGGATGCATTCCACGCACCGAGGCTCTGTCCCGCCGAGCCGGTGAGGTGCAGGTTCACCGGGCGATCGGCCATGCCCGCGTCGCCCCAGCGCCGCGCGACATCGCCGGACAGGCGCGCGCCGATGGCGCGGTCCGTGTTGGCGATGGGGTAACGGAAGGTGCCACCAAGGCCATCCTGCACGGCCACGCGCGCATCGGCGGACATCCGCGACGCGAGCGCCGCCGGGTCACGCATCGGGTTACGGGCAAGCGTGCAGGCAAAGTCCACCTTCTCGCCCATGCCGTCGTCGGAGATCAGCGGGCTCAGGTCCAGGCGTTCCTGCACGGCGGTGATGCCACCACGCTGCTCCAGCCGGTCCGACTGGCCGATCAGCTCGGCCAGCGAGCGCACGCCCAGTCGCGCGAGATGCAGGCGAACGTCTTCCGCGACGAAGCGGAAGTAGTTCATCACCATGTCGGGCAGGCCGATGAAGTGCTTCTGGCGCAGCACCGGGTGCTGCGTCGCCACGCCGGTGGCGCAGTTGTTGAGATGGCAGATGCGCAGGTACTTGCAGCCCAGCGCCACCATCGGGCCGGTGCCGAAGCCGAAGCTCTCGGCGCCGAGCATGGCGGCCTTGATCACGTCCAGGCCGGTTTTCAGACCGCCGTCGGTCTGCAGGCGCACGCGGCCACGCAGGTCGTTCAGGCGCAGGGTCTGCTGCGTTTCCGCCAGGCCCAGTTCCCACGGCGTGCCGGCGTACTTGATCGACGTGAGCGGGCTCGCACCGGTACCGCCATCATGGCCGGAGACGGTGATGAGGTCCGCACCCGCCTTCACCACGCCCGCGGCGACCGTGCCGACACCCGCGTGCGAGACGAGCTTCACCGAGACCAGCGCCTGCGGATTCACTTCCTTCAGGTCGTGGATCAGCTGGGCAAGGTCTTCGATGGAATAGATGTCATGGTGCGGCGGCGGCGAGATCAGGCCGATGCCGGGCTTCGCGTAGCGCAGCCGCGCAATCGTCGCATCCACCTTGTGGCCCGGCAGCTGGCCACCCTCGCCCGGCTTGGCGCCCTGCGCCACCTTGATCTGCAGCACCTCGGCGTTCACCAGGTACGCCGGCGTGACGCCGAAGCGCCCGGACGCCACCTGCTTGATCTTCGACTGCCGATCCGTGCCGTAACGCGAGGGATCTTCGCCACCTTCGCCGGAGTTGCTGCGCGCGCCGAGGCGGTTCATGGCGATGGCCAGCGCTTCATGCGCCTCGGGCGATAGCGCGCCCAGCGACATGCCCGCCGAATCGAAGCGCTTCAGGATCGCCTCGACCGGTTCCACTTCGTCCAGCGGGATCGGCGTGGCCTCGCGTGGCACCAGCAGGTCGCGCAGCGCCGAGGCCGGGCGCGAGTCCACGTAGTGCGCGTACTTCTCGTAATCCTTCCACTCACCCGTGCGCACCGCCACCTGCAGGCTGGCGATAACGTCCGGGTTGTACATGTGGTATTCGCCGCCGTGCACGTATTTGTACAGGCCGCCGGCACGCAGCGCCTGGGCTTCGTCCCAGGCTTCGGCCGCGAGCACGCGCTGCTCCTGCTCAAGGTCGGCGAAGGTGCTGCCGCTGATGCGCGACGGCGTGCCGGGGAAGCACAGGTCCACGACTTCCCTGGACAGGCCCACGATCTCGAACAGCTGCGCACCGCGGTAACCGGCCACCGTGGAGATACCCATCTTCGAGAGGATCTTCAGCAGGCCCTTGCGGATACCGCGACGGTAATTGCGGCCGATTTCACGCGGTGCGCCTTCACCCTTGTGCAGGTGGCCACTGCGGCCCATGTCGAACAGGCTCTGGTAGGCGAGCCACGGATAGATGGCCGTGGCGCCAAAACCGAGCAGGCAGGCAAACTGATGGGGATCGCGCGTCGTCGCGGTCTCGACCATGATGTTGCACTGACATCGCAGGCCCTGCTCCACCAGGCGCGCATGCACGGCGCCGGTGGCGAGCAGCGAGTGGATCGGCAACAGGTCGCGGCGCGGGTAACGGTCGCTCAGGAACACCACTTCGACGCCACCGCGCACGGCGGCTTCCACGTCGTCGCAGATGCGCTTGACCGCCTGCTCCAGCGTTTCGTCCGCGCCGTACATGAGGTCGAAGCGCGGGGTATTGGCGTACGCGGGGTTCGCCAGGATCTGGCGCAGCTTGCGCTGCGAGAGGATCGGCGAGTTCAGCAGGATCTGCTTCGCGTTTTCCGGGCCCAGGTCGAAGATGTTCCGTTCCTGGCCAATCTGGGTGACCAGTGACATCACCAGCCGCTCGCGCAGCGGATCGATCGGCGGGTTGGTCACCTGGGCAAAACCCTGGCGGAACCGGTCGAACAGCGGGCGCACCTGGCGCGACAGCACGGCCATGGGCGTGTCGTCGCCCATCGAGCCGGTGGCTTCCGCTTCGGTTTCCGCCAGCACTTTCAGGACGGATTCGCTTTCCTCGCGGGAAAGGCCGTACAGCTTCTGGTAGCGGCGCAACTCTTCCGCCGGCAGCGGTTCGGCGGCGAGGCTCGGGTCGATCAGGTCGGACTCGAGGTACGTGACGCCATCGCGCAGCCATTCACGGAACGGGGCACGGGCACGGTTGATCGCGTCGATGTCGGCGTCGCGCAGCAGGCGATGTTCGCGGAAATCCACCGCGATCATCTCGCCCGGCGCGAGGCGGCCCTTGGCGACGATGCGCGACGACGGCACGTCCCACAGGCCGGCTTCGGACGCGACGATCAGATGGTTGTCGTCGGACAGCGCCCAGCGCGCCGGGCGCAGGCCGTTACGGTCCAGCGTGCAGGCGGCATAGCGACCATCGCACATCACCAGGCCCGCAGGGCCATCCCACGGCTCGCTGTGCAGCGCGTAATACTCGTAGAACGCCGCGAGGTCTTCGTCGATGTCTTCGCGTGCGGTGTACGCCGGCGGCACGAGCACGCGCATGGCGGTCAGCAGGTCCATGCCGCCCATCAGCAGCACTTCGAGCGCGTTATCCAGGCTTTCCGAATCCGAACCGTCCTGGGTCACCAGCGGGCCGATGTCGGAGAGGTCCACCCTGTCCGAGCGCATGACGGTGCCACGCGCCTGCATCCAGCGACGGTTCGCGCGGATGGTGTTGATCTCGCCGTTGTGCGCGAGGAAGCGGAAGGGCTGCGCCAGCCGCCACTTGGGCGACGTGTTCGTGGAGAAGCGCTGGTGGAACACCACGGCATCGGCGACGAGCGCGGGATGCTTCAGGTCCGGATACACATCGCGCAGGTGGCCGGGCGCGGCCATGGCCTTGTAGCCGATGACTTCGCCGGACAGCGAGACGACGTAAAACTGCTTGTCGCCCTTCAGCGCCTGCTCGGTGCGGCGGCGCGCGCGGAACAACGCTGTCTCGAAGGCCTCGGGCGGCATGTCACCGGGCGCGTCCACGAACACCTGGCGCACGCGCGGCATGGACGACGCCGCAAGCGGACCGCACGCGTCCTTGTTCACGGCGACGTCGCGCCAGCCGGCGACACGCAGTCCGGCGGCGGCGAGTTCGGTTTCAAGTGTAACTACTGCGGCGGCGTGGGTGTCGTCGTCGAAGAAAACAACGCCCGCGGCGAACTGCGTCGCCACGGTGATGCCGGCATCGGCGGCAAGCGCGCGCAACCACTCGACGGGACGGCGGATAAGCACGCCGCAGCCATCGCCACTGATGCCGTCGGCGTTGACGCCGCCACGGTGGGAAAGCTTCGCGAGTGCTTCAAACGCGGTGTTTACGAGCTTCGCGCTCGCATGGCCATCGATCTGCGCGACGATACCGAAGCCGCAGCTGTCGTGTTCAAACGCCTCGTCGTATAGGCGCGGTGTGCCTTGCTTCACCTAACGCCTCCTGTGGCATACGGTTGTGCTGGGAACTTCAGATGCGTGCACGTGGCCCCGCGACCGTGAACCGGCCGACCATCACGTGCACGCGAAGGGCATGCCCCGAAGGTACACATATTTGCCGCGCTGCGTCAAAGCGTTTGGACGTCCGAACGAATTCCTTACGTCTCATGCCCGGGTAGAGCGCCGGGTCACGCCGGGCCGGGGGCCGGATGGGTCATAATCGGCGGATGCGCCCACACCATCGCCTGCCCGCCCTTTTCCTCGCTTTCGCCACCGCCAGCCTCGCCCCCCTCCCGCCGGCCCATGCCGCGCAGGATGCCAAGGCCCGGGCGGAGCAGGAGGACGCCCGGCAAAAGCTGCAGGGCGTGCGCCAGCAGATCGAAACGCTGACCAAAGACCAGCGCGACACGGCCAATACCCGGGACAGCGCCAACGCCGCCCTGGCCAAAAAGGCCGAAGAGGTCTCCGCGGCGGCGAAGGCCGTCCGCGAGACCGACAGCGAGCTGGCCCAGCGCCAGCACGACCTGGACGAGCTGAACCAGCAGCGCGCCGGGATGCAGGCCGAGCTGGAGAAGCACAAGGGCGCCCTGGGCGACCTGCTGAGGGCTACCTACACCCTGGGCCGCGGCTCGGACCTCCAGCTCCTGCTCGGCGACGAGGACCTCAACCGGATCTCCCGCGCCCTGGCCTACTCCCGCTACTTCCAGGAAAACCGCCTGGAACGGATCAAGGGCCTGCTGGCGGATCTTTCCCGCCTGCAGGATGTCGAAAACGCGATCAGCGCCGAACAGCAGAAGCTCGAGGCGACGCGGGCCGAGCGCGAGAAGCGCTCGGGTGAGCTGGAACGCCAGCGGACGGACCAGCAGAAGCTGGCCGCCGAGGCCGATGCGAAATACAAGGACCAGGGCCAGCGGATGGCGGCCCTGAAGCAGAACGAGCAAGACATGAACGCCATGGTGGCGAAGCTGCAGAAGGTGATCGACGAGGCGGCGAAGGCGGCCGAGCCGGCGCCCGTGGCCAAGGGCGCCCCGGCAGGCCCGGCGCTGGGCAACCTGCGCGGCAGCCTGCCCTGGCCTACCAGCGGGCCGGTCCATGCGTTTGGCAACGGCGTCATCATCGTGGCGCCGCGCGGTACCGAGGTAAAAGCGGTGGCTCGTGGGCGGGTGGTGTTCGCCAACTTCCTGCGCGGCTACGGCATGATGATCATCGTGAACCACGGCAACGGCTTCATGAGCATGTACGGCAACAACGAAACGCTGCTGCACGGCGTGGGCGACATGGTGGAGGCCGGCGAAGCCGTCGGCACCGCCGCGGCGCCCGCCGGCGACAACGGCGCCTATTTCGAGCTGCGCCAGGGTGGCAAGCCCATCGATGCGCGCGGCTGGCTAGCGAAAAAGCATTGACCACGGAGAAAGGCATGCGCCAGCACCCCCTTCGCATCGCACTCGCACTGGCCCTGGCCGGCGCGCTGGCGCTCCCGGCACAGGCCCAGCAGAAGAAGGCACCGGTGAAGCAGCCCGATGCCCCCGCGGCGTCGAGCAGCACGGCCGCAGCCGTGGCGTCCAAGGCCGACGACAGCGTCGACCTGGACGACATCCGCAACTTCACGCGGGTGTACCACATCATCCAGCAGGCCTACGTCGAGAAGCTCGACAACAAGACCATCATGAAAGCGGCCATCTCCGGCATGCTGCAGAACCTGGACCCGCACAGCGAATACCTGGACAAGGAGGGCCTCGACGAGCTGGACGAGGACACCACCGGCAAGTACGGCGGCCTCGGTATCGAGGTGCTCCAGGTGGATGGCTCGCTGCGAATCATCTCGCCCATCGACGACACCCCCGCCTCGCGCGCGGGCATCAAGCCGGGCGACACCATCCTGAAGGTGGATGGCATGGTCGTGGACCAGCAGAACATCGACGACGCCTTCAAGAAGCTGCGCGGCGACCCGGGTTCCAAGGTGGTGCTCACCATCCTCCATGAGAAGTCCGACAAGCCGATCGACATGCCGCTGGTGCGCGAGCGCATCAACGTCACCTCCGTGAAGGTCCGCCAGCTGGATCCGGGCTATGTCTACATCCGCCTGAGCCAGTTCCAGGAAGACACGTCGACGGACCTGGACAAGAAGCTGGGCGACTACATCAAGAAGAACGGTGCCCCGCGCGGCGCCGTGCTCGACCTTCGCTCGAACCCGGGCGGCCTGCTGACCACCGCCGTCGGCGTGGCCGACACCTTCCTCGACTCCGGCACCATCGTGACGACCAAGGGCCGCCTGCCCGACGCCAACCTGCACTTCGACGCCCACCCGGGTGACCTGCTGCAGGGCGCGCCCATCGTCATCCTGGCCGACAACGGCACCGCGTCCGCCGCCGAGATCGTCGCCGGTGCGCTGAAGGACAACCACCGCGCCCTGATCATGGGCCGGCGCACCTTCGGCAAGGGCGTGGTGCAGACCGTGCTGCCGCTGGACCAGGACAGCGCGGTGAAGATCACCACGGCGCGCTATTACACGCCTAATGGCACCTCGATCCAGGCCGAAGGCATCAAGCCGGATATCGCACTAGCGGACCTGGCGGTGAACAAGAGCGACACCGCGCCCTCGCTGATCGGCTCGGAAGCCGACCTGCCGAACCACCTTGCCAACGAGAAGGCGGATGCCGGTGACAAGGCCGCCAGCGATGACGACGGCAAGCTCGCGCTCGAGGATTACGCGCTGTCCCAGGCACTGAACGTGCTGAAGGGCCTGTCGCTCAACCGGCGCTGATCACCAGAATTTCCACCAGGGACGGTGGGCGCGGGCCATGCGCTTGAGACGGCGCGAGGCAGCGCGCGGCGTCGTTTCCTGGGTGATCTTCCAGCCGTCGAACGCCGGCACGCCGTAGGCGCCGGCACCCATGTCGTACTCGAAGCCGGTGACGGTCTCGGCCAGCTCCACTGGCAGCGCCTGGAAGCAGTCCACGTCGTTACCCAGCGCGTCCGCCGCGTCCTGCTCGGCTTCGAACCGCGCATGCAGGATGTCGAAGGTGGGTGGCAGCTCGCCGCTGGTGGACAAGGCCCGCACCGCGCTGTCGGCATGGTGCTCGACATGCCATGCCGGTTTGCCGTTTTCGTAGGCGGTCACCATGCTCCCGGAGAACTCATCCCAGCGCACGGCCACCACCTTGCAGCCTTCGGACAACGGCAGCAGGGAATCTTCGGTGAGCAGCGGGGAGGCGAAACGGGTGACGACGACGAACCAGCCGTTGGGCAGCGCCACGGACATGCCGCGCCGCGCGTGGGCGGAGACCTCGCCACTGGGGACGAGGTCCAGGGCGGCGAAGACCGCATCGCCGTCTTTGCCCTTCACCGCCAGCCAGCCGCGGCTCCCGGTCATCGCAGCTACTCCCGTTCGGCGGGTTTCAGCAGGAATCGTACGGACAGAAGCCCTATTTCATAGAGCAGGCACATCGGCACCGCAAGCATCACCATGGACAGCAGGTCCGGCGGGGTGATGAAAGCGGCGATGGCAAAGGCGCCGACGATGGCGTAGCCACGGCCCTTGCTGAGCTTCTCGGCGTCCACGATGCCCATGGCGGCGAGGATCACGACGGCCACCGGCACCTCGAAACACAGGCCGAAGGCAAAGAACATCAGCGATACGAAATCGAGGTAGTGCGTGATGTCCGTCATCATGGCCACGCCTTCGGGCGTCACCGCGTTGAGGAACTTGAACGCCGCCGGCATCACCACGAAGTACGCGAAGGCACAGCCCGCGTAGAACAGCACCAGCGCAGCCACCAGCAACGGCCGTGCGAGGCGCTTTTCGTGCCGGTACAGGCCCGGGCTGACGAAAGCCCACAGCTGGTACAGGATCATCGGCATGCTGATGAACAGCGCCACGTAGAAGGCGAGCTTCAGCGGCGTGACGAACGGGCTGGCGACCTCGGTGGCGATGAGATGCGCGCCATTGGGCATCTTCTCCACCAGCGGCCTGGCCAGTTCCGCGTAGAGGTGGTTGGCCAGCGGCACCAGTGCCAGCAAGACGGCCAGCAGCACCACGATCGCCCGCATGAGGCGGCTGCGCAGTTCAATCAGGTGGGAAAACAGGCCTTGCTCGAGTTCGTCTTCGGCCGACGGATCACGTGCGGTCATGCGGTTCGTTCCGGCCGGGCTCGTCGCCGCCCTGGTTCAGCGGGAGCATGTCGCGCTCCGGGTCAGGCTCGCGCCGGCCCGCATGTGCGGACTGGGCGTCAGTATAGGCATCGCGCACCTGGGCGCTGCTGTCGCGGAAGGCGTCACCCACGCCGGTGCCAGCGTCACGGAAATCCTTCTGGACGTTCTCGTGGGCCGCGCGGGCGCTGTCGGCGGTCTCGCGCAGGGTGCGCTTGATTTCCTCGGCCTGGATTTCGCGTTCGACTTCCGTGCGGACGCTGTCCCAGCCGTTGCGCACGCGACGCAACAGCGCGCCCGCGGTGCGGGCGGCGTGCGGCAGGCGCTCGGGGCCGAGGACGATCAGCGCCACCAGGGCGAGCAGCAGCAGCTTTCCGAAGCTGATCTCGATCATGGGGCGAGGCGCATGTTACGGGTTGCGGTCGTGGGTCTCGGTGCTATCGCGCCGGACGTTTTCCTGCGTGGACGTGCTTTCCGCGCGCAGCTTCTCGGCATCACGACGGCGCTGCTCTTCCTCTTCGCCGCCATCCATGCCCTTCTTGAAGTCGCGCATGGCGCCACCCAGATCCGAGCCGATGTTGCGCAGCTTCTTCGTGCCAAAGATCAGCACGACGACGAGCAGCAGGAGGACGATATGGGTAATGCTCATGAGAACCTCGGGGCACCCCCTTCAGGGCACCGATGGGACGGGGCCGGCGCCCCGTGGGACGCCGGATGGAGCGACACTCACTTCTGAGTGTACTCCTCGAGTTTATCGCGGAATGCGTTCACCTCGCTTGGAACATTCGTGACGCCGCCTTCAAAAATCCGGCGAGCGGTGATGCCCGAGCCGTAGATTTCCTCATTCGAGTCGTCATCGATGCTGATCCGGGAGCCATCCAGCGAGATGCCGGCGAACAGGCCCTTGGCGCGCGAATAGGTGTAAATCTCGGCGTTCATCTTGCCATTGGTGGCCGCCATGGCCGAGCGGCCGACCGGGCCGGCGGCCGCGGAGGCGCTGGCGCCCATGGTGAACTGGCCGTCGATGATCTGGTCCACGCCGCGCTGGGTGCGGAACACCAGGATCACGTCGATGGACTGGATGCCAGCCTGGAAGCCCACGCCCGCGGCGGCCGTGGAGATGAAATTGGGATTGGACCAGGTGCCCGTGCAGTCCTTGCGCTCGGCGATGACGCCCTCGCCCTTGGCGCCGGAGAACACGAAACCGCCCTTGACCATGCCGGGAATGATGGCGACGGCGCAGGCATTCTTCAGCAGGTCGCCCGGGAGGGATTTGTCCGGGGCGTCGTTCATCATTTCGTCGAGGACCCTCACGGCTTCGCGCGCCTGCTTGCGCGGCGGGTCCGCTGCCTGGGCGGCCAGGGAAGGCAGCAACGCGGCAAGGCCGAGGGCGAGCAGGGAAAGGCGTGAGGTCATCGATGGCTCCTTGAGGGCGCTTTAGGCAGGATCCGCGGCAATGTGCGGCGAGAGGCCATCGCCTGCGTATGGCAGACTGGGCTGGTCCCCGCGAACACCGAATCCGATGCCAGGTACCCCGAACTATACCGGCCTGAACGGGCATTCCCATGACCTTCCGGCCAAGGCAGCCGTGCTGCTGGTTAATCTTGGTACACCTGAGGCGCCCACCGCGGCCGCCGTCAGGCCTTACCTTGCTGAATTCCTTGGCGACCCACGGGTCATCGAGTACCCGCGGCTGCTCTGGAAGCTGATCCTCCACGGCGTGATCCTGAGGATTCGCCCAAAGCGCTCGGCCCACGCCTACCAGCGGATCTGGACGGCGGAGGGCTCGCCCCTGCGTACCGGCAGCGAGGCGCTGGCCGCCGCACTGGGCGCGGAACTGGCGCGCCGTCGGCCGGGCCCGGTCACCGTCGCCCTGGCGATGCGCTACGGCAAGCCTTCCGTGGCCGCCACGGTGGCGAAACTGCAGCGTGAAGGCGTGCGCCGCCTGCTGGTGCTGCCGCTCTATCCGCAGTACTCCGCCACCAGCACCGGCAGCGTCTTCGACGCCGTGGCCGACACGGTGAAAGGCCTGCGCTGGCCGCCGGAACTGCGCCAGGTCAACGATTACCACGACCACCCGGCCTACATCGCGGCGCTGGCCGACAGCGTCCGCGCCCACTGGGCGGCCAACGGCCGTGGCGAGAAGCTGCTGATGAGCTTCCATGGCATCCCCGAGCGCTACGTGCGCTCGGGCGATCCGTACTACTGCCAGTGCCATGCCACCGCGCGCCTGCTGCGCGAGGCGCTGGGGCTGTCCGAAGAGGAAGCGCTCTTCAGCTTCCAGTCCCGCGTGGGCCGCGAGCGCTGGCTGCATCCGTATACCGATGAGACCATCCGCGCCCTTGGTGCCAGCGGCCTCAAGCGGATCGACGTGATCAGCCCCGGCTTTGCCGTGGACTGCCTGGAAACACTGGAAGAGATCGCCATGCAGAATGCGGAGTTTTTCCGCGAGGCGGGCGGCGAGACGCTCAGCTACATCCCCTGCCTGAACAGCGCGCCGGCCCACGTGGCCGCGCTGGCCGACCTGGTGCTCACCCATAGCCAGGGCTGGCCCGAGTTCGACCCCGCCTACGATGCCGCCGCCGAGGCGGTGAAACTCGCCGCCGCCCGCGAACGCGCGCGCAAGGCAGGCGCCGGTGCGTGAGCTCAAGATAGCGATCCCCGGCCTCGAACTGGCCGGCCTTTCGTGGGGTGAGCCGGACGCGCAGCCGCTGCTGATGGTGCACGGCTGGCTCGATAACGCGGCCAGCTTCGCCCTGCTCGCGCCCCTCCTGGCCGACCGCTTCCACGTCATCGCCCTCGACCTGCCGGGTCACGGGCACTCGGGGCACCTGCCCGAGTCCACGATTTACCAGCACGTCGATTACGTCCGTGCGCTGCTGGCCGCCGCCGACGCGCTCGCCCTGCCCCGCTTCCACCTGCTCGGCCACTCGCTGGGTGCGGGCGTGGCGACGCTCGCAGCCATTGCCGCACCGGAACGCATGCGCGGACTCGCCCTCATCGAAGGCCTCGGCCCGCTGGGTGACGATGGGTCGCGCACGCTGGACCGGTTCCGCGAGGCGATGGCGATCAAGGCCACGGGCAATCGCCCCCTGCGCGTCTTCCCCACCATCGAGGCCGCGGCGGAAGCGCGGGCGATGGCCAGTGGGCTCGACCCTGCGCTAGGCAGGCATATCGTCGAACGCGGCCTGCAACCCTCGGGCGACGGCTACAGCTGGCGCAGCGATCCGCGCCTGTCGCGACCGACCGCCGTGCGCCTGGCGGAAACCCAGGTGATGGCGCTACTCCTCGGCCTCGCCGCGCCGACCTCCCTGCTGCTGGCGCGGCCGCATCCGCCGTATCTCGAGCCGGAGTCGCTGCAGGTGCGCATCGACTGCGTCGACGATATCCGCGTCACCCACATGGATGGCGGCCATCACCTGCACATGGAACACCCTGCCGCCGTCGCGAACTGGGTGCACAACGCCTTCTGATCAGACGATCGGTTCGAACCGCACCGGCAGGTGGATCACCGGCTCCACCAGCCAGTGATCGGCCAGCAGGAAGGCGAACAACACCATCAGGTAGATGATGGAGTAGTTGAACATCTTCATCGGGAAGAAATCGTCGGTGGACGAGAACAACCGCACCGCGTACCAGAGGAAGCCGATGCCGAGCACTACGGCGCCGAACAGGTAGATGAGGCCGTTCATGCCGGTAAGGAACGGCAGCAGGGTCACCAGGAACAACAGCACCGTGTAGAAGAGGATGTGCCAGCGGGTGAACGTCACGCCGTGGGTCACCGGCAGCATCGGCACCTGCGCGCGCGAGTAGTCATCCACGCGGAAGATGGCCAGCGCCCAGAAGTGCGGCGGCGTCCACACGAAGATGATCAGCAGCAGCTGCAGCGCGTACGGGTGCAGCGAACCGGTAACCGCCGTCCAGCCCAGCACCGGCGGTGCGGCGCCAGCGAGTCCGCCGATGACGATGTTCTGCGGTGTCGCGCGCTTCAGGTAAGCGGTGTAGATCACCGCGTAACCGATCAGCGAGAAGAACGTCAGCACCGCGGTGAGCATGTTGACCAGCAGCACGAGCACCAGCATCGAGACGATGCCCAGGCTCATCGCAAACACGAACACCTGCATCGGCGTCAGCTCGCCCGTGGCCAGCGGACGGTGCGACGTGCGCGCCATCAGCTTGTCGATGCGCTGGTCGATCAGGTGGTTGAATGCCGCCGCCGAGGCCGAGGCCAGCCAGATGCCGAGCGTGCCGAAGAGGCCCGACTGCCAGGTGGGGAGCACGCGGTTGCCATCGCTATCGACCGCCAGGAACATGCCGATGACCGCACAGAACACCAGCAACGCGACGACGCGCGGCTTGGTCAGCTCCAGGTATTGCTTGAACTTGGTCACGGGGTCTCCGACGGAAGTCGCTGCGTGCTGGCCAGGGCCGCAAGCAGGGTAAACAGCAGCAGCGCGGCCACGCCATTGTGCGCCGTCGCCATGGGCAGCGGCAGGCCAAGGTGCACATTGCCGATGCCGAGCAACACCTGCGCCACGAGCACCACGGCCACGGCGATGCCCACCTTACGCAGGCCCGCACGCGCCAGCTTGTGCGAAAGCCACGCCAGGTAAAGGAAGGTCACCGCGGCACCGATGCGGTGCGCGAGCTGGATGGCGCTGCGTGCGGCCATGTCGAGCACGCCGCCTTCGTAGTTCACGCCGATGCCACGCCACAGGACGAAGGCCTCGGGGAAGTCCGTCTGCGGCCACCACGCACCCATGCACTTCGGGAAATCCGTGCCGCAGGCCAGGGCGGCGTAGTTGGAACTCGTCCAGCCACCGAGGGTGATCTGGCACACCAGCACCACGATGCCGATAGCCACCGGCACGCGCAGCGCGGCGTAGCGCCCGTCCGTCGCGCCCACGCCCCACCAGCGCAACGCGGCCCAGGCCAGCAGGGCGAACGTGGCCATGCCGCCCAGCAGGTGGCCAGTGACGACGATGGGCTTCACCAGCAGGGTCACCGTCCACATGCCGAGCATGGCCTGGAAAATGATGACCGCGAGCGCGGCGACACCGACGCGCCATGCGCCCGGCCGGTCAAGCGTTGCGGCGGCGAACAAGGGCAGCGCAATCGCCAGCGCGGAGAGCACCGACGAGATGACGTGCTCGCCGCGGATATACATGACCACGCCCACGGCCGCGAACACCGCGGCGACGAGCACGGCTGCCACGGCCGCCTTGCGGCGCCAGGCCGCGATCAGCGCGATGGCCAGCACCATGAAGCCCAGGCTACCGGCGAGGAAGCGGTGGACCTGCTCGCGCCAGGCCTTGTGCGTTTCGTACGGGCGATCCGGGAAGGCCTGGTTGGCCTGCGCGATGTCCTGTGCGTGGCCGGGCCAGGTGACCTTGCCGTAGCAGGTCGGCCAGTCCGGGCACGACAGCCCTGCGTTGGAAAGGCGCACGAACGCACCAAACATCACCACGCCGAACGCGAACAGCGCGGCGAGGAGAGCGAGCGTGCGCAGGGTTTTCACGGCACGGGGCGACATCAGCGGATCACCTTCTGCAGGTCTTTACGCAGGCCACTCGGATCAAACCCGGCGGGATACCAGGCAAGCGCGGTGGCATTGGATTCCACCAGCACGGCGGACACCGTGTCCGGCGTGGTCGGGCGGAACGGCGCGAACGTCGCCTCGCCGCCGCTGCCGATGGCGTAATCGGCCATCACGGCCTGCGCGTCGGCGGTGGTCGGCACGGTACCCACGTACAGCAGGCGCAGGCGATCCGCGTTGCGATTGAGCACGATGCGGGCATTGCGCATCAGCGCCAGGGTTTTCAGGCATTCGGCGGCGCAGGCGGGGCCCGGAAGCACCACCAGCGTGAGGCGCGGCTCGCTGTCGCGCCAGGCCCACGGCTTGCCGGCCACGTCCACGCGCACGCTTTCGAAGCTGCGCTGCGGCAGGATCGGCTGCCCGTTGCCCTTGCCCTGCGGCTGCCAGTCGGTGAGCGTGAGGATGCCCGCGGCCACGATGGGCGCAAGGAACACCAGCATGATCAGCACCAGCTTCAGGCGGCCGCTACGGGTGGCGTTGGCTTGGGATTCGCTCATGGGTTCTCGTTGCGCGGGCGGCGCCGCCGGTTGCGGTGGAGAAGGACGAAGATCACGACCGCGGCGAGCGCGAAGGTGAACCACTGGAAGGCGTACGCGCGATGGCGCGCCGGCGGCATCACCGCCGGCGTCCATTCGCGGGCGTAGATCGAGGCCGGGTCGGTGTCGAGCAGCAACACGCGAGGATACAGCGAGCGATGCAGGTCAGCGGCGACTTCGCCCAGGTCGACATAAACCAGGGTCTTGTCGGGCCCCTTCTGCTCCGGGAGGCGATCGCCACCGAGGCGAATGCCGACACCCGGAGGGGGCACGTAGAGGCCAAGCAAGGTCGCCGGTGCTTCGGGCACGGGTGGCAGCTTCGGCAAGCTTCCCGCTTCCCGTGGCAGGAAGCCCTGGTCCACCAGCACCGCGTGGTTGTCGCCCTTCGGAAGGAAGGGCACGTAAACGTGCACGCCGGCCTGGCCCGCCCGGGTCTGGTCGTCCAGCACGTAGCGGTGGCCCGGGAGGTAGACGCCCGAAAGGGCCACGCGGGGGTAGCGATCCGCCGGCGGCGCGCTGGCGATGCTGGCAAAATCCTCCACGGGCGCCTCGCTGGCTGCGGCGTAGCGCCGCAGGAGCTCGTCCTTTTCGTCAGCCCGATCCAGCTGCCACACGCCCAGGCGCGTAAAAAGCAGCACGCCGGCCACCGTCAGTGCGACAGCGAACCACGTCGGGCGGCGCAGCAAGCTCATGCAAAGCCCCGCGCGGCCACGGCTATACTCGGATTGTCGCAATGAAGCGGAACGGTCACGTGGAAACCATCTACAAATACGCGCTGGTGGTCCTGCTCCTGGTGGTGCTCTTTAACCTGGGCCAGGCGCTGTTCTTCATGATGACCGACAAGGGCCAGAGCAAGCGCACCGTCTGGGCGCTCACCCGCCGCATCGGCCTTTCGCTGCTGCTCATCGCCATGGTGGCCCTGGGCATCTTCATGGGGTGGCTGCACCCCCATGACGTCGGCCAATTCTAACCCGCCCCCACCAGCCACCAAGGCGCGCCGCCGCAAACTGCGGCAATCGGCCCCATGGCCCTGCCGCTTAGCCCACCAGGGCGGCCATCACGTTCTGCGGATCGTTGCGGATAGCGCGCAGCAGGGCCCTCGCCGGCCCGGTGGGCTCGCGCCGTCCCTGCTCCCAGTTACGGAGCGTTCCCACGTCCACATCGAGCACCTTGGCGAAATTTGGCTGGGATAGCCCGGTGGATTCGCGGATAGCCTTGATGGTGGTCGGGTCGACCTGGAACTCGCGCGATGGCGCGCGCTTTCCACGGTGGATTTCGTCCATCTGCTGGACGCTTTCGAGCAGTTCATCGAAAAAAGTGGTCATGGCGGTTGATTCCATTGTTCGACGATTTTTCGCAAAGTCGCACGTTGTTCGGACGTCAGGTCGTCCCGCTCGTTCTTCGCGTAAATCAGAAGCATGCCAACGCGAGCATGCTGTCCAAAGTAATAGTAGATGACGCGCGCGCCACCGCTCTTTCCCCGACTCGCCATGGCGACACGAACCTTGCGGAGGCCACCGGTGCCTTCGATGAGGTCGCCTGCGTCGGGGTGAAGCGTGAGGTGGTGTTGAAGCCGGGTGTACTGATCGTCATCGAGGAGATCCCGCACCCGCCGCGTGAACAGCGGGGTCTCGACGAAAGTCATGGTTGAATGGTGCGCCATTGACGCATATCTGTCAATGACGCACCCTCTGTGCGTGTGGCGTGATTCATGACTCTTCCTGGGAGATGGCGCATTGCGCGCCGGCCATGGAAGAGTCAACGACAAGCCATCGGGGGCCCAGTCGCCCTAACCCGCGCCGTCATGTCAGGGAATCGCGCAAAAAAAACCCCGCCGAGGCGGGGTTTTTTTCGCGGGCCCGGTGATCAGAGCACGTAGACGAAGAGGAACAGCGCCAGCCAGACCACGTCGACGAAGTGCCAGTACCACGCCACGGCTTCGAAGCCGAAGTGGTCGTCCTTCGTAAAGTGGCCCTTGGCGCAGCGCACCCAGATGATCGCCAGCATGATCGTGCCCAGCGTCACGTGCATGCCGTGGAAGCCGGTGAGCATGAAGAACGTCGCGCCGTAGACGCCGCTGCCCAGGGTCAGGTTGAAGTGCTCGTACGCTTCAGCGTACTCGTGCGCCTGGCAGAACAGGAACGTCGCGCCCAGCAGCACGGTGGCACCCAGGCCGATGAGCAGCGCCTTGCGGTGGCCCGCCTTCAGCGCATGGTGCGCGATGGTGATGGTGACGCCCGACGACAGCAGGATCAGCGTATTGAGCAGGGGCAGGCCCCATGCCGCGATGGTGTGGAACGAACCACCGATCTTGTCCGGGCCGCCGCCGCCCGAGGCACCCCAGGCCGCGCTGTAGTTTTCCCACACGAACTGGTGGGTAAGCACGCCGTGGCCTTCGCCGCCCAGCCAGGGCACCGAGAAGATGCGGGCGTAGAACAGCGCGCCGAAGAAGGCCCCGAAGAACATCACCTCGGAGAAGATGAACCACATCATGCCCATGCGGAACGAACGATCCACCTGGGTGTTGTAGCTGCCGGCCATCGATTCGTTGATGACCGAGCGGAACCACCCGAAGAACATGCCCAGGATCATGACCAGGCCGACCCAGAACACCGTCTTGCCAAAACCGGAATCGCCCGGTTCGGCATTGAGCCAGTGCGCCGCGCCGAACACGGTGACGAACATGGATACCGCGGCCACGATCGGCCACTGGCTCTTGCTCGGTACGTAATAAGCGTCTTGTTGCTGGTGACCCATGCTGGTTTCCCGTGGAAGTCGCTTTATGGCCGTTACAGCTTCAGCATCTGCACGATCGACAGGACGAAGATGCCGATGGCCACGCCGCCCGCGATCCACGCGGTGCGACGTGCGTGCCGGCGGCGCTCGTCCAACTGGATGTCGATCTTGCCGTTCATTGATCAGTGGTCCGTATGGCCGTGCGCCAGCTCGTCATCATGGATGACCGGCGGCACATCGAAGGTGTGGTGGGGCGCCGGCGACGGCACCGTCCACTCCAGGCCCTTGGCGCCTTCCCACGAGCGGTCCGCCGCCTTCTTCTTCGAGAAGTAGACGCAGTGGACGATGACGCCGAGGAAGATCAGCTGCGAGGCGCCGAACCAGAAGCCGCCGATGGAGCTGATCATGTTGAAGTTGGCGAAGGCCACGTTGTAATCCGGGATGCGTCGCGGCATGCCGGCCAGGCCAAGGAAGTGCTGCGGGAAGAACAACACGTTCACCGAGATGACGCTGGACCAGAAATGGATCTTGCCCCAGGTCTCGCTGTACATGTTGCCCGACCACTTCGGCAGCCAGTAGTACGCGGCGGCCATGATCGAGAAGGCGGCGCCGGTGACCAGCACGTAGTGGAAGTGGGCCACCACGAAGTACGTGTCGTGGTACTGGAAGTCAGCCGGGGCCAGCGCCAGCATCAGGCCGGAGAAGCCGCCGATGGTGAACAGGATGACGAACGCGATGGAGAACAGCATCGGCGTCTCGAAGGTCATCGAGCCGCCCCACATCGTGCTCACCCAGTTGAACACCTTCACGCCCGTCGGCACCGCGATGAGCATGGTGGCGTACATGAAGAAGATCTCGGCGCCCATCGGCAGGCCCACGGCGAACATGTGGTGGGCCCAGACGATGAACGAGAGGAACGCGATGGAGGCGATGGCGAACACCATCGCGCGATAGCCGAAGATCGGCTTGCGGGCGAAGGTCGGGATGATTTCCGAGATGATCCCGAATGCCGGCAGGATCATGATGTACACCTCGGGATGCCCGAAGAACCAGAAGATGTGCTGGTACAGCACCGGGTCGCCACCGCCGGCGGCATTGAAGAAGTTGGTGTGGAAGTACTTGTCGGTGAGCAGCATCGTCACCGCGCCCGCCAGCACCGGCATCACCGCGATCAGCAGGAAGGCGGTGATCAGCCAGCTCCACACGAACACCGGCATTTTCAGCAGGTCCATGCCCGGGGCGCGCATGTTGAGGATGGTGGCGATGATGTTGATCGCGCCCATGATCGAGCTGATACCCATCAGATGCACCGCGAACACCACGTAGGCGATGGATTCGCCCTGCAGCGACAGCGGCGGATACATCGTCCAGCCACCCGCGGGGCCACCACCCGGCATGAACAGGGTGCTCAGCAGCAGGGTGAAGGCGAACGGCATGATCCAGAACGACAGGTTGTTCATGCGCGGCAGCGCCATGTCCGGCGCGCCGACCATGAGAGGGATCATCCAGTTCGCCAGGCCCACGAAGGAGGGCATGATCGCGCCGAAGATCATCACCAGCGCGTGCATCGTCGTCATTTCATTGAAGAAATACGGCTGCACCAGCTGCATGCCCGGCTTGAACAGTTCCGCGCGGATCACCATCGCGAAGGCGCCGCCGATGAAGAACATCAGCAGGGCGAAAACCAGGTAAAGCGTGCCGATGTCCTTGTGGTTGGTGGACATCACCCAGCGCTGGAAGAACCCCTGGGGCGCTCCGTGGTGATCGTGGTGGTCGTGGGTGGCATCGTGCGCCATGGGCCTTGCACCTCTACCTGAAGACTTGAACGGACTAAGACGTCGGATGAATCAGCCCTGGGGGGCCGTGGCGGGAGTTGCCTGGGCGGTCTGTGCGGCCTTCTGCACCTTCGCCTCGTCTTCCTGGGTGGCCAGCCACTGTTCGAACTCAGCCTTCGGCACGGCCTTCACCACGATGGGCATGAAGCCGTGGTCCTGGCCGCAGAGTTCGGCGCACTGGCCGCGATACACGCCAGGCTCCTTGAGATTGGTCCATGCCGAGTTGGCGATACCCGGGATCGCGTCCATCTTCCAGCCCAGCGCCGGCACCCACCAGGAGTGGATGACGTCGCCGCCGACGATGATGAAGCGGATCTTGACGCCGACCGGCACCACGAGCGGCTTGTCGACATCGAGCAGGTAGGTCTTGTAACCGTCAACCTGGATCTTCTCCGGGTCGAGGTTGGACTTGAGCTGGCGGGTGCGGTCGGAGCTTTCTTCCAGCTTGGACATGAAGCCCACGCGGTCGACCGGCTTGCCCTTGTACTCGACGTAGTCGTAGCGCCACTTCCACTGGTATCCGGTGACCTTGACGGTCATTTCCGAACCGGTGGTGTCGGCGAAGCTGGTCAGGCCGCCGGTGGCGAGCTTGGCCAGGAAAATCAGGATGATGACGGGGATGACCGTCCAGACGATTTCGAGCTTCGTGCTGTGCGTCCACTTCTCGGCGACGGCGCCGCGCGACTTACGGAAGCGGAACATCGCCACGAACATGGCGCCAAAGACCACGATGCCGATGACGACGCAGACCCACAGCGCCACCATGTGCATGCCATAAGGGGACCACTCCGCGGCGCCCTTGGTCATGTTGAGCTGGTCGGGCTCGGGGTTGGCCATGGCCGCCCCACCCGCGAGGGCTGATACCGCGCCTGCCGTCCACGTCGAAACCAAACGTCCGATGCCGCCAGATGTCATGTTTGCACCTTTAATGAACCTACCTGCGCGACTGATCCATCACCTCGGACAGAAGCACCATGAGTTTCCTTGACACCTCGGCCCTTTCCTCTTCCCCAAGGAAGGCGCCGATTTCGAGCTCGTTGCCGTGCGATGTGATCAAGAGCCGCTGGCGACCTTCCCCCGGCGCCAGCCTGATGCGTACCCAATATGTCTGGAAATGGCGCACACGTCGACCGGGCAGCTGCCGAACCTCCAGCGTATCCAGGCCAATGGCAATGCGTTCACCCCTGTCGCCGGCCCGCCAGGCCGCGCCAAGCGCGAACCCCACGACGAACGCTTCGATCAGCGCAAACAGGGGGGCGAACACATTTCCCTGCCATGCGCCAAACGCCGCGGTCGCCAGGGCCATCGCCGCCAGCCCCATGATCAGTCGACGCAGGCCGCGCTTGTCCAGCGCGCGATTGGGCCGAAGCCACACCACGCGCGGATGACCCGCGACGGTCGGTCGAAGCACGAACATGGGAATCCGGCGTGCCTGGAACGTTGGGATGATAGGGCGGCCAACCGGATGCGGCAAGGTTAGGGGGCGCTTTTGCAGGGCAACACGCAAGAAGGCGCGCCCTGACCTACAATGGGCGGTCTCCCCCGCCCCCAAACCCTATCCGTGAACCCGTCCATCCTCAGTCCCGAACTCCCCACCGGTGCCGAGCCGGCGCGCGCGCGCATCACAGCCGCCTGGCTGCGCGACGAAACCGAGGCCGTCAACGACCTCCTGGCCCAGGCCACCCTGCCGCCGACCGAGCGTGAGCACGTCATCGACGTGGCCGCCGGCCTGGTGACGCGGGTTCGCGCCCGCGCCAAGGACCAGAGCGCCGTCGAGTCCTTCATGCGCCAGTACGACCTTTCCTCCGAGGAAGGCGTCCTGCTGATGTGCGTGGCCGAAGCCCTGCTGCGCATCCCCGACAAGGCCACGGCCGACAAGCTCATCCGCGACAAGCTGGGTGATGCGGACTGGAAGCGCCACCTGGGCCAGAGCGAGTCCGTGTTCGTCAACGCCTCCACCTGGGGCCTGATGCTCACCGGGCACCTGGTGAACCTGGCCGAAGACACCCGCCACGACTTCACCTCCGCCCTGCGCCGCCTCGTCGGCCGCGCGGGCGAGCCGGTGGTGCGCCTGGCCGTGCGCCAGGCCATGCGCATCATGGGCCACCAGTTCGTGATGGGCCGCACCATCAAGGAAGCCCTGGACCGTTCCGAGGAAAAGGAACACTCGGTCTACCGTTACTCGTACGACATGCTCGGCGAGTCGGCGCTGACCCAGGCCACGGCCGAGCGCTACCAGCAGGATTACCGCGACGCGATCAATGCGCTGGGTAGCCGCGGCCCGTTCAAGAGCAACGTGGAAGCGCCGTCCATCTCGGTGAAGCTGTCGGCGCTCCATCCGCGCTACGAGATTGGCAATCGCGCCCGTGCGCGCGCCGAGCTGGGCGCCAAGCTGCTCGAACTGTCGCAGCTCGCGTTCAAGAACGGCATCGCGCTCTCCGTGGATGCGGAAGAGACCGATCGCCTGGAGCTGTCGCTGGATATCATCGGCGACGTCTTCGCCCACCCGACGCTGGAAGGCTGGAACGGCCTCGGCATCGTCATCCAGGGCTACCAGAAGCGCGCCCCGTTCGTGATCGACTGGGTCGTGGAAAAGGCCCGCGCCACCGGCCGCCGCTGGTTCGTGCGCCTCGTGAAGGGTGCCTACTGGGACGCCGAGATCAAGCGCGCCCAGGAAAATGGCCTATCCGGCTACCCGGTGTACACGCGCAAGCCGAACACCGACGTCAGCTACCTGGCCTGCGCGCATCGGCTGTTCAACGCCGGCAGCGACCTGGTCTACCCGCAGTTCGCCACGCACAACGCGCACACCATCGCCGCGATCCACCATATCGCAAAGGGCCGTCCGTACGAGAACCAGCGCCTGCACGGCATGGGCGCGGACCTCTACGCGGAAGTGATCGGCAAGGACAAGCTCAACGTCCCCTGCCGCGTCTACGCCCCGGTGGGCACGCATGAAGACCTGCTGCCCTACCTTGTGCGCCGCCTGCTCGAGAACGGCGCGAACACGAGCTTCGTCAACCGCGTGGTCGACGAAAGCGTGCCGGTGCGCGACCTCGTCGCCGACCCGTGCGAAACCGTGCGCGCCTTCGCCTCGATCCCCCACCCCCGTATTCCCCTGCCGGTCAATCTCTACGGCGAACTCCGGAAGAACTCCATGGGCATGAACTTCGCAAACGACAACGAGCTCAACGAGCTGGCCGATGCCGTCAACCGTCACTCCGGCCCCTGGACGGCCGCCCCGCTGGTCGCCGGTGGCACCACCGGCGGCACGAAGCAGGAAGTGACCGATCCCTCCGACCGCCGCCGCATCATCGGCAGCGTCGAGAACGCCACCGAGGCGATGGTCGACAAGGCGCTGGCCGCCGGCGTCGCCGCGCAGCCGGGCTGGGACCGCCTGCCGGCCGCCAGCCGCGCCGCCATCCTCGAGCACGCCGCCGAGCAGCTCGAGCACAACCGCGCCGAGTTCATCGCCATGTGCGTGCGCGAAGCCGGCAAGAGCCTGCCGGACGCCATCGCGGAAATCCGCGAAGCGGCCGACTTCCTGCGCTACTACGCCACGATGGCCCGCCGCCTGTTCGGCCAGCCGGAGCAGCTGCCCGGCCCCACCGGCGAGAGCAACCAGCTGTTCCTCAACGGCCGCGGCGTGTTCGTCTGCATCAGCCCGTGGAACTTCCCGCTGGCCATCTTCCTCGGCCAGGTGGCCGCCGCCCTGGCCGCCGGCAATGCCGTCATCGCCAAGCCGGCCGAGCAGACCGCGCTGATCGGCTACGCCGCCGTGAAGCTGCTGCACGCTGCCGGCGTGCCGACTGACGTCCTGCAGTTCCTGCCGGGCGACGGTGCCACCGTCGGTGCCGCCCTCACCCGTGACAAGCGCGTGGCCGGCGTGGCCTTCACTGGCTCGACGGACACCGCCTGGGCGATCAACCGCGCCCTCGCCGCCCGCAACGCGCCCATCGCCGCGCTGATCGCCGAGACCGGCGGCCAGAACGCGATGATCGCCGACTCCTCCGCGCTGCCCGAGCAGATCGTCAAGGACGTCATCAACTCGGCGTTCCAGTCCGCGGGCCAGCGTTGCTCGGCCGCGCGCATCCTGTTCGTGCAGGAAGACATCGCCGACAAGGTGATCGACATGCTCGCCGGCGCCATGGCCGAGCTGAAGGTCGGCGACCCGGGCCTGCTCTCCACCGACGTCGGCCCGGTGATCGACGAAGACGCACGCCAGATCCTCGTCGAACATGCCGCGCGCATGGATCGCGAAGCGAAGAAGATCGGCGAAGTCGCGCTCCCGGAATCGACCGGCAACGGCACGTTCTTCGCGCCGCGCGCCTACGAGATCCCGTCGCTGGAAACGCTCACCCGCGAGATCTTCGGCCCGGTGCTGCACGTGATCCGCTGGAAGGGCGCGGACCTGGCCAAGGTGGTCCAGCAGATCAACGACACCGGCTTCGGCCTGACCCTCGGCATCCACAGCCGCATCGACGACACGATCGATTACATCTCGTCGCATGCAAAGGTCGGCAACTGCTACGTCAACCGCAACCAGATCGGCGCGGTCGTCGGCGTGCAGCCGTTCGGCGGCGAAGGCCTCAGCGGCACCGGCCCGAAGGCCGGTGGCCCGCACTACCTGCTGCGTTTCGCTGGCGAGCGCACGCTCACCGTCAACACCACGGCCGCGGGCGGCAACGCTTCGCTGCTGACGATCGGCGAGTAGTCGTTAGCAGGTCACTTCCGTGACCGCCATAACCGCGCCCTTAGAGGCGCGGTTTTTTTTCGCCGCCGGCTACAAGATGGGGGTTGAATCGGCAACGCCAACCGAAGCGCTTGTTTGACCGCGAAACCGCCCGTTCTCACGAGACTGCCGCGCTCGACTGCGCGCCATTAGACTGGCCGTGACGCAGACGACAGCGTCCGGTGCGGCGCAGATGGTGCGCCGCACCGACCCTTTCACCACGACAAGGAGTGCCACCGTGAAACAACTATTTTGGCCCAAGGCAGGTCAGCATCAGGCGGCGCCACATGGCGGAAACAAGCCACTCGCGTTTATCGTGTCATTCAACAACGTGACGGCGGGGAAGGTTTACCCCCCCGGCGTATATTTTTATAACGAGTTTAGCGGCGTGCCGCAGGTTCTGAACTTCGGCTGCACCGGTGGTGCCGGTATCGTCGGAGACTTCACTCACACAAGCTTCGGGATCAACGCTCGCGCCATGGAGCTGGCTTATGTGAGCGGCAACGACGCGTCGGTAACCTTCGCCCTCGACCGCGATTACAGCGGTGCCTATTGGACGGTCGAGAACCTGTTCAACGCCGAGTTCACGGTGGACCTCTGGGTGCTTATCGCGGTAAACGATGGCGTGCCCGTCTTTGATACTGGCCGCTTTGTGGTCCCGCGAGGCAGGAGCGTCATCCAGATCGACTCCTCCCATCTCGACAATCGGTCCACCAGCTTCTCCCAGGCCAGCATTGAGTTGCAAGAACCTGGTCGACTCGCGATCTCCGAAGTCGCCGTCATCTGATGCTTTCCGACCGCGCCGCGGCATACGGAACGAGGCACGGTTTCCAGGACTACAACAAAAGATATATTGCAAAGACTCACTAAGCATCAGAGTCTGTTTGGAAAACACGCCGGCCGGTACCCGGCGTCCACCACCTGGATGGAGGACAGCGACATGATGTCGCCCGGTACCGCGCACGCATCCCTGAAGTTCGAGCATCCTTCCATCTCCCGGCGGCCTGACCCGCCGCGGCGGCTGGCGCTACGCCTGCTTGCAGAACACAAGCGAATCAAAGAGATCCTGGCCCTCCTTGACAGGCACCACCTGGGCTCGATGTCCGTCAACGTGCCATTTTCCCGGGCGCCATTCACCAGCATCGCCGCTGAGTCGTTCGTAGCGTTCGAGGAACTGGTCATCGTCACCGGGAGCAGCGCCTTGCTGGTCCATAGCGCGGGCGGACGGTGTTTTCTTATGGGTAACAAGGGTTACCGGAATGACTGCGCGATTCTCTTCCGGCACGCGTACGGCAAGGTTACCTGCGACCTGAGTACCACCAACCTGGGTGCCGATACGCACGTGGGTTTCGTCACGCATGGCACCTTCAAGGAAGCGTGGCACGCGGACTTCGCGAAGCAACCGGCCCCTCGCATGCCTGGGCGGGAGGATTGGAGCTCGCTGCAATGCTCGCAGACAGAACTCAATGAGCTACAGGGCCTCGTATGGCGGGGTGGCACGTTGTGTATCGAGCGGATTGCGCTGGAGCCTTGAGGAAACGCGCACAAAAGGAAAGGGCCCCTTCCGGGGCCCCTTCAGCTTATTTCAGGCCGCGATCCTTGAGCATCGGCTCGATGCTCGGCTCCTTGCCGCGGAAGTCGCGGTAGAGCTTGCCCAGCTCGACGGTGTTGCCACGCGAGAGGATCTTG
This sequence comes from Luteibacter pinisoli, assembly GCF_006385595.1. Lineage (NCBI taxonomy): Bacteria > Pseudomonadati > Pseudomonadota > Gammaproteobacteria > Lysobacterales > Rhodanobacteraceae > Luteibacter > Luteibacter pinisoli. The sequence goes on from NZ_CP041046.1 coordinate 4,125,164, forward strand.
TCGCGGAAGATGTCACCGTTTTCGCGGGTCAGGCCGCCGTGCTCCTTGAACCACTCGAAGGCATCCGAGTCGAGCATCTGCGTCCACAGGTAGGCGTAGTAGCCCGCCGCATAGCCGTTACCCCAGATGTGCTGGAAGTAGCTGCTGCGGTAGCGCGGGGGTACCTGCACCAGGGTGAAGCCCACCTTCTTCAGCGCATCGGCCTCGAACTTGTCCACGTCCTGCTTCGGCGCATCGGCCGGCAGCATGTGCCATTGCATGTCGAGCAGGGCCGCGGAGATGAGCTCGCTCATCGCGTAGCCCTGGTTGAAGGTGGAGGCCTTCTTGATCTTGGCGACCAGCTCGGCCGGCATGGCTTCGTGGGTCTGGTAGTGCTTGGCGAAGTTCGCAAACACCTTCGGATCCGACGCCCACTGCTCGTTGAACTGCGAGGGGAATTCGACGAAGTCACGCGCCGTGTTGGCGCCCGACAGCGACGGGTACTTCGCGTTCGAGAACATGCCGTGCAGCGCGTGGCCGAACTCGTGGAACATGGTGGTCACGTCGTCCCACGACAGCAGCGCCGGCTGGCCAGCGGAGGGCTTCGTGAAGTTGGCCACGTTGTACACGACGGGCTTGGTGCCCATCAGGTGCGACTGGCCGACGAAGTTGTCCATCCAGGCGCCGCCGTTCTTGTTGTCGCGCTTGAAGTAGTCGCAGTAGAACAGCGCCATGGAGGTGCCGTCCTTGTCGAACACTTCGAACACGCGCACGTCCGGCTGGTACACCGGGATATCCTTGCGCTCCTTGAAGGTGATGCCGTAAAGCTGGTTGGCCGCGTAGAACACGCCGTTCTGCAGCACGTTATCCAGCTCGAAGTACGGACGCACCTGCGATTCATCGAGGTCGTACTTCGCCTTGCGCACCTTCTCGGCGTAGTGATCCCAGTCCCAGGCCTGCACCTGGAAACCGCCCTTCTCCTGGTCGATCACGTCCTGGATGTCCTTCGACTCGGACTTGGCGCGGGCGACGGCGGCCGGCACCAGGCGCTCCATGAACTTCTCGGCGGCTTCCGGCGTCTTCGCCATCTGGTCGTCGAGCTTCCAGGCCGCGTAGTTCTTGAAGCCCAGCAGCTTGGCGCGCTCGGCGCGCAGCTGCGCGATGCGGGCGGCGGTGTCGCGGGTATCGTTGGCGTCGTTATGCTCGGCGCGCTCCCACGAGGCCTTGAACAGCTTCTCGCGGGTGTCGCGGTCGTTCATCGACTGCAGCTCGGGCTGCTGCGTGGTGTTCTGCAGCGGGAAGACGTACTTGCCTTCCATGCTGCGGCCCTTGGCGGCGTCGGCGGCCGACGCGATATCCGTGTCGGAGAGGCCATCCAGCGCCTTCTTGTCGTCCACCACCAGCGCGGCGGCCTTGGTGGCCGCAAGCAGCTTGTTGGTGAACTGCGTGCTGAGCGTGGATTCTTCCTTGTTGATCTCCTTCAGGCGGGTCTTGTCCGCCTCGGAGAGCTTGGCACCGGCATGCACGAAGTCCTGGTACTTCACTTCGAGCAGGCGCTTCGATTCCGGATCCAGGTTCAGCGAATCGCGCTTGGTGTAAAGCGTTTCGATGCGCTTGAACAGCTTGTCGTTGAGGTAGATGGCGTCGCTGTGCTCGGCGAGCTTCGGGGCCTCGTCCTCCTCCACCTTCTGCAGCGTGTCGTTGGTATTCGCACCCGTGAGGGCGCCGAACACCATCTGCGCGCGCGTCAGCAGCACGCCGGATTTTTCCAGGGCGACGATGGTGTTCTCGAAGGTGGGCTCATCGGCCGAATTGGCGATGGCCTCGACCTCGGTCAGCTCCTGCTTCATGCCTTCTTCGATGGCCGGCTGGAAGTCGGCATCGGTGATCTTGTCGAACGGCGGCGCCTGGAACGGCAGCGTGCTCTCGCTGAGCAGCGGGTTCGTGTGGGCGACCGGCGCGGCCGCCGTGGTGGCCGGATGCGCGGGGGCCGTGCTGGCGGGGGCCGGGGCGGCGGCCTTGTCGGCGTCGTTCGACGACGAGCAGGCCGTGGTGAGGGCGATCGAAGTGGCGATCACGAGCGTGCGTACCTTCATGGACAGGCGGTCCCCTGGCGTCTTGGAAAGCAGGGACTCTAGCCGTGGCAGGGCGCCGGGGACAACCGCCACAGGTACTACGCCAGTTGCTGCACTGCGGCGCTTATTGGGTGTCGCGGAGTTCCCAGCTGTTGCCGATGAGAAGATTCAAACGATGCTTCACCAGACGCATCGGCAGGCTGGTGGTGAGCTTCACGTCGTGGCGGTCACCAGCGCTGAGTTCGCCGGTTGCCGTGGCAGCCGGGTCGGTCGCGCCCAGGCTGGGATCGACCTCGTCCGGCTCGGGCTGCTTGGCCCGCCAGCGCTGGAACAGACTGTCGCTGCGCATGGCATCGGCGATGTCCGCTGCCAGCTTGTCCGGGCCGATGCCCTGGAAGGAAAGCTCCGGGTCGGGACCCTTTGCCTTCGCCATGTCTTTTACCGAAAGAAAATACGTCGTCATGGGAATGATCTTTAAGGCCACGACCGTGAATGAAAAGTCAGCCTAACGGCGCGAGGTCGAGAAGCATCGCCGCGTCGGCCGGTGCGACGCGCCAGGGCAGCACGCCTAGGCACGGGCCGGGAAGCAGGCGGCGCAGCGTTTCGACGTTTTCATCGCGCAGGAGCATGTCCGGCTCCACCAGGTTGGCGATCCAGCCGGCGAACCGGCAGCCATCGGCCTCGATGGCCCTGGCGGTGAGGCGCGCGTGGCTGATGCAGCCCAGGCGGATGCCCACCACCATGACCACGGGGAGCTGCCAGCGCTGGGGGATGGCCTCGGCGGACAGGGTGTCCGACAGCGGCACCATCCAGCCGCCCACACCCTCCACCACCACCCGGTCGTAGTCCCGGCGCAGGGCGTCGAAGGCCGCGTCGAGCGGCTCCCAGCCCACGGCCACGCCCTCCTGGGCCGCGGCCAGGTGAGGCGATACGGCAGCCTCCATGGCCAGGGGATTCACCAGGGCATAGGGCGGGCGCGGGTCGCTGGCGGCCTGCAGGTCCAGGGCGTCCTGGTTGCGCAGGCCCTCGCGGGTGCGTGCCGACCCGCTGGCGACCGGCTTCATCCCGGCCACCCGCTCACCCGCCTGGCGGAAGGCGTGGATCAGGGCCTGGGTGCCGTGGGTCTTGCCGATACCGGTATCGGTTCCGGCCACGAAAAGGTGTTGCGGCATGGGATCAGCAGCCTTGCGGAAGCGGGGACGTGGCACCATACACGGCTTGCCTCCCCCGAAGAACGCAGGACCTCCCATGTACGAAGCCAGGGCAATCGCCACCGACGACAAGGCCACCCTCTACGCCGAACTGGCGGAGCAGGCCGCGGGCCTGATGCATGGCGAGCGGAACATGATTGCCAACGCGGCCAATTTCGCCGCCCTGGTCTACGACGCCCTGCCCGACCTCAACTGGGCCGGCTTCTACCTGTTCGACGGCGACGAGCTGGTCGTGGGCCCCTTCCAGGGCAAGCCGGCCTGCATCCGCATCGCGCTGGGCCGCGGGGTGTGCGGCACGGCCGCGCAGACGGGTGAGACCCAGCTGGTCCACGACGTGCACGCCTTCGCCGGGCACATCGCCTGCGACGCGGCCTCGAATTCGGAAGTGGTCGTGCCGCTGTTCCACGCCGACGGCAGCCTGTTCGGCGTGTGGGACGTGGACAGCCCCCTGGTCGGCCGCTTCGACGAAGACGACAAGCGCGGCATGGAAACCCTCGCCGCGGCCTTCATGAAGGCCATCGGCTAAGCACCACGCGTGGCTTAGAGCTCGTGGGCGCGCGGCGTGTGCAGCAGTTCGAGCACGCGGGCGCGCGCCTCTTCCACGCCGGTTTTCGTCAGCGACGAGAACATCTGCACCGTGCCGGGCACCTTGTTCTCGCGGAACTGCTTGCGCAGGCCTTCCAGCGCGCTGGAGGCCTGGCCGCGGGAGAGCTTGTCGGCCTTGGTCATCAGCACGTGGCACGGCAGCTGGGTGGCCGCGCAGAAATCGATCATGGTGCGGTCGAAGTCCTTCAGCTCATGGCGGATATCGACGATGAGCACGATGCCGCGCAGGCTGCGGCGCATCTTCAGGTAGGCATCGATCTCCCGGCGCCAGTGCTCGCGCATGGATTCGGGCACCTTGGCATAGCCGTAACCGGGCAGGTCCACCAGCCGGGCCACCAGCGGCTCGTCGCCGTCGCGCTTCAGCGGCGGCAGGTCGAACACCACCATGAGCTGCGTGCGGCCGGGCGTCTTCGACGTCCGCGCCAGGGCGTTGTGGCCGGTCAGCGCGTTGAGCGCGCTGGATTTTCCCGCGTTGGAACGGCCGGCGAAGGCCACTTCCGCGCCGGAGTCAAAGGGCAGCTGGGTGATTTCGTTGGCGGCGAGCGTAAAGCGCGCGCCGTTGAGCACATTCGACGACATGGGACCTGGCCAGCCCGAAGGGCAGCAAAAGCGGAGGCCCGGCAGTGTATGCGATGTGGCGCCACGCCGCCTGCGGCGATTGGTTTGACCGTTTGTCGGCGGCACCTCCATAATCGTTTGAATGAGGCGCCAAGGGGAGTGCGCCCCAGTCCGGATGTATTCCTTTGTGGAGAAACCCATGACGTTTCGGCACGCCGCCGCTGCCATCACCGCGACGCTGTTCATGACTGTCGCTGCCGCACAGAGCGCCAGTCCCGCCAAACCGGCCTCATCGCCGGCGCCGGCCACCACCACCGCCAAGCCCGGGGCCAACGCGGCCGCCGACCCGGCCACGCCCGGCATGCCGAAGGCCGAGACGCCCACCGTCGCCGCCAATGCCTCGCCGGCCGGCCCGGTGAAGCCGGGTGACGCCACGGCGGGCCAGGGCAAGGCCGCCGTCTGTGGAGCCTGCCACGGCATGGACGGCAACTCCACCGACCCGGCCAACCCGCGCCTGGCGGGCCAGAGCGAGCAGTACATCGCCGGCCAGCTGGCCCAGTTCAAGTCGGGCAAGCGGGTGAACGCGATCATGGCCGGCTTTGCCGGGGCGCTGTCCGAGCAGGACATGCATGACATCGGCGCGTACTTCGCCACGCAGAAGCCGCTGCCCGGCGTGGCCGACCAGGCCCTGGTCAAGCAGGGCGAAACCCTCTACCGCCAGGGCGATACTGACCGTGGCATCCCGGCCTGCATGGCCTGCCACGGCCCGGACGGCGCCGGCAACCCGGGCGCGCAGTACCCGCGCCTGACCAGCCAGCACAGCAAGTACGTCGCGTCGCGCCTGAAGGCATGGAAGGAAAGCACCGAGCCTTCCGATGATCCTCATACGAAGATCATGATGCCGATCGCGCAGAAGCTCGACGACAAGGACATCGCGGCCGTCGCAAGTTATCTCGAAGGCCTGCACACCAACGATCCGACGACGGCGGCCGCACCCGCAGGCCCGTGAAGGCGTTAAAGTTGGCGTGATCGGACGGGCCTGCGGGCCCGTTCGTCTTTTTAAGAACGCGAGATAAGGACTCCCCGATGCGCCTGCGCCTGCCCCTGCTTTGCGCCACCCTGATTGCTCTTGCCGCCTGTGGCGGCGGTAACAACGACGCCGCCCCGGCCAGCACCCCGGCCCCGGCCGCGACGACGCCGGCTCCGGCGCCCGCCACCCCGGCCGCCCCGGCCACCACCGCGGCGCCGGCCAGCGCAGCCACCGCGGCTGCCGCCAGCACGCCCGCCCCGGCCGCGGCGGACGACGCCAATGACACCCGCCCGGCGCCCAAGCCCTTCGTCGACGAAGGCAAGTGGGTCGAAGGCAAGCACTACTTCCGCATCGACCCGGCCCAGCCGACCAGCAGCCCCGGCAAGATCGAGGTCACCGAGGTGTTCTCGTACGGCTGCCCGGCCTGCTTCCAGTACCACGGCGTGGTCGACGACATGGCCAAGGCCCTGCCGCGCGGCACGGTGATGACCTACACCCCGGCCTCGTTCCGCCCGGACGAAAACTGGCCGCTGCTCCAGCGCGCCTACCTCACCGCGCAGGCCCTGGGCGTGGACAAGCAGAGCCACGATGCCATCTTCGATGCCGTCTTCAAGTCCGGCGAGCTGGGCATCATCGACATGCAGACCAACAAGCCGAAGGCGCAGTCGGCCTGGCCGACCATCGACGACGTGGCCAAGGTCTACGCGAAGTTCGGCGTGAAGCCGGAAGATTTCGTCGCCACGGCCAACTCCTTCACCATCAACACCAAGATGAAGCGCGCCGATGAACTGATCCGCGCCTACGAGGTCGATAGCACGCCGACCATCGTGGTCAACGGCAAGTACCGCCTCACGCCCAACAGCGCGGGTGGCTATGCCCAGTCGGTGGAACTCATCCAGTGGCTCATCAGCAAGGAAGCCGCGGGTAAGTAACCCGGGCTTCTATACGGAGATATCGATGATCAAGCGTCTTTCGTTCCTGTTCCTCGGCCTGGCCATGGCCACCGCCTGCTCGGCGGGCGGCAATGGCAACGGCGCGCCGGCTGCGGCCGCGGCGCCGGCGGCCAGCTTCACCGAGGGCAAGGAATACGTGGCCACCGACACCCCCGGCCGCTATGCGTCGAACGGCAAGGTGGAAGTGATTGAAGTGTTCTCGTATGGCTGCATCCATTGCGCCCATTACGAGGAATACGCCGAAAAGCTGCAGCAGGAACTGCCCAAGGGCGTGACCTTCCGCGCCGTGCCGGCGGCCTTCAACGATGCCTGGCTGCCGTATGCGCAGGCGTTCTACGCCGCGCAGAAGCTCAACGTGCTGGCGAAGACCCATGCGGCGCTGTTCAAGGCGATCCACACGGACCACTATCCGCTGCGCACGATCGAGGAGCTGGCCGACTGGTATCACACGACGGCCGGCGTCGACACGGCGAAGTTCCTGGCGATTGCCAAGAGCCCCGAAGTGCGCGACCAGATCCTCGCTGACGTGAAGCGATTCCAGGGCTGGGGCATCGACGGCACGCCCACCCTCGTGGTGGACGGCAAGTACCGCAGCAAGCAGATCGAGAGCTTTGACCAGCTCAACGACGTCACCAAGTTCCTGGTCAATCGCGAGATCCAGGGCGTCAAGTAAGCGCCCCTGGCGGATGCCCCCCGTTCACGCGGCGGGGGGCATCCTCTGGCCCCTATGGCCGCATGAGTACCCCATCCCCGCCATGAACCGCGCCGACAACGCCACGCCCGCTCCCGAGCGCACCCTGCGCCTGCTGAGTTGCAACATCCTCGCCGGCGCCAGCGTGCAGCGGTACAGTGATTACTTCACCCGCAGCGTCAACGCCGTACTGCCGGGCCCCTCCAAGCTCGCCAACCTCGATTCGCTCGCCGAACTGCTGCACGACTTCGACCTGGTCGGGTTGCAGGAAGCGGATGCGGGCAGCCTGCGCTCGGGTTTCCTCAACCAGACGCGCTACATCGCCGAAGCCGCGGGCATGCCGTACTGGAGCCATCAGCCGAACCGGCCGATGGTGCGCGTGGCGCATTCGGCCAATGGCCTGCTCAGCCGCATCGAGCCCACCGAGGTCATCGACTATCCGCTGCCAGGCCGGATCAAGGGCCGTGGCGCGTTGTTCGTCCGCTTCGGCCACGGCACCGAAGGGCTGGTGGTGGTGATTGCGCATCTTTCGCTGGGCGCGGCCGCCCGCATGGGCCAGCTGGCCTTCCTTGCCGAACTGCTCGCGCCGTACCCGCATGCGGTGCTGATGGGCGACCTGAACACCGAACCGCATAGCCCGGAAATGCGCATGCTGTTCAACAAGACGTCGCTGCAGCCGCCAGGCGTGCTGACGCCGACCTTCCCGAGCTGGAAGCCCCGGCGCGCGCTGGACCATATCCTGACCTCGGCCGACATCCGGCTGGATCGCACGTGGACATTGCCCCGTGCCTTCTCCGATCATCTGCCGCTCGCCGCTGAAATCCGCCTGCCCATGGCCCTCGCCGCCGCGGCCGGCGCGACGCAACCAAGGTAACCCGCTCCATGAAACCCAGCCTGCGCGCTGCCCTGCCCTGGGCCGTCATCGTTATCGCGGCCGCCGCCGCGGCCCTGCTCCGTTACGGCCTCATCGAGCCGCAGGAGATGCAGCACGCCTGTGAAGGCAATGCGCTGTGGTGGTGCGGCGCGCGCGATCTCGTCGTGCAGGGGTTCCTGTCGTACGGCTATGGCTACGCCGCCATCGTCGTCGCGCTGCTCGCGCTCGTCTGGCGAAGCGTGGGTATCGCTACGCTGGCCGCGTGCATCGGCGTGCTGGCGCTGCAGCTCTATTGCTACGAAGGCGGCGCGCTGGCCTTGCTGGTCGGCATGCTGCGCCTGGTGCGCGTGCAGACCGACCGCCAGCCGGGGCTAGCGAGCGCGTGACGCGGCCCGCCAGGCGCTCAGCACCGGGAGCGCCAGCGCGAAGCTGAGCAGCATCCAGCCCCACGACACCACGTTCGCACCCAGTTCCTGCACCACCACCGCCACGCCCAGGCCGGCGATGATCAGCGCCAGCAGGCGCTCCTCGACCAGCGGCAGCAGCACATCCTCGCGCGTGCGCAGCAGCGCCAGCAGCAGGAAGCCCACGCAGGGCAGCGCGAACAGGCCCACCGGGAAATCGCGGTAGCGGCCGTTGAACACCATCAGGATGGCGTAAAGCGCCAGCACGAACATCCAGAAGAAACGCTGCGGCGTGAAGGCATCGGAGTACGTGATGCCAAGACGGCGACGCTCGACAGCGGGCGGCGCGACGGCCGCAAGGTTCACCGGCGAGGCCAGGCGTGACGCCACGGCGCGCGCCAGCGTCAGCGCGGTGAACAGCGCGATCACACCCACGCCGATACCGGTCGCCCATTCAAGTGTCGTGCGGCAGGCGAACAGGAGCAGGCGGGCGTGCGCGGCAAGCGCCGTACCGCTGGCGAAGCCGGCCAGCGCCAGTGCGACCCAGCCAGCCGCGCCGTGCCAGCGACGCGCAAAGGCACCCGCCAGCAGGAACAGCAGCGCGCCACCCGCGCCCGCGGCGATCGCCCATGTCCAGCGCGGCTCTTCGACCACCGGGCCGGTCATCGGGAATTTCGGCTGGGCATCCACGTCGAAGATGCCCCAGTAGCCACCGACGGTGCCTTCGAGGTCGCGCTTCCACGGCTGGTCGAACGCTTCGATGACGTTGTACGGCATGTCCACCGTCGCCGCGTAATTGAGGAACTCGCGCACGTAGCGCGCCTCGTTCACCAGGCTGGCGCTGGCGTCGCGCCGCGTGCGGCCTTCGCTGGGCCAGCCGGTTTCGCCAATCATGATCTGCTTGCCAGCGAACTCGCCCTTCATGTGCTGGTACACGTCGGCCACGTGCTGCACGGCCTTTTCAGGCGCCACCGGCTCGTCTTCCCAGTACGGGAGGATGTGGATGGTGAGGTAATCGGTGACCTTGGCCAGCGCCTGGTGGCGCTCCCAGAATTCCCAGACATCGGCGTAGGTCACCGGTACGTCGGTGGCCGCATTCACCCGCGCGATGTACGCGGCGAGCGCTTTCTCAGAAAGTTCTCCACGCAGCATCACCTCGTTGCCGACGACGATGCCACGCAGGCTGTCGTGGTCGCGCTTTGCCGCGGCGATGCCCAGCTGCACTTCGCGCTCGTTGGCCACGGGATCGCGACCCAGCCAGATGCCCATCAGCACCTTCATGCCGTAGCGGCCCGCGATATCCGGCACCGCGCCCAGGCCCTGCCCCATGGAGTAGGTGCGCACGCAGTCGAAGCGCTGCGAGAGGGCCTTGAGGTCGGCTTCGATTCGCTCTGGCGGCACGAAAGCCCTGGGATCAAACGGGGTCTCCCCCTTCAGGCGGAACGGCGCGTAGGACACGCAGGCGATCTTCGCGGTGGGCGAATCCGGCAAGGTGACCGGGCGGCCGAGCAGATACCAGTACGCGGCGCCAAACACGGCGGCGGCGACGAGGACGATCCATGCGAGCGGGCGCGCGAAGCGTACGAGGGCGGTTTGTGGCGGCATGCCGTTCCAGGGATCACGCGAGGGAAACCCCGCCAGCTTAACGGCCCGGGGGCTCCGACGCGATTGCCGCGACGCGCTGCCGTTCATCCGGCTTGCGCATGGCCTTGCTCTACAATGCGGCGGACGTTTTCGTGAAGGAATCCCGATGGTCCCTGTGTTTCGCCGCCTGGCCGGCCTTGTCCTCGCCACCTGCGCGCTGGGTACCAGCCTGGATACCCGGGCCGAAGGCACCGATGCCCAGCGCACCCGCTTCCGCCAGGCCTATGCCACGGCGACGCAGCAGGGTGGCGACGCGTGGCGCGCCCAGGCCACGGGCCTCGAGAACTATTCGATCTACCCGTACATCGAGGCCGCCGCGCTCGAGCACGACCTGCGCACGCTGGATAGCGCCCGCGTGGACGATTACCTGCGCCGTAACCCGGGCATGATCCCCGCCGCCGACCTGCGCCGTGATTTCCTCGGCGAACTGGCCCGGCGCAAGGACTGGCCGTCGTTCACCGCGATGTACCAGCCGGGCCTGGGCGATTCGCTCACCTGCTTCAACCTGCAGGCGAAGCTGTCGCGCGGCGAGAAGCTGGTGTTCGATACGGACCTCGCCGACCTGTGGCGCAAGGCCAGCCTGCCGAACAGCTGCGACCCGGTGATCAGCGCGGCGCACGACCAGGGCCTGCTGACGCCCGACCGGCTATGGTCGCGCATCGATATCGCCGCCGATGCCGGCAAGGGCGGCACCATCGCCTCGCTGGCACCGTGGCTGGCACCCGCCGATGTCCCCTCCGCCCAGCACCTGGCCCAGGCCCTGAACGACCCGGCCGGCGCGCTGCGTGATGCGGCGACGTGGCCGGATACGCCGCGCGAGCGCAAGGCCATCACGCTGGCCCTGCAGCGCACGGCGCGCAAGCAGTCCACGGTGGCGGACAGCGCATGGGCCCAGCTTGGCTCGCGCTTCGCCTTTACCGAGCAGCAGCGCGGCGCCGTCGAGAACGCCATCGCCCTGTTCCACGCCACCGACTTCGACGAGACGGCACTGGATCGCCTGGCCGCGCTGTCGCCGGCCGCGCAGACGGATGCGACCCGTGAATGGCGGGTGCGCGTGGCGCTTGCCCGGCAGGAGTGGACCGCCGCGCTTTCCGCGCTGGACGCGCTGGCGCCCTCGCAGAAAGCCGATGGCGAATGGCGTTACTTCCGGGCCGTCGTCCTGACCCACCTCGGCCGCCAGTCGGATGCCGCGTCGGCGTTCCGCTCGGTGTCGCAGGAGGCGACGTACTTTGGCTTCCTCGCCGCGGACAAGGTGAACGCCGCGTACGCCATCTGCCCGTCGACGCCGGCCACCGACGAAACCCGTGAGGCGGCACTGCTTGCCGAGCCCGCGATGGACCGCGCGTTCGAGCTGTATGCCGTGGGCCTGCAGAAGCTCGCCCGCCGCGAATGGACCGCCGGCCTGAATGGCCGCGACGCCGAGACCCAGCGCCTCGCCGCCGACCTCGCGTTCCGCAAGGGCTGGTACGACCGCGCCGTGTTTACCCTCTCCTCGGGCGACGCACTGCGCATCTACGAACAGCGCTTCCCGCTGGCGCGCCAGGATGGCGTCGTGGAACAGGCCAGCCAGGCCGGCATCGAGGCACCGTGGGCGTACGCGATCATTCGTGCGGAGAGCGCGTGGATGAGCGATGCGCGTTCCGGCGCGGATGCCCGTGGCCTCATGCAGCTGCTGCCCGGCACGGCCGCGACGGTGGCGAAGAAGAATGGCCTCGGTTGGGGCGGCGGCGAGAGCCTGTACGAGCCCGGCACGAACATCGTGCTCGGCACGCGTTACCTCTCGGAGATGGCGCAGCGCTTCAATGGCGCGCCGTGGCTGGCCAGTGCCGCGTACAACGCGGGCCCCTACAAGGTGGACCAGTGGGTGGACGCGCGCGGCACGCTCGATCCCGAGCTGTTCGTCGCCAGCATCCCGTTCAAGGAAACCCGCGAATACGTCGCCCGGGTGATGGCCTTCGCCGTCATCTACGACTGGCGCCTCAACGGCAATGCCCTGCCGATCAGCTCGCGCATGACCCGCATCGGCACGCCCTACACGCTGCCGACGGCCGGCGCGGTACGCAAGCAGGTGACCTGCCCGGCGCCCGCCGTAGCCAAACCCGCGCCGCAGACGGCACCGGCCGTGATGGAAGCCGCGCCCGCTGCCGCGTCCTCTGCGCCGGCCGCCGCGGAACCGCAGCATTGATCACCCGGAGGCCGGCATGAAACCGCAACGCATCGTCATCCTGGGTGGCACCGGCTTCGTCGGGCGCACCCTGGTGCCGCGCCTTGCGGCGGACGGCCACGCGTTACTGCTGCTGTCGCGCAACCGCCAGGCACAGCGACATGCCACCGTCGGCCGCAACGTCACGGTCGCCACGGCGGACATCCATGACGTGATGAGCCTGCGCAAGCACTTCGCGGGCGCCGACGCGGTCATCAACCTCGTCGGCATCCTCAACGAGCAGGGCAAGCAGACCTTCGAACGCGTGCATGTCGGGCTGACCCGCACCGTCATCGACGCCTGCCAGCGCGCCAGCGTGCATCGCCTGCACCAGATGAGTTCGCTGAAGGCCGGCCTCGGTGAATCGAAGTACCTGAAGTCGCGCGGCACCGCCGAAGGCCTGGTGAAGGGCTCGACGCTGGACTGGACGATCTACGAACCGAGCACGATCTTTGGGCCCGGCGATGGCCTGGTCACCCGCTTCGACGCGCTGCTTCGCCTGGCCCCGGCCATGCCGCTGCCGCGGCCGAAAGCGAAGATGGCGCCGGTCTACGTGGGCGACGTCGCCGAGGCGATCGCGCGCTGCGTCGCGGATCCTTCGCTGTCCGTCCTGAAGACCTTCGAGCTCTACGGGCCGGAGGTGTGGACCCTCGTGGATATCGTGCGCGGCATCCGCGACGCGCGTGGCCGGCGGCGCCTCGTGCTACCCATGCCCGATGCACTGGGCCGCTTGCAGGCGGCCGTGGCGCAGTTCGTCCCGGGCAAGCCCTTCACCCCGGATAACTTCCTCAGCCTGCGCACGGATTCCGTCGGCACGGTTGACGGGCTCGCCCGGCTCGGTATCGTGCCCCAATCGCTCTCGGCCTGGCTTCCGCGCCTGCTGAGCCAGCCGGTCCGCCAGCGCCGCCTCGACGAGGCGCGCAGCCGCCGGCGCCCCTGATCCACGCACGCAAGGCACCCATGCAGATCTACCTCGTCGGCGGCGCCGTCCGTGACCAACTGCTCGGCCGCCCCGTCGTTGATCGCGACTGGGTGGTGGTCGGTGCCACGCCCGAGGCGATGCTGGCCGCCGGCTACCGGGCCGTGGGCAAGGATTTCCCCGTGTTCCTGCATGGCGACAGCAAGGAGGAATACGCCCTTGCCCGCACGGAACGGAAAACCGGCCGGGGTTACCACGGCTTCGCTTTCCACGCCGAGCCGTCCATCACGCTCGAACAGGACCTGGAACGCCGCGACCTCACCATCAATGCGATCGCGCAGCACGACGATGGCCACCTGGTGGATCCGTACGGCGGCGTGGCCGATGTCGAAGCGCGCGTGCTCCGGCATGTGTCCGCTGCCTTCGTCGAAGACCCGGTGCGCGTGCTGCGCGTGGCGCGCTTCGCGGCCCGTTACGCGCCGCTGGGTTTCCGCGTGGCGGACGAAACGATGGCGCTGATGCGGCGCATGGTCGATGACGGCGAGGTGGACCACCTGGTCGCCGAGCGCGTGTGGGCCGAAACGCGCAAGGCGCTCGCGGAACCGATGCCCGAGGTGTTCGTGCGCGTGCTGCGCGAGTGCGGCGCACTGCGCGTCCTGTTCCCGGAGGTCGACGCGCTGTACGGCGTGCCGCAGCGGCCGGAGTTCCATCCGGAAGTCGACACGGGCATCCACGTCGAGATGGTGCTGCATGCGGCCGCCACGCTGGCGCCGGGCGATGCGCTGGTCGGCTACTGCGCGCTGACGCATGACCTCGGCAAGGCGCTGACGCCGGCCGACGTGCTACCGCGCCACATCATGCACGAGCAGCGCGGGATCCAGCCCGTGCAGGCGCTGTCCGCGCGACTGAAAGTGCCCGCCGACTTCGCCTTCATGGCGGAGATGGTGTGCAGGCACCACCTCAACGCCCACCAGGCCTTCGAACTGAAGCCGGCGACGGTGCTCCGGCTGCTGGAGTCCCTGGGCGCGCTACGCCGCCCCGAACGGCTGGAGGCCTTCCTGCTGGCCTGCATGGCCGACAAGCGGGGCCGCCTTGGCCACGAGAACGACGACTACCCGCAAGCGGGTTTCCTGCGCGCCTGCCGTGCCGCCGCGGCGGCCGTCACCTCAAAGCCGTTCGTCGAGGCCGGCCTGGAAGGCCCCGCCATTGGCGAGGCCATGAAAAAGGCCCAGGCCCAGGCGATCGCCGCCGTTACGAAACCTACAGCCGGGCACCCTGGTCCGCAGCCATGACGGCAGCGGGCAGCGCGGAGGCATCGATGTCCTTCGCAAACAGCATCACCTGGAAACGCTCGCCCATCTGGTCCGGCAGGGTCAGCTTCTTCACTTCCTGCGACAGCCGGTAGCGCGCCGCCTCGTCGGTGAGGGCGAGGTAATCGTCTTCGAAGAACTCCTGCATGCCCGCGGCAATCAGGAACTGCGCCTGCGGCATGTAGGCCGCCACGCCAAAACCCGCGCTATTGCCGGCTTCCGCCAGCGCGGTGAAATCCACCGACGCCGTCAGGTCCTGCAGGCCCGGCAGGAAGAACGCGTCGCCGTGCGCGCGGTGGCGGTAGAACGCACGCAGCGTGCCATCGGTGCGCTCGGGCATGTAGTACTCGCCACGCACGTAGCCATAGTCCGCGAACAGCATGGCGCCGCGGCGCAGCGTGCCCGCCACCGCCTGGATCCAGTACGGCAGCTGCGGGAGGATCTCGGTGCGATAGCCCGCTTCGAACTCGCGGCCGAGATCGCGCTCCACGTGACGCACGGCGCCGTTGACCAGCACGTCGGCCGGGCGGTCCGTGCGCATGAAGCGGCCATCGCCGTCGAGCACCACGTACTCTTCGTACACTTCGCCGTCGCGCGTGGTGAAACGCGTCGTCGGCAAGGCATCGATCACTTCGTTGGCGAAGAGCACGCCGTCCCACTCATCTTCCAGGGGGGCGTCCAGCCAGGTCACCCGGCGGGCGACGTCCGGTGGCAGGTTGGCGTGCACGCGGGCGTGCTGGCGGTCGCGCAGGTCGGCGCTGGGCTCGAGGATCATGTAGCGGCGCGGCAACTTCCCCGCCGCGTCCAGGGCCTGAAGGGCGGCTTCGGCAAAGGCGCCGCTGCCGCCACCGATCTCCATGAAGTCCGCCTCGGCGCCGAGCGATGACAGCACCGGCTCGAAGGCCCGTACCACGCATCGCGCGAACAGCGTGCCCAGTTCGGGCGCGGTGATGAAATCACCCTCCGCGCCGAACTTGGCCTTGCCCGCGCTGTAGTAGCCGAGGCCGGGGGTATAGAGGCAGCGCTCCATGAAGCGCGAGAAGGGCATGGGGCCGTGCGCGGCGATCTCTTCGCGCAGGAGACCGGTCAGGTGCTCGGAGTGGGCGCGCTCATCGGCGCCCGGTTCAGGGAGTCGGTCGTTCATGCCCTCAGGATAGTAGGAGCGCGCTTAAAAATCCTGCTGGAGCGACAGGAACAGGCCACGGCGGGGGCCGAACTGCGGGGCGCCGACGCCGATGCCGGAACCGTCGCGGATCTCGTAGGTGCGGTCCAGCGCATTGACCAGCGCCAGCTGGGCATGGGTCGCGCCGATCGAGGTCAGGTGCATGTCCTGGGAGACGCTGAAGTTGAGCTGGAAATAGGCCGGCAGGTGGTCGCCGTTCGGCACGATGCCATCGCTGCGCAGGCCCGAACCGAACAGGTAATCCGCACCGACGCGGGTGCCTTCGCCGAAGGCGTAGCTCACGCCACCCGACGCCGTGTACTTCTGGTCGTGGTCGAGATGGATGAAGTGGTCGTAGATGTAGGCCAGGTCATCCGGGGCGAAGTTGTACTGGCCGGTGATGACGCGCTTGCCGACCGCGCGGTTGTACGCGAAGTTGAAGTACGCGGTGAGCGCGCCACCATCGTAGTTCACGGTCAGCTCGTCGCCCTTGATCTTGCCAACGCCGTAGTTGAACGTGGAGTACACCAGGGCCGTGCCGAACTGGCCTTCGTCCTGCAGGCGGTTGACGTTGCGGCGGTAGCTGTCGAGGCCCACCGTCCACTGGTCACCGAGCTTCTGCGAGATGCCGATGTCGTAGTAGCTGGAACGCTCCGACAGCGGCGTGTCGCTGCCATTGTCCGGAAGCGCGTTGGTCGTGCCGACGAACTTGGCGATCGACGTCGGGCTGATCGACTCGGTGGCGGGCGGGGTGAAGTAGCGCGAGTAGCCTGCGTGGATCGTCGTGCTGTCGGTCGGCTGGTAGACCAGGCCGACGCGCGGGCTGAGCTGGCTTTCCGGCTTGAACGCATCGAAGCGGTCGTAACGCACGCCGTAGTTCACGGTCCACTGCGAGCCGATGCTCCACTCGTCCTGCAGGTACAGCGCATAGGTGCGGGCGAGGAGGCGACTGGCATCGACGATGTTGAGCGGCGTGGTCGACGCCTGCGAGCCATCGTCGTTGGCCGGGAACACCAGCGCGTCATTCGTCGAGTTGGCGCGCTCGAACGAACCGTACAGGCCGTAGCGAAGCGTGTGGTTGTCGCCCAGAGGCGTGGAAAAATCCGCCTGCACCGTGTCCGCGCGATTGGAGCGCCGCACGTTGGACGCCACGCCATTGAACATCAGGTCGCCGATGTCGTCCGGGGTGAAGTCGAGCCCGCTGTAACGCTGGCCGGCCGAGACCTGGTACGCCGTGCTGCCCAGCTTGCCTTGCAGGCTGAGGATGCCGAAGCGGGTCTTTTCCGACTGGCGATCGTTCAACTGCGCCGAATCGAAATTCGTGACGTCGAGGTAGCCGAACTGCGGCTCCTGCGCCGGGTTGTTCGGGATCTCGAAGCGGTTGTTGGTCGCGCCGAACATGAAGCTGATGCGGGTGTCGTCATTGATCAGGTACGACAGGTCGCCGAACGCCTTCACCTGGTTGGTGTGGTCGTGGATCGGCTTGCGGCTCGCCGTCGGGTTTTCGATGCCGACGTCGTTCTCAAGGTAATTCGCGGTGAGGAAGAAGCTCCACTTGTCCTCGTGGCCGAATAGCGTGGCATTCGGGTTCAGCGTGCCGAACTGGCCGCCGGTGATGCCCACCGTGCCACCGATGCCATCCTGCTTGGGCATGCGCGTGGTGATGTCGACGACGGCGGCGGTGCGGTCGCCGTACTGTGCCGGCAGCGCGCCGGTCAGCAGCTTCACGTTGTCGATGACGCGGGCGTCGAGCGTCTGGCCGAAGCCACCGATGCTTTCCGGGATGACGACGCCGTCGATGCGGTATTGCAGGTTGGCGTGGTCGCCACGCACGTGCAACTGGCCGTAGCTGTCCTGGACCACGCCCGGCGCCTGCAGGATCACCTGGTTCAGCGGCGTGGAGTCACCCAGCGGCAGGGCCTGGATGGTCTGGCGATCCATGACGTACTGGCTGCTACCGGTATCCGGGGAGAGGCTGTTGCGCGCCTCGTCGAGTTTGGCTGTGACATCCACGGCGCCCAGGTTGGTCGCCTTCTGAGGGGTGGTGTCGGTGTCATCCGCGAAGGCGGCAGGGGCTGACAGGGCCAAAGCAATGGAAAGAGCAAGACGCACAGGCTTCATGGGGACGGGGCCGTAGAATGTTATAATGTTTCAGTAGTCTTGACCGCGAACCTTTCGGGAATCTTTCATCGCGGCGCACCGTGCCGTTAGTCACAGGCCAAGGCCACGTGCGCTTCACGATAACGCCTTCACCCTTTCAGCCACCTTGAAGGAGACCATGATGGCGAAACGCGACCCCGCCTCGACCTCTAAAGAGATCGTGCCCACCTCGGGCATCGACCGCGGCGAGAGCCCGGTGGCCCGGGCCATCCTCGAGTTCGTCAGCCGCATCCCGGATAGCGAGGTGCCCAGGGCCAGCAAGGGTACGGCCGAGGAAGAGGCCCGCCGCCTGGCCAGCAGTGCCGCCAACAAGGCGGCCCTCACCGCCGGCTCGCTCGCCCTGCCCCCGGGCCCTCTGGGCTGGCTCACCGTGCTCCCGGAGCTGGTCGCCATCTGGCGCATCCAGGGCCAGCTGGTGAGTGATATCGCCGCGGCCTACGGCAAGACCGCCAAGCTGGGCCGTGAGCAGATGCTGTGGTGCCTGTTCCGCCATACCGCCGCCCAGGCCTTCCGCGACATCGCCATCCGCGTGGGCGACCGCCTGGTCTTCCGCACCACGGCCACCAGCGTGCTGCAGCGCCTCGCCGGGCGGATCGGCGTGAGCGTGACCAAACGCGCCGTCGGCAAGGGCATCTCCCGCTGGCTGCCGGTGGTCGGCGCCCTCGGCGTGGGCGCCTACGCCTACTACGACACCGGCCAGGTCGCCAAAACCGCCATCGACCTCTTCAGCGGTGACATCCACATCGACGACGGTACCGACGACAGCCACCCCGATAAGCCCGCCCGCTCCACGAAGGCCACCCGTGATGATGTAGGAGCGCACCCTGTGCGCGACCCGACGCCCAAGGCGTCGGCCCGCAAGGCGGTGAAGAAGGCAGCCCCCCGCAAACGCGCCACGGCAAAAAAACCCGCCCCCAGGAAACGCGCGGCCGCAAAAAAGCCCGCCACACGCAAAGCCGCCCCCGCGAAGACCGCCGTGAAAAAGGCCACGAAGAAAGCGGCGCCCCGCCCCGCCGCCGCAAAAAAAGCCACGCGCAAGGCCGCCCCGAAGACGTGACGCCTGCCGCGCTTTCCGGCAAGCTGCCCGCGCACCGCCAAGGGAGTAAGCCATGAGCCAGCCACCGGTCGTCCTCGTCACGGGCGGCGCGCGTCGCGTCGGCGCCGTCATCTGCCGGCGCCTGCACGCCGCGGGCTGTTGCATCGCCCTGCACTACCGCAGCTCCGCGGCTGAAGCCGAAGCGCTGGCGCAGGAACTCAACGCGCTGCGCCCGCACAGCGTCGCGCTGTTTTCCGGTGCGCTCGACAACCCCGCCACGCCGGACCACCTCATCGGCGATGTCCTCGCCGTCTTCGGTCGGCTGGACGGCCTGGTGAACAACGCCTCCGCGTTCTATCCCACGCCCATCGGCCAGACCACGCAGGCGCAATGGGATGACCTGTTCGCCGCCAACGCGCGTGCGCCGTTCTTCCTGTCGCAGGCGGCGGCTCCCGCGCTGCGCGAGGCGAAGGGCGCGATCGTCAACATCGTCGACATCTACGCCGAACGTCCGCTCGCCGGGCACACCGTGTACGTGATGGCGAAGGCCGCCCTGGCGATGCTCACCCAGTCGCTGGCAAAGGAGCTGGCACCCGAGGTGCGTGTCAACGCCGTCGCCCCCGGCGCCATCCTCTGGCCCGAATCAGGAAAGCCGGAAGAAGCCGCCGAGGCGTTGATCGCGAAAACGCCGCTCGCACGCAAGGGCGAACCGGACGACGTGGCCGAAGCCGTGCGCTGGCTGATGCTCGATGCGCACTACACGACCGGGCAGGTCATTCGCGTGGATGGTGGCAGGGCGCTGAATATCTGATGCACGAATGAAAAAGGCCCGGCAATCTGCCGGGCCTTTTTTCTTACTTCTTCTGGCGGAACGCGTTCTCAAGCAAGGCGCGGTCGAAGCCGTCGCCGGGGTCGCCGTATTCCGCGTAGCGGTACAGCGCGGCAGCGTAGACGCCGTGCATCGCGTTCTGGAACAGGCTCAGTGCGACGAGGGCGATGACGCCGGCGATGCCGACGGCCACCATCAGCACCACCGATTGCGTGGCGACGGCGCCCGCAAAGAGCAGGACGCTGACCAGCAGGACGCAGAAGGTAAGGATGCCACCGGCCAGGCCGATGCCCGCGTTGCCGATGATGTTCTCACCCCAGGTGCGCTTCACCAGCGAGGCGCTGTCCTTCACCGCTTCCACCGGGCCCACGTTCTGCGCCGCGAGCACCGGCACGACGAGGAAGGTGGCGACGGTCCAGCCCACGCCGAGCAGGCCGGCGACGATGCGGCCGATGAAGCCGGCGCGTTCCTGGATGGCACGAAGGATCATGCCGACGGTGGCCGAGATCAGCGCATAGCCGATGATCGAGGGCAGCTTGCTCCACGCGGCGCTGAGGCCGTCATTGAGCGTCGGGTTGCCGCCGTCCAGGCGGATGAAGGCCGCCGAGGCCAGTGCGGTGTTGAAGAAGATCACCACGCCGTACTGCACGAAGTAGAAGGCAAACGACACGGCCAGGAACAGCGGCGAGACATGGCGGCCTCCGTCTTCCAGGCCGGTGCGATGGCCGTGGATGAGCGAGAACACCGGCCACGCGAACGAGGCGATGACGATCAGCGATGCGAGGCCCGCAAAGAGCGGAAACAGCATCAGCTCCTTGTCCTGGCGGAGGATGTTGGCACTGGACTTCATCAGTGCCCAGCTGCGTGCGAACTTGCCCATGTTCTTTGGAGCCCCCTGGATGGCGTTGTGGCGGTGTTTTAGCACCGGCCGCGGGTGGGCGCCAGCGGGGAAAGTCATAGGCACGATGCGTCGGAAGTGACGGATGTCGCCTACAGGGCGAGTTTTTCGTCGCTCAGCGGTTCTTTATCGGCCGGGAAGGCCGCCCACAGGGCCGCCATGGTCTGGCCGGTGACCGGGTGGCGCAGGTCCGGCGCAATGTCGGCCATGGGCTTCAGGACAAATGCATGGCGCAGTTCGCCACGGGGCAGCTCCAGGTGCCCCGCCCCGGTCAGCACCAGGTCGTCGTAGAGGACGATGTCCACGTCCAGCGTGCGGCTGGCGTAGCGGTCGCCGCCGCGGACGCGGCCGTGGCGGTCTTCCAGGGCATGCAGCCAGTCGTTCAGGGCCTCGGGACCGAGGTCGCTTTCCAGGCCGACGGCCAGGTTGAGGAAGTCCGGCCCGTCAAAACCCACCGCGGCGCTCCGGTACACCGGCGACACGTCGATGCGGCCGAAGCGCTCGCGCAGCTCGGCGACACCGGCGGCCAGCCAGCGCCCGGCGTCGATGTTGGAACCCAGGCTGAGATACGCGCGGCCCATTTAGTCCTCTAAGGCAGGAACAGCGCGCAGGGCGCCGAAGCCTTCGCGCACATCCCCGCCCGATGGCTGCTGGAACGCGCGCAGGCCAAACTCGGGAAGGATCGCGATCAGGTGGTCGAAGATATCGGCCTGGATGCGCTCGTAATCCAGCCACACCACGGTGTTGGTGAAGCAGTAGACCTCCAGCGGAATGCCGAGCGCGCCGGGGTCGCGCATGCGCACCATGCGGGTCATCCGGTCGTGCACGTCCGGATGGGCCTTGATGTACGCCTCGGCGTACGCACGAAACGCGCCGATGTTGGTCTGGCGGCGGCGGTTGGCGGGCAGCTTCGCCGGCTCGCCCAGCGCATCGTTCCAGCGCTGGATGTCTTCGCGCTTCTGCTTCAGGTAGGCGGCCAGCAAGTGGATCTTGCCGAAGCGTTCAATCTCGGCATCTTCCAGGAAGCGCACGCCCGCGGCATCGACGAACAGTTCGCGCTTGATCCGGCGGCCGCCGGAATCGGACATGCCGCGCCAGTTCTGGAACGATTCGGAAATCAGCCGCCACGTCGGCACGGTGACGATGGTGCGGTCGAAATTGCGCACCTTCACCGTATGCAGGGTGATGTCGATGACATCGCCATCCACGCCGGCGGAGGTCATCGTGATCCAGTCACCCACGCGCAGCATGTCGTTGGTGCTGAGCTGGATGCCTGCGACGAAGCCGAGAATCGTGTCCTTGAACACGAGCAACAGCACGGCGGACATGGCACCGATGCCCGACAGGAGCAGGGCGACGTTCTGATGCGTCAGGCGAGTGATGACGACCACCACTGCGACGATCCACAACACCAGCTGCAACAGCTGCACCACGCCCTTGATCGAGCGTTTGCCGGCAGGCGTCGCGCTATACAGCGATTCAAACGCGATGAGCGAACGGCCGATCGCCGCGATGACGCAAACGATCATCCAGCAAACCGCTACGTCACGAATGAAACCCGCGACGCTGTCGGCGTCCTTCACGTCGAGGAACAGCGCGATGCCGTAGTACACGACGATGGCCGGCAGCATGCGCGCCAGCCAGCGAAACGCGCCGAACTCGTACAGCGCATCGTCCCAGCGCCACGCGGTGTGCCGGGTGGCGACGCGCACCACGCGGTGCAGGAACACGCGACCGAGCAGGCCGATGAGCCAGGCGATAACGAAGAGGCCGGCGATGGCGCCGGCGCGCTTCAACTCAATCACGGTGAACATGTCATCCATGCGGGTGATCGCTCCTGGGGAAGAATCAGGCCGGGCGCGTGCCGCGCTCGATGCGCACGCCCACGGCGCGGGCGCCACGCACGGCCCCCGGCTTGGAAAGCTTCAGGCGCACCCACGACACGCCAAACTCCTCGCGCACGATCTCGGCGCAGCGCTCGGCCAGGGTTTCGACCAGGCCGAAACTGGACGATTCGACGTAGGCCTGCAGCCGGCGCGAAATCGACTTGTAGTTCAGGGTGTCGTTGATGTCATCCGTGGCGGCCGGGCGTCGGTTGTCGAAGGCCATTTCCAGGTCAAACGCCAGCGTCTGCCGGATCCGCCGCTCCCAGTCGTAGATGCCGATGACCGCGTCGATGCGCAGGTCTTCGATGAAGACGATATCCATGGGGCCGTGCTGTGAAGAAGGGCCTTACAGGGTACCCGTTACCGCCCCCTCAAGCAGCAGGCGGCAACGTCTCCAGGCTCCAGCGCGGAAACACCTGCACCGTATCGTCCTGGTGCTGGCCGGAGGCCAGGCGAATCGCGCCGGCCAGGGCGATCATCGCGCCGTTATCCGTGCAGAACTGCAGCCGCGGGAAGTAAACGCGGAAGCCGTCCGCCGCGCCGGACTCGGCCAGCTGCTCGCGCAGGCGCTTGTTGGCGCCCACGCCGCCGGCGATCACCAGGCGCTTGGTGCCCGTGGCCGCCAGGGCGCGACGGCACTTGATGGCCAGGGTGTCGACGATGGCCTCTTCAAAGCCCCGGGCGATGTCGGCACGGGTCTGGTCCGATTTATCTGAAGCCTGCCAGGCCAGCAGTACCTGGGTCTTCAGGCCGGAGAAGCTGAAATCCAGCCCCGGGCGGTCGACCATGGGCCGGGAGAAGCGGAACTTGCCCGGTTCACCCTGCTCGGCCAGCTTCGCCAGCGCCGGGCCGCCGGGATACGGCAGGCCCATCATCTTGGCGGTCTTGTCGAAGGCCTCGCCCGCGGCATCGTCCAGGGTATCGCCCAGGATCCGGTACTCGCCGATGGCCTTCACCTCGACCAGCATGGAGTGCCCGCCCGACACCAGCAGGGCCACGAACGGCGGCTCCGGCGGGTCGTCTTCCAGCAGGGGCGCCAGCAGGTGACCTTCCATATGGTGCACACCGATGGCCGGCACGCCGAGGGCCCAGGCCATGGCGCGGGCGGCCGACGCCCCCACCAGCAAGGCGCCCACCAGGCCGGGGCCGGCCGTGTAGGCCACGCCGCCGAGGTCCGCCGGGGTCATCCCGGCATCCTTAAGTGCCTGGCGGACCAGGGGAAGCAGCTTGCGCACATGGTCGCGGCTGGCCAGCTCGGGCACCACGCCGCCGTACTCGGCATGCAGGGCAATCTGGCTGAAAAGGGCATGGGAGAGCAGGCCGCGGCCCGGTTTTTCCGGGTCCCAACGCAGCAGGGCCACCCCTGTTTCGTCACAGGAGGTTTCGACACCTAACACGGGCTTTGAAATTTGCATTTCGATCACGTTATAATCCACGGCTCACCCGGGTTCACGGGTTAGTTTAAACAAGTGGAGTTTCCATGCCGAGCGTTAAAGTCCGCGAGAATGAGCCGTTTGAGCTTGCCCTCCGCCGCTTCAAGCGTACGTGCGAAAAGGCTGGCGTGCTGGCCGAAACGCGCAAGCGCGAATTTTACGAAAAGCCGACCCAGGAGCGTAAGCGTAAGCGCGCTGCTGCTGTGAAGCGCCACCTGCGCCGTCTGTCTCGCGACACGACGCGCCGGACCCGCATGTACTGATTGCCGCTCCCGGCCCCTTCGGGCTGGGTGTTGGACCCGCGGCTGGCGCGTACGCCCGCTGCCGCCGCAATCAGGCGGACATCCGAGCCGGCTCCGCCGAAAGGGGGAGCCGGCTTTTCGTCGTTCCGGAGAAAGCAAAATGAGCCTCAAGACCCGCATCACTGACGATATGAAGGCTGCCATGAAAGGCGGCGAGAAGGAGCGGCTGGCCGTGATCCGGCTGGTCCAGGCCCAGATCAAGCAGCGCGAAGTGGACGAGCGCATCGAGCTCGACGACACCCAGGTGCTGGCCGTGCTGGAAAAAATGCAGAAGCAGCGCCGGGACTCCATCGAGCAATTCGACAAGGCCGGCCGTGACGACCTGGCGAAGATCGAGCGCTTCGAGATGGGCGTGATCGACGCCTACCTGCCGACCAAGCTCGACGATGCCGAGCTGGATGCCATCATCGACGCCGCCGTGGCCGAATCCGGTGCCACCTCGGCCCGGGACATGGGCAAGGTGGTGGCCCTGGTGAAGGAAAAGGCTGCGGGCCGCGCCGACATGGCGGCCGTGGCGGGCAAGGTCAAGGCGAAGCTGGCCTGACCGGCTTCACGAACACCCCACGCCGCGCGCCGCATCCTGCGGCCGCGGCTGGGGAGCCCCTCGGCGCTATTTCTTGAGGGAATCCCCATGCTTAAGTACGCCATCATCTTCGGTCTCATCGCACTCGTTACCGGTGCGCTCGGCTTCAGCCGGGTCTCCGGCATCGCCGGCACCATCGCCAAGGTGTGCTTCGCGATCTTCCTGATCCTGTTCGTCATCGCCATCCTCGCCGTCATCGGCGTGTTCAAGATGGCTTTCTGACGATCCGTCAAGCTCCTCCCGGAAACGGTTGCGTGGCATCCTAGGCGACTGATGCGCGGCCGTATTCCCGACAACTTCATCGACGACCTCCTGACCCGCGTTGACATCGTCGACGTGATCGAGAGGCGCGTGCCCCTGAAGAAGGCCGGCCGGGAGTGGACGGCGTGCTGCCCGTTCCACAACGAGCGCTCGCCGTCGTTCTACGTCAGCCCGACCAAGCAGTTCTTCCACTGCTTCGGTTGCGGCGCCCACGGCAGCGCCATCAAGTTCCTGATGGACTACGACCGCCTGGAATTCCCCGACGCCATCGAGGAACTGGCCCAGGCGGTGGGCATGAAGGTGCCCTACGAGGGTGGCCGCGACGACAAGCCCCGTGAAGACCGCAGCGACCTCTACAGCCTGCTCGACGAGGCCGCCTCGTTCTACCAGCGCGAGCTGGGCAGCAGCGAGGAGGCGAAGGGCTACGTGGACCGCCGCGGCCTGGATGAGGACATCATCAAGCGCTTCCGCATCGGCTGGGCGCCGGCCGGCTTTGACGGCGTGCTCAAGGCCTTGGGCACCACCGACCAGCGCCGCAAGCTGCTCAACGATGCCGGCATGGTGGCCAGCAACGAGCGCGGCAACCGCTACGACCGGTTCCGTGAGCGGGTCATGTTCCCGATCCTGGACCGCCGCGGACGGGTCATCGCCTTTGGTGGACGCGTCCTCTCGGGCGATCAGGGCCCGAAATATCTCAACTCACCCGAGACGCCCCTCTTCCACAAGGGCCGCGAGCTGTTCGCCCTGTGGCAGGTGAAGCAGGCGCACCAGCAGGTCACCCGGATCATGGTGGTCGAGGGCTACATGGACGTCATCGCCCTGCACCAGGCCGGCCTGCCCATCGCGGTGGCCACGCTGGGCACCGCGACCACGCCCGATCACGCCGAAGTGCTGTTCCGCGCCGCGCCCGACGTCTACTTCTGCTTTGACGGCGACCGCGCCGGCCGCCAGGCCGCGTGGCGCGCCGTGGAATCGATCCTCCCGCGCATGCGCGACGGCCGCCAGGCGCACTTCCTGTTCCTCCCCGACGGGGAAGACCCGGACACCCTGGTGCGCAAGGAAGGCAAGGACGGCTTCGAGAAGCGCATGAAGGAAGCCATGCCACTCTCGGAATACTTCTTCGAGGAAATGGGCCGCGACGTGGACACGACGCGCCTGGACGGCCGCGCACGGCTGGCCGAGCGGGCCCGCCCGCTCATCGCGAAGCTGCCCGACGGCGCCTTCCGCGACCTGATGGCCGACGAGCTGAAGCGGCGGACCGGTGCCGGGGCAACGTTCGAGGCCGATCCGACGCCGCGCCCCGTGGCCCCGGCCCGGCCGGGCGGCGGGCAGCGCAGCCTGGTCCGCAGCGCGATCACCCTGCTGCTGGCCCAGCCCGCCCTCGCCCTCGAGGTGGAGCCGCCCTACCCCTTCCTGCGCCTGGACCGCCCCGGCGTGGACCTGCTGGCCTCGCTGATCGACGTGGTCCGCTCCCGCCCGGATATCCGCCCGGCGGTGCTGGTGGAGCATTTCATGGAGCGGCCGGAGTACAACGCCCTGCAGAAGCTGATGCAGGCCGAGGTGATCGGCGAGCCTGACATGCAGCGGGTGGAATTCCTCGATGCCCTGGCGGGCATGCAGCGCCAGGCCATCACGCAGCGGCGTGAAGACCTCAGCGCGCGCATCAGCACGCTGGATGACACCGAAAAAGCCGAGCTCCGCGTGCTGCTCGCCGACCACGCCACGCGCGGCAGGACACCCGCCGAATGATGCGCCGCACCTGCGATGTCATGCGATCCATGGGATCATGCGGTTTTCGTACCAAGAAGGACCCGGTCGTGGCCGGAAAAGCCAAGCCCTGATGGAACTGCTCAATAGCCTGGTCGACGTCTTCGGGCGGAACGGCTACATCGCCGTCT
The DNA here is from genome assembly GCF_006385595.1 of Luteibacter pinisoli. NCBI lineage: Bacteria > Pseudomonadati > Pseudomonadota > Gammaproteobacteria > Lysobacterales > Rhodanobacteraceae > Luteibacter > Luteibacter pinisoli. Next base: position 4,152,069 of record NZ_CP041046.1, read on the forward strand.
TCCTTGCCCTGATGCTCTGTGGCGCGGGTATTCCGCTGCCCGAGGACATCACGCTCGTCGCGGGCGGCATCATCACCGGCCTGGGCTATGGCGACGTGCACACCATGGTGGGCGTCGGCATGGCTGGCGTCCTGGTCGGCGATTCGACCATGTTCCTGCTCGGCCGGCACTTCGGCGGCCGGATCATGCGCGTGCCCTTCGTCGCGCGCCTGCTCACCCCGGAGCGATACGCCAAGGTGCAGGAGAAGTTCGAGCGTTACGGCAACCGCCTGATGTTCGTCGCCCGCTTCCTGCCCGGCATGCGCACCGCCGTGTTCATCACCGCCGGCGCCACCCACCGCGTCGGCTTCCTGCGCTTTCTCCTGCTCGACGGCATGGCTGCCGCCATCAGCGTACCCATCTGGGTGTACCTGGGTTACCTCGGCGCGCACAACCACGAATGGCTGGCCATGTGGATCCACCGCGGCCAGACCGGCATCTGGCTTGCCGTCGCCGGCGTGGTGATCGCCATCGGCGTGCTCTGGTGGCGCCGCAAGAAAGCCGCCGAACGCGAATGCGCCGCGCACCCGCCGCAAAAGCCCACGCCACCGCGCCTGCGTAACGACGAACGCGGGTGACTCAGCCGTGGCTGCCCAGCTCACTTCTGAGCCAGTCACGGAACACCGTCGTCTCTTCCTGAGAAGCGGCCTCGCGGGAAATGCCGAGGTAATAGCTGTGACGGAGCGAGACCTCGCGAGCGACCGGCGCGGCGAGTCGTCCTGCGGCGAGATCGTAGGCGACCAGTAAGTCCTGGGCCAGCGCCACACCCTGCCCCTCGATCGCAGCCTGCAACATCATCGTGCCATCGCCAAAGCCCATCTCACGGGAAATGGCGCTCGCCTCGACACCCACCTCTTCGAACCACTGGTCCCAGCCCGCGATAGCGACGGCGCGCCGGCCGGGGCGCTCGTGCAGCAGCAGGTGCTGGAGCAGGTCGGCGGGCTCGCCAATGGCTTCGGCCAGCCGGGGCGCGCAGACCGCCGTGTAACCGGTGGTCACCAGCAGGTCCATGCCCTCGCCGATCCGGTCATCGATAGCCAGGTCCCAGCCTGCATCCCCACCGTCCGTGACCACCTCGACGGCGATATCGGGGTGCCGGGCAAAGAACCGGAATAGCCTCGGCACCAGCCATTTCGTACCGAACGTGGCGGGTACGGCCACGCGCAACGAGGCACTGCGCTGGCCCAATACCTGGTCCGTCGCATGCTGCAGCGCACGAAACGCGTCCCGGATACGCGGGAAATAGTTCTCGCCCGCGGCCGTCAGCGAGAGCTTATTGTTGCTTCGCACAAACAGCGGCGTGCCGAGGTAAGCCTCCAACAATTTGACTTGGGCGCTCACCGCAGCGGCCGTCAACGACAGCTCTTCACCGGCCTTGGTGAAGCTCAAATGCTGCGCCGCAAGTTCAAAGACCCGCACGGCATTGAGGGGGAGCGATCGCTTCATTGCGAAGTCATCAAGAAAAATTTGGGGAAAGCCCGAAGAAATTCTAGTTTGCCTGCCCGGGCAGCCGCCGCCAAGAATCCCTGTCGTCTAGCGAGCGGACCTTCGATGAATATCCTCACCATCGACACTGGCACTACCAACACGCGGGTCACCGTGTGGCAGGACGATTTGCCAGTCGGCCAGGCTGCCGTGCAGGTTGGCGTGCGCGATACGGCGATTACCGGCAACACGCGGAAACTGGAAGAAGGCCTGCGCGACACGATCAACGCGGCGCTCGTTGACGCGACGCTTGAGCGTGCCGACATCGGCCGTGTGCTGGCCTCCGGGATGATCACCTCCAACGTGGGCCTGTGCGAAATCCCCCACGTCCCGGCCGCCGCCGGCATCGACGACCTGGCGAAAGCCATGCGCGAGTCGCTGGTGGAGACGGTCTGGCACCAGCCCATCTGGTTCGTGCCCGGTGTGCGTAACGCCGTGGAACACATCGGCCTGCACAACTGCGAGGCCATGGACATGATGCGCGGGGAGGAAACCGAGTCCTTCGCGCTGGTCGAACGCCTCGGCCTCAACGAACCCACGGTCATCGTCCTGCCCGGCTCGCACTCCAAATTCGTGAGCATTGACGCGAAGCAGCGCATCGACGGCTGCGTCACCACGCTGGCGGGCGAACTGCTGCACGTCATCTCGCACGACACGATCCTTGCCGGCTCGCTGAAGGACGGCTTCGCCAAGCGCATCGATCCGGAGATGCTGCTCGCCGGCGCGGCCTCGTCAAAGCGCATTGGCCTGGGCCGCGCCTGCTTCAGCGTGCGCATCCTCGACCAGTTTGCCGTGTACGACGCGAATGCCCGCGCCAATTTCCTGCTCGGCGCCGTGCTCGGCTCGGACCTGCTCACGCTCAAGAATTCCAGCGCGATCCGGATGAGCCCGGGCACGCGCTTTGTCGTCAGCGGCAAGCCGATCCTGCGCGAAGCCATCGCACAGCTCGTGGCGGGCGACGATTTCTTCTCCGGCACCGTCACGGTGCTGGGCGACGACGAGCAACGCGACCTGGCCGGGCACGGTGCAATCAGCATCGCCCGCCGGCGCGGCCTGCTGGACTAACTACCGATCCACCGAGGAGGGAACGCATGAACATCAAGATCGCCCTGGGTTTCAAAGCCCTTGCGCTCGCCCTGGCCTTTGCGGCCAGCCCGGCGTTCGCCGCCGACGACCCGGTGAAGATCGGCTTCGTGGTCAAGCAGCCCGAAGAGCCCTGGTTCCAGGATGAGTGGAAGTACGCCGAGCAGGCCGCGAAGGAAAAGGGCTTCACCCTGGTGAAGATCGGCGCGCCCGACGGTGGCCAGGTGCTCACCGCCATCGACAACCTGAAGTCCCAGCACGCCCAGGGCTTCGTGATCTGCACGCCGGATGTGAAGCTCGGCCCGTCCATCGTCGCCAAGGCGAAGATGAACCACCTGAAGCTGATGACGGTCGACGACCGCCTCGTCGACGGCTCCGGCAAGCCCATCGAGTCGGTGCCGCACATGGGCATCTCGGCATCGAAGATCGGTGAGCAGGTGGGCCAGGCCATCGCCGACGAAATCAAGAAGCGCGGCTGGAAGCCGGAAGAGACCGGCGCCCTGCGCATCTCGTACGACCAGCTGCCCACCGCCAAGGACCGCACGGACGGCGCCGTCGCCGCGCTGACTGCCGCCGGCTTCCCGAAGGCCAACGTGGTCAACGCGCCGGAAGCGAAGACCGATACCGAGAACGCCTTCAACGCGGCGAACATCGCGATCACCCAGAATCCGAAGTACAAGCACTGGATCGCGTTTGGCCTGAATGACGAAGCCGTGCTCGGCGCCGTGCGCGCCGCCGAAGGCCGCGGCTTCCGCGCTGAGAACATGATTGGCGTCGGCATCGGCGGCAGCAAGTCGGCGCTGAACGAATTCGCCAAGGCCGAGCCCACGGGCTTCTTCGGCAGCGTGCTGATCAGCCCGAAGCGCCACGGCTATGAAACCTCGATCGACATGTACGAGTGGATCAAGAACGACAAGGCCCCGCCGCCGCTCACGCTCACCACGGGCCGCCTGATCACCAAGGCCAACGCGGCCGATGTACGCAAGGAAATGGGCCTCTGATGAGCACGACCACGAGCGCACCGCGCCTGGAATTCCGCAACATCGGGAAAACCTTCCCCGGCGTGCGTGCGCTCGGTGACGTGGGCTTTGCCGTGCGCGCCGGCAGCGTGCACGGCCTGCTGGGCGAGAACGGCGCGGGCAAGTCCACGATGATGAAGATCCTCGGCGGGGAGTACATCCCCGACGAGGGCGAAGTGGCGATCGACGGCGAGGTCATGCATTTCCGCCGCGCGGCCGACGCCATCGCCGCCGGCGTCGCCGTGATCCACCAGGAACTGCAGTACGTGCCGGAGCTCTCCGTGATGGAGAACCTCCTGCTCGGCCGCCTGCCCACCCGCTTTGGCCTCGTCGACCGCCGGCAGGCGCTGAAATGGACGCGCGAGAAGCTGGACGGCCTCGGCGTGGATCTGGACCCGCGCGCGAAGCTGAAGACCCTTTCCATCGGCCAGCGGCAGATGGTCGAGATCGTCAAGGCAATCCTTCGCGACGCGAAGATCCTGGCCCTGGACGAACCCACCAGCTCGCTGTCGCACCGCGAAACCGAGGTGCTGTTCCGCCTGGTGAACGACCTGCGCGCGCAGGGCAAGGCGATGATCTACATCTCGCACCGCCTCGATGAGATCTTCGAGCTGTGCGATGCGGCGACCATCTTCCGCGACGGCCGCAGGGTGGCCGACTTCGACACGCTCGAAGGCGTCACCCGCGACACCCTCGTGCAGCGCATGGTCGGCCGCGAGCTCTCCGACATCTTTGGTTACCAGCCACGTACGCAGGGCGAGGTGCGGCTCTCGGTACAGAACGTCACCGGCCGTGCAGTGCCGCAGCCGCTGAGCTTCGACGTGCGCGCCGGCGAAATCGTCGGCTTCTTCGGCCTCGTCGGCGCCGGTCGCTCGGAAGTGATGCGCGTCGTCTACGGCGCGGACCGCCGCGTTTCCGGCGACGTCAGCGTGGATGGCCGCCCGGTGAAGCCGTCGCACGTCCGCGACGCGATCCGCCACGGGCTGGTCTTCTGCCCGGAGGATCGCAAGGAAGAAGGAATCATCGGCGTGCGCTCGGTGTCCGAGAACATCAACATCAGCGCGCGTCGCAACCATCTCACCGCGGGCCTGTTCGTCAACGACCGCAACGAAGCGCGCACGGCGGATACCTTCATCGAACGCCTGCGTATCCGCACGCCGCACCGCCGGCAGGAGATCCGCCTGCTTTCCGGCGGCAACCAGCAGAAAGCGGTGCTTTCGCGCTGGCTGGCCGAGAAAGACCTGCGCGTGCTGATCGTGGACGAACCCACGCGCGGCATCGACGTGGGCGCCAAGAACGAAATCTATAACGTGCTGTACGAACTGGCCGGCCGCGGCGTTGCGGTGGTGATGATCTCCAGCGAGCTGCCGGAAGTGCTCGGCGTGTCCGATCGCGTCATCGCCATGTGCCGCGGACGCATCACCGCGCAGTTCAACCGCGGCGAAGCGAACGAGGAAAACGTCCTTGCCGCCGCCCTTTCCGAAGGCGCCAGCGCCACCCCCATGAGGAATGCTTGAAGCCATGACCGAGACCAACGCCGCCGCCATCGGGGCCGCCCGCGAGACCCAGGGCGACCGTCGCCGCGCCCTGCTCTGGCAGATCGTGGACGACTACAGCCTCATCCTCATCTTCATCGCGCTGTTCGCCGTGCTCAGTTTCACGGTGCAGTACTTCTTCAGCTGGGACAACGTGGTGGGCCTGGCCCTCTCCGTGTCGCAGATCGGCATGGTGGCCTGCACCATGATGTTCTGCCTGGCCTCGCGTGACTTCGACCTCTCGGTCGGCTCCACCGTGGCCTTCGCCGGCGTCATGTGTGCCATCGTCTCCAATGCCACCGGCAGCGTCGTGCTCGGCATCGCCGCCAGCCTGGTCGCGGGTGCCCTGATCGGCGCGATCAACGGCGTGGTCATCGCCAAGCTCAAGATCAACGCGCTGATCACCACCCTGGCCACCATGGAGATCGTCCGCGGCCTCGCCTTCATCACCTCGCAGGGCCAGGCGGTGGGCGTCACCAGCGAAGCCTTCTTCACCCTGGGCGCGCTGGAGCTGTTCGGCCTGCCGGTGCCGGTGTGGATCACCCTGGCCTGCTTCGTCGTCTTCGGCGTGCTGCTGAACAAGACCATCTACGGCCGCAACACCCTGGCCATCGGCGGCAACCCGGATGCGGCGCGCCTGGCGGGCGTGGCCGTGGACCGCGTGCGCATCGCGATTTTCCTGATCCAGGGCGTAGTCGCGGCGCTGGCCGGCATCATCCTGGCCTCGCGCATGACCAGCGGCCAGCCCAATGCGGGCGAGGGTTTCGAGCTCAACGTGATTTCGGCCTGCGTGCTCGGCGGCGTCTCCCTGATGGGTGGCCGCGCCAGCATCAGCGGGGTGCTCGTTGGCGTTCTCATCATGGGCACCGTGCAGAATGCGATGAGCCTCATGAATATCGACGCCTTCTACCAGTACCTCGTCCGCGGCGCGATCCTGCTGATCGCCGTGCTCGTGGACCAGCTCAAGAACCGCAGGCAGTCCCGCTGATGACCGAATCGTTCAAACCGCTTTCCCCGCAACGCCAGGCGCACGCCGAAGGCGTGATCTGGGATGACCTGGCCGGCGTGGTGCGCTGGACCGACATCGCCACGTCGCAACTTTTTGCGTACGACCCGGCCACCGGCCACGTGTCCGATAGCAAGCTCCCCGCCCGCGTGTGCTGCTTTGCCCTCACCCACGAGAAGGGCGTGCTGCTGCTCGCCCTCGAGAAGCAGGTAGCCCGTTACGACAGCCGTGACGGCAGCCTGCATGTCCTGGAAGACATCGAACCGGATCTGCCCGGCACGCGCGCCAACGACGGCCGCTGCGACCGCGGTGGCAACCTGGTGTTTGGCACGCTGAATGAGCGCGGCCCGGACAAGGTCGCCTCGTTTTATCGCTATACGCGCGAAGGCAAGCTGCACCGCCTGGCCCTGCCGAAGGCCGCGATCACCAACAGCATCTGCTTCAGCCCCGACGGTGGAACGATGTACTTCACCGATTCGCCGACGGCGCAAATCATGGCCTGCGACTACGACGCCGCCAGCGGCGATGTCGGGCAGATCCGTGTGTTCGCCCAGCTGCGCGAAGGCTTCGAACCGGACGGCTCCACCATCGACGCCGACGGCTTCCTGTGGAACGCCGAGTGGGGCGCATCGCGGGTGGTCCGCTACGCGCCAGATGGACGCATCGACGCCACGATCGAGCTTCCCGCGCGCCAGCCCAGTTGCGTCACCTTCGCCGGCCCCGCGCTGGATCGCATGGTGATCACCTCCGCCCACCTGGGCCTGGATGCCGCCGCGCTGCAGGCGGAACCGCTCAATGGCGCCATCTTCATCGGCACGCCTCCGCGCGGCCATGGCCTCCCCGAGGCCCGCTACGGCTATGGAGCCACTGCATGACTGACCTGACCCACGCCGACCCGCGGACCACGCCCCTTCCCCGCCTGGCCGGCAAGGTCGCCATCGTGACCGGCGCCACGCAAGGCATCGGTGCCGCCACGGCGAAGCTGTTTGCCGCCCACGGCGCCTCGGTGGTCCTGAACGTGCTGGAAGACAACGCGCAGGCCCGGCAGACCCTCGCGGGGCTCAACACCGAGCACGCCATGCTGTTCGAGGCCGACGTCACCGATCCTGCCGCCATCCAGCGCATGGTCGACGCCGCCACCGAACGCTTCGGGGCGCCGGACGTGCTGGTGAACAACGCCGGCATCAACGTGTTCAACGATCCGCTCTCGCTCAGCGACGAGGAATGGACGCGCTGCTTCGAGGTGGACCTGAAGGGCGCGTGGAACTGCGCCAAGGCCGTCCTGCCGGGCATGCTCTCGATCGGCCGCGGCAGCATCATCAATATCGCCTCGGTGCACGGCCACAAGATCATCCCGCACTGCTTCCCCTACCCGGTGGCCAAGCACGGCCTGATCGGCCTGACCAAGGCCCTGGGCATCGAGTACGCCGCGAAGAACATCCGGGTGAACTCGATTTCGCCGGGCCTGGTCCTGACGGCCATCGCCGCCGCCGGTTTCGCCGCCGCGGCCGATCCGGAGGCGGAACGCCGCAAACAGACCGAGATCCTGCCGAACAAGCGGATCGGCGAACCGGAAGAAATTGCCTACACTGCGTTGTTCCTCGCGTCCGACGAGGCCCGCTACATCAACGCTGCCGATATCCGTATCGACGGTGGCCGCTCACAGCTCTACCACGAGTAACTCCATGGCCTGGCCCACTGCCCTTCCGCTTATCGCCATCCTCCGCGGCATCACCCCGGACGATATCGTCGCGCACGTCGAGGCGCTGATCGAAGCCGGCTTCGATGCCATCGAGGTCCCGCTGAACTCGCCGGACTGGCAGCGCAGCATCCCGATGGCCGTCGAGACGGCCGGCTCGCGCGCCCTCGTGGGCGCCGGCACGGTGCTCACCCCCGAGAACGTCGACCGCGTGGCCGACCTGGGCGGCCACCTGCTGGTCACCCCCAACACGGACCCGGCAGTGATCCGCCAGGGCCGCGCGCGGGGCATGTACACGTCGATTGGCTTCACCACGCCGAGCGAGGCCTTCGCGGCGTTGCAGGCCGGGGCCCAGTCGCTGAAGCTGTTTCCGTCGAATATCTACGGCCCGGGCTACGTCAAGGCGATCCGCGCGGTGCTGCCACCCGACATTCCGCTACTGGCGGTCGGCGGCGTCACCCCCGACAATCTGGGGCAGTTCCTCGACGCGGGCTGCATTGGCGCCGGTCTGGGCAGCGATCTGTACAAGCCCGGCCAGCCCGTGTCGCAGACACGCGAGCGTGCCGAAGCCTTCGTCAAAGCCTACCGCTCGGTCTAAGCATGAAAGTCACCAAGATCACCACCTACCGCGTCGCGCCCCGATGGATGTTCCTGAAAATGGAGACCGACGAGGGCGTGGTCGGCTGGGGCGAACCCGTCGTCGAAGGACGCGCGCGCACCGTCGAAGCCGCCGTGAGCGAGCTCTCCGAGTTCATCATCGGCAAGGATCCCTCGCGCATCAACGACCTCTGGCAGGCGATGTACCGCGGCGGTTTCTATCGTGGCGGCGCCGTCTTCATGAGCGCCATCGCCGGCATCGACCAGGCCCTGTGGGACATCAAGGGCAAGGTGCTCAACGCGCCGGTGTACGAGCTGCTCGGTGGCCGCGTCCGCGACCGCATGAAGACGTACTGCTGGGTGGGCGGTGACCGGCCGGCGGACATCATCGCGCAGATGAAGGAGCGCCTCGCGCACGGTTTCGACACCTTCAAGATGAATGGCTGCGAGGAGATGTCGATCATCGCGTCCAGCAAGCAGGTGGACGCCGCGGTGGCCAAGGTCGCCGAGATCCGCGAGGCCTTCGGCAACACCATCGAGTTTGGACTGGACTTCCACGGCCGCGTCTCCGCGCCGATGGCCAAGGTGCTGGTGAAGGAGCTGGAGCCGTTCCGTCCGCTCTTCATCGAAGAACCGGTGCTGGCCGAACAGGCCGAGTACTACCCGCGTATCGCCGCGCAGACGTCCATCCCCATCGCCGCCGGCGAACGGATGTATTCGCGCTTTGAGTTCAAGAGCGTGCTGGAGCGCGGTGGCATTTCCATCGTGCAGCCCGACCTTTCGCACGCGGGCGGCATTACCGAATGCGTCAAGATCGCGGCCATGGCCGAGGCCTACGACGTGGCCTTCGCGCCGCATTGCCCGCTGGGCCCGATCGCCCTGGCCGCCTGCCTGCACGTCGACTTCGTCAGCTGGAACGCCACGCTGCAGGAACAGAGCATGGGCATCCACTACAACAAGGGCGGCGAAGTCCTCGACTACGTCCGCAACAAGGAAGCCCTCAAGCTCGACGAGGGTGGCTACGCCCACCCCTTCACCGGACCGGGCCTGGGCATCGACGTGAACGAAGAGCTGATCATCGAACGCAGCCGCGAAGCGCAGGACTGGCGCAACCCGCTGTGGCGGCATCCGGATGGGTCGGTGGCGGAGTGGTGACCAACGGATGCGACGGAATTATGCACAATTATGCATCGATGAATAGTTGTGCATAACTTGTTCGTATTCAGTGATTTGGATTCTATCGGGTACCGATGACGCGGGTTTCGCCCGGCGCGAGACCGTCCAGCCGATAGTCACCAACGGCTTCGCGGATCAGGCGAAGTGTCGGCAGGCCCACCGCCGCCGTCATCCGCCGCACCTGGCGATTGCGCCCTTCGCGCAAGATGATCCGCAGCCACGCATCGGGCACCGTCTTGCGGAAGCGCACGGGCGGGTCGCGCGGCCATAACCATGCTGGCTCGTCGATGAGTTCCGCCCCTGCCGGCAGCGTCGGCCCGTCGTTCAGGACGACGCCGCGGCGGAGCTTCTCCAGGGCTTCCTCGGTCGGCACGCCCTCGACCATCACCACGTACGTCTTCGGCTGCTTGTGCTTCGGATCGGCGAGGCGGTGCTGCAGCTTGCCGTCGTCGGTAAGCAGCAGCAGTCCTTCGCTTTCGTGGTCCAGGCGCCCCGCGGCGTAGACGCCCTTCTGCGGTACGAAGTCGGCCAGCGTGCGCCGGCCGGCGTCGTCGGTGAACTGGCAGAGCACCCCGAAGGGTTTGTTCAGGGCGACCAGCACGGACTTACTTCGCGGTGGCGGGCTTCACGAAACGCAGGGTCATGCGGTCCGATTCACCGATCGCCTGCCACTTGGCCTTGTCCGTTTCACCCATGTCGTAGGTGGGCGGCAGGGTCCACACACCCTTCGGGTGGTTGTGGTCGTCCTTCGGGTTGGCGTTGATTTCGCTCTGGCCGTCGAGCTTGAAGCCGGCGTCGGTGGCGAGCTTGATCACGTAGTCCGTGGGCAGGTAGCCGCTGTTGACCACCTGGTCCAGCGTCTTGCCCTTGTCCGCGCGGTGATCTTCCACGCCCAGCACGCCACCCGGCTTGAGCACGGCGAAGAAGGCCTTGAACATGGCCTCGGCGCTGCCGTCGGCGGCCCAGTTATGCACGTTGCGGAAGGTCAGCACCATGTCGGCCGAGCCGGCCGGGCCGAGCACCGGCTTCTTGTTGTCGAATTCGACGAAGGCCGCGTTGGAGTACTGGTCCTTCGCGAACGAGAACTTGTTCTGCAGGGCCGTCCTGCTCTTCGAGCCCGGGGGCACGGCGGCGATGTAGTGGCCATGCGCGTTGAGGTACGGCGCGAGGATCTCAGTGAACCAGCCACCCGACGGCCAGATCTCGATCACCGTCATGTCCGGGCGAATGCCGAAGAAGGTGAGCATTTCCTTAGGATGACGGTACTGATCGCGCGCGGTGTTCTTCGGGTCGCGCCACTTGCCGGCAATCGCCTGGTCGAGCTGGGCGGACGAGGCCTGGCCTGCGCTGGCGGGCGGGGTGGCCTGGGCCGGTTGGTCCACTTCCACCGCCATCGCGGCGACCGGAAGGGTGAGACCGATGAGTGCTGCGAGGATGACCTTCTTCATGGCGGTTACCAGCGTGGGGGACAGGGCCGGAAAGGTAGCACGGCGCCCCTGCGACCACGCGTGCCTTGCGATGGCCCTCACGCATGCCGGAGCATGATGGGAGCCCCCACAGGGAACACCCCCCATGCCGCTCCCCCCGGCCCGCACCCTTGCGGGTGCCATCCTCCTCGCACTGGCCGGTACGGCCGCGGCACAGCAGGCCGAGCCGCTCGCCCCGGTGGTCGTCACGGCCACGCGCAGCGCGCAGTCGCCTTACGACATCCCCGCCGCCGTGGACTCGGTGCGTACGCCGCCCGACGGCACGCTCGACGTGAACCTGTCGGAACGGCTGCAATCGATTCCTGGCGTGACCGCGCGCGATCGCCAGAACTACGCGCAGGACGCGCAGATCTCGATCCGTGGATTCGGTGCGCGCTCCACGTTCGGCATTCGTGGCATCCGCCTGTACACGGACGGCATCCCGGCGACCATGCCGGACGGGCAGGGCCAGGTCACCCACTTCAACCTGGATTCGGCCGAGCGCGTGGAAGTACTGCGCGGGCCGTTCTCGGCGCTGTACGGCAATGCATCCGGCGGCGTCATCCAGCTATTCACGGCCGACGGCACGGCCACGCCGGAGCTGCGCTTCGGCATCGCCGGTGGCAGCAACGGCGTGTTCCGCAGCTCGGTGAATGCGCGCGGCAGCGAAGGCCCGGTGGATTACAACATCGACCTCAGCCACTTCCGCACCAGCGGCTATCGCGACCACAGCGCCGCCCGCCGGGAATCCGGCAACGCGAAGCTGGGCTGGCAAATCGACGATGACCGCAAGCTCACCCTGGTGCTCAACGCCGTGGATATCCCCGGTGCGCAGGATCCGCTGGGCCTGACCAAGGCGCAGTTCCACGCCGATCCGCGCCAGGTCGCCAGCGTGGCCGACACCTACAACACGCGCAAATCCGCCGACCAGCAGCAGGCGGGCCTGATCTACGACCAGCGCATCGACGAGGCGAACAGCCTGCGCGTGATGACCTACTACGGCCAGCGCACGGTCACCCAGTACCTCTCGATCCCCGCGGCGACGCAGGTGTCGCAGGCGGGTAACTCCGGCGGCGTGGTGGACCTGGGCAATGCCTACGGCGGCAGCGATGCGCGCTGGACCTGGCGCGACGAGGTGCTGGGCCGGCCCTTCGAACTGGCCGCCGGCGTCGCCTACGACAACCAGCACCAGCACCGCACGGGCTACAACAACTTCGTGGGCGATGTCCTGGGCGTGCGTGGCGACCTCCGCCGCGACGAGATCGACCGCGTCTTCGACTTCGACCAGTACGCCCAGGCCACCTGGCGCGTGGCCGACGCATGGACGCTCATGGGCGGCGTGCGCCACAGCGATGTGCATTTCAGCTCCACGGACCGCTACATCGTCCCGGGCAACCCCGACGACAGCGGCACCCAGCACTACGACGCGACCACGCCGGTGTTCGGCGTGCTCTGGCGCGCGGCGCCGTGGGCGCACGTCTATGCCAACTGGGGCCGGGGTTTCGAAACCCCGACCTTCTCCGAGCTGGGCTACCGCGCCGATGGCGGTGCCGGGCTCGCGTTCGACCTGAAGCCGTCGCGTTCGCGCAATGCCGAGGCAGGCATCAAGCTGCAGCCCACGGACACGATGAAAGGCGGCCTCGCCCTGTTCCGCGCGGACAGTGACAACGAGCTGGCCGTGGCCACCAACGTGGGCGGCCGCACGACGTACCAGAACATCGCCCGCTCGCGCCGCCAGGGCATCGAGGCGTCGTTTGACGACGAGGTGGCGCAGCACCTGCACCTGCTCGCTTCGTACACGCACCTGCAGGCCAGCTTCCGCACGCCCTTCCTCACCTGCGTCGCCACCGGCTGCGCCGCGCCGGATACACCCGTCGATGCCGGTACGCGCATCCCGGGCGTGCCGCGGTCCATGGGTTACGCCGCGCTGAAGTACGGGGCCGAGACCGGCGTGCAGGCCGGCCTCGACATGAATGCCATGGGTGCAACGTCGGCCAACGACCTCGGCACCGCGGTGGCACCCGGGTATGCCTTGTTCGGCGTCTCCGGTGGCTACGTGTTCGACAACGGCCCCTGGCGGGTGAACACCTTCGCCCGTGTCGATAACCTCGCCGACCGCCACGTCATCGGCTCGGTGATCGTCAATGACGGCAATGGCCGCTATTTCGAACCCGCCCCGGGCCGCACGTTCCTCGTCGGCGTGGACGTGCGCTGGCGCTGAGCGTCATGCAGAAATCGCGAGGCGCTCCGACCGGTACATCAACGCGGTGGCCCATACGGCGAGCGCCGCCGCGACAAACCCGCCGGCCAGGCAGGAGGCGAGCTCCTGGCCCGTGATGCCATCGCCGCGCATCAGCTGCACGATGCCGAGGTTCTGCCCGAGCAGGGGCACCGCGTACATCCACGCCTCGGGTTTCACCGGGATCACCGAGAGCAACGCACTCGGCAGGATCGGGATGATCATCAGGATCGACAGGTAGGTCTGTGCTTCGCGGTAGCTCTTCGCAAACGCGGACACCAGGGACTGCAACGCCGCCAGCAGCAGGATCAGCGGCAGCATCAGCACCACCACCCGCGCGCCGAAGTGGAAGCCGAGGTCCAGCGCGATGCCCAGCTTCTCGGTGGGAATGAACCACGGCGCGGTGGAGAACGCCGCCACGCTCAGCAGCAGGCTGATGATGGCGAACGTGCAGATCGCGGCCAGTTTGCCGGCGAGGATCTTCCAGCGCGCCACCGGATTCACGAACAGCGGCTCCAGCGACTGGCGCTCGCGCTCGCCCGCGGTGAGGTCGATGGCCAGGTACATGCCGCCCATGAACACGGTGAGCACGAAGAAGTACGGCAGGAACGAGAACATCAGCGCCGAACGCGATTGCGAGGTGGCCTGGTCACGATCGGCCACCGTCACCGGCCATGCGGTGGACGGCGACAGGCCACGGGCGATCAGCCGCATGGCGCCTTCGCGACGGGCGTAGTTTTCCACCACGGCGCGCACCCGCCCCACCGCCGTGTTCGCATCGCGGCGCGACGAGTCGTAAACCAGCTCCACCTGCACGGACTGGCCCTTGTTCCATGCCTGCACGTAGTCGGGGGCGATGCGGATCACCACATCGGCCGTCATGTCGTGCACCGCGCGCTGGGCATCCTTCACGCCCGGGTCGGCGTCGATGCCCGCGGCCTTCAGCGCGGCGACGAAGTGGGGCGCGAGCTCCGCACCGATGACCGGTACGTGGATCGGCTGGTCCGCGCGGGCCAGTTCGCGGTTGACCATGACGTTCATCAGCATGATGAACAGCACGGGGCCGAGCAGCGGGCCGGTGATCAGCGCGTTGATGAGCGTGCGGCGGTCGCGCAGGTTCTCGCGCACTTCCTTCCAGTAAACGGCGGAAAAGGCGTTCATGCGGCCAGGCCCTCGTCGGTACCGATGATCCTGACGAAGGCGTCCTCGAGGCTCGCCTCCCCGGTCTGTTCAAGCAAGGCCGCCGGCGTGGCATCCGCCACCACGGTGCCATGCGCGATCACCACGATGCGATCACACAACGCGGCCACCTCCTGCATGATGTGGCTGGAGAACAGCACGCAACGGCCTTCGGCCTTCAGCTGGTGCATGAATCGGCGCATGGCGCGCGTGGCCATCACGTCCAGGCCATTGGTCGGCTCATCCAGCAACACGTTGCGCGGATCATGGACCAGCGCCCGTGCGATGGCGGTCTTCACCCGCTGGCCCTGCGAAAAGCCTTCGGTGCGCCGGCTGGCGATGTCGCGCATTTCCAGCGCGTCGATCAGGGCTTCGCGGCGGCGGGTGATCTCGGCCTCCTGCATGCCTTGCAGGCGGCCGAAATAGGTGATGTTTTCCGCGGCGGTCAGCCGCTTGTACAGGCCGCGCGCATCGGGCAGCACGCCGAGCTGGCGGCGGACGGCGACCGGGTCGACGACGGCATCGACGCCATCGACCAGCACCTGGCCGGCATCCGGCTTCATCAGCGTGTAGAGCATGCGCAGCGTGGTGGTCTTGCCGGCGCCGTTCGGGCCAAGCAGGCCGGTGATCTCACCGTCGCGCGCGGTGAAGCTCACGCCGCCGACGGCTTTGACGTCGCCGAACGACTTGTGCAGGTCCCTGACTTCGATCATGGCGTGGCTCCGTTGAAGCCGACAAACACGGGCTGCGGGGAAAGACGCTCCAGGCAGGTGCCGTCCAGTGCCTTGGCATCGGCCTTGTCGATGAACTGGTCGAGCAGGCGCGGCATGCACCCGCGCGCCACCACGTTGTGGCCCTGGCCCTTGAGGACGAAATGGCGGCCGTTGGGCAGGCCCTTCAGCACCTCGTCGCCGTAGCGCGGCGGCGTCACCGGATCGAACTCGCCCGACATCAGCAGCGCGGGCACGGTGCTCTGCAGCGGCTGGTGGAAGTCCGCCGGCCGCGTGCCGTGCGGCCATACCGAGCAGGCCGCGCGGAAGGCCTCGATCATGTTGTCGCCGAGGATGGTGTCCTTGTCCTGCGGGCGCGGGGTAAGCAGGTCGGCGTCTTCGGAGCAGATCACCGAGTACTGCATGCCACCGTCCATGGTGTCGCCCAGATCACCCGTGAGCAGCTTGGCCTGGCCGAGGAGCGGGCCGACGTCGCCGCGGGCGGCGGCATCGATGGAGAGCGGCAGCAGTGCGGCGGTCTCCGGCGAATACGCGAACATGCGCACCACCGTGGCCAGGACGTACTCACTCAGCGTGCGCTGGGTGCTGGCGTAGGTCTGTGGATCGCGGAAGCTGACCTTATGCGGATTGGCGCGCAATGCGTCACGCAGCTGGTACAGCGTCTGGTAGGGATCGGCGAAGCGCGCGCGGCAGGCTTCGTCGTTGGCGCAGCGGGCGAACTGCGCCTTCAGCGCCGCATCCAGGTTCACCGCGAAATCCTCGCCGAGCACCAGCGCATTGGGCGCGATGCCGTCCAGCACCAGCGCACGGACGGCATCGGCATGGCGCATCGCGTACTGCTGGGCGACGCGGGTGCCGTAGGACACCCCGAAGATATCGAACTGCGGCGAGCCGAGCGCCTTGCGCACGTCTTCCAGGTCCGCGACCGCGTCGGTCGTGGTGTAGAAGCGCACGTCGGCCTGCGCGGAGAGTCCGTCCAGGCAGCGCTTCGTTTCCTTGCGCACGGCGTCGGCATCCACGCCGCGGCTTTCTTCGGAGCCGCCGGGTACGTCGTGGTCGTCGCCATCGCGGCAGCTCAGCGGGTGCGAGCCGCCGGTGCCGCGCTGGTCGAGCAGCAGCACATGGCGGTGCGCCAGCAACGGGGCCATGGCGGGCGCGACGCTGGACCAGGTTTCCGTCGCCGCCTGGCCGGGGCCACCCGCAAGGAACACCACCATGTCGCTGGCCGGCACCTGTGCGCTGCTGCGGACGATGGCCAGGCGCATGTCGAGCTTGCGGCCCTCCGGGTGCGCGCGATCTTCCGGCACCTGGAACGGTGCGCACCACGCGGCGGTGGACAGGCCGGAATGCGGCTGCGGCAGTTCGCACGGATGAAGCTGCAGCGAACCCAGGGTCCAGGTGCGTGGGACCGCCGGCGCCTCGTTCGCGGCGGCCGTGGTCCGGGCGGCGGGGGCCGCGTCGGCGGCGCCGCGGTGGATCACGTGTCGTCCGGCGAACGCCGCAACAACAATCGCGACGATGATGGCGAAGCGAGGAGCGCGTTTCATGCCTTCATGCCTCCGGCGTGAAGATGGATTCGATGGGCAGCGCGAACAGCCGGGCGATCTTGAACGCCAGCGGCAGGCTCGGATCGTACTTGCCCGTCTCGATGGCGTTGACCGTCTGTCGCGACACGTCGAGCCGCTCGCCAAGGTCGGCCTGCGACCAGCCCGCCGCGGTGCGGAGTTCCCTCACCTGGTTATTCATGGGAGCGGTAGTACAGGCGGATGCCGCACTTGGCGACGCCGAACAGGCCCATCAGGATCGGGAACACCCAGATGGCGACGGACGCGGCGGTGGGCGCTTCAAGCACCTTCGCGTTGAGCAGCAGGCCGTAGGAAAAGAATCCGAATCCCCCGAGGCCACCGGCGATCGCGATGGCTTCCAGGTCGATGCGCCGCTCCAGTTCATCCTGGTCGCGGATGACGCGGATCATGGCGCGCAGCACGAAGGCGATGGGGATGGCCGGCAACAGCGTGACCGCCGTCCGGGCCACCGTGCCGTCCAGCGTTCTCAGCCAGTACACGGAGGCGAAGATCAGCACCACGTAACCTGCCATGGCCGGGAAGAACTCGCGCAGGTAGCGCTTGTGAACGGCACGCATCGCCATGTCAGTGAGCCTCGATGAAGTCGTTGAGCGCCTTGCCGAAGGCGGCCGGCTGATCGAGCATGACATAGTGCCGCGACGGCGCGAGCGCGATCACCTTGGCGTTCGGCGCATCGCTGAGCAGCGCGGTGTAGTACGCCACTTTCTGCGCCTGGGTGATCTTCATCGGGCCCATCTGCGCGTCCTGCTCGGCGAACGCGGTGATCTCGAGGATCGGCGCCGTCGCTGCCTTCAGTTCGGAACGGTAGTCCGCACCCGCGTCTTCGGCCATGTAGCGTGCGACGGCCTTCTGGTCGCTGCGTGCGTTCAACGGCGCGACGCGTTCGGCGGTGGCCGCGTCGAGCGTGCCGACCTTCTGCATGTAGGCCAGCTGCTGGGCCTTGAACTCATCGGGTGTGGCGCCTTCGGTCTTCGCCTTCAGCTGCGCGGCTATGGCGGCGCGCTGCTCCGGGCTCACCCGCTCCATGCCGGGGAAGATCGGCAGGCCATCCACCGCGACCAAACCGCCGGTGAGGTCGGGATGGCGGCCGGCGAACCGCAGGGCCAGCGTGCCGCCTAGGCTATGGCCCACCAGGATCGGCTTCGCCAGGTGGTTGTCCTTGATGAACTGGGCCAGCGAGGCGTCGGCGCGGTCCATCCAGTTGCCGTCGGCGGAGGGCGCCGGCGTGCCGTCGAAGCCGGCGAGGGTCACGGCGTAGACCACATGGTGCTTTTCCAGGTCGGCGATGGTGTCCTTCCAGACCCACGGCCCGCCGGCCAGGCCGGGGATGAGGATGACCGGGCTACCGGCCGTGCCGTGGCGCTCGACCTTCAGCGTGCCGACCTGGGTGCCCTGGAGGGCA
Source organism: Luteibacter pinisoli (assembly GCF_006385595.1). Classification (NCBI taxonomy): domain Bacteria; kingdom Pseudomonadati; phylum Pseudomonadota; class Gammaproteobacteria; order Lysobacterales; family Rhodanobacteraceae; genus Luteibacter; species Luteibacter pinisoli. The sequence goes on from NZ_CP041046.1 coordinate 4,170,311, forward strand.
CTGGCCGCGGGGGTGGCACCGGGCGTGGCGCCGGCGGCATGGAGGGTGGAGGCGGCAGCGGCGGCCATCAGCAGGGCGGCGGCGCGGAAGACGATGCGGTACGACATGTGCGAACCCCTTTCGTTGGCGTGGAGCGTGTCAAGCACGCTTGACATCATCCTGCGCCAGGCCCTGGCCGCGTGTCAAGCGACCTTTACATCCGGATTCTGTGACACGCGTCACCTGTTGCCGGGTTTCTGACGCGCCCGGGCGAAACACGACCCGACTCGTCATGCCGCGCCGCCGTGGCCGCCGCGCGCGGCCGTGGCGGGGCCTCGCCACCCGCCGATCGCGCCCGGCGCGCGATGCGTCTTCGGCAAGCCACGCTCGCAAACGCGCCGTTTCCGTGCGCGGTTTCGGCACCTGTAAGTCGATACGGCAGCAAGGCGTCAAATTCATTTCCCGCCCTCTTCCCGGACCCGATCCTTGCAACCGACGGACGTACGTCGCACCGACTTCATCGGGGCGGGTGCCCAGGAGACCTGAGATGACCATGCTTCGCCGCCTTGCCCTCACCGCCGCCGCCACGTTCGCCGTTGCCGCAGGCAGCGCGCATGCCGCTACGGCCACCACCACCTTCAACGTCCGGATCACGATCACCGCGGCGTGCGATATCAGCACCACGGCGCCCACCGACGTGAACTTCGGCACGCAGCCATCGACGGCCACCAATGTCGACAACCAGGGCGCGCTCAACGTGAACTGCACGCCCAGCGCGCCGTACACCATCGCGCTGGACAACGGCCAGAACGGTACCGACGCCAACACGCGGAAAATGAGCAACGGCACGTCGCTCGTGCCGTACCAGCTCTATCGCGCCGCGACGCGCACGGCCGCTGACGTCTGGGGCAGCACCACCGGTGGCAGTGGCAACGTCTTCGCCGGTACCGGTAGCGGCAGCGTGCAGACGTTGCCGGTGTTTGGCCGCGTACCGTCTACCAACTTCCCGGCCGGCAGCTATGCCGACGTGATCACCGCCACGATTACCTACTGACGGCACGTGCCTGCCCGAATGCCACGCAGGGCCCTTGCCGTCGCGCTCATCGCGATGGGCATGGGTGCGCCGGGGGCGTTCGCCAGTGGCTTGCAGGTGGCGCCCATCGGGCTGCACCTCGCCGCCGCCGAACAGGCCCAGGCCCTGTGGCTGACCAACACCGGCACGGAGATCCTGCACGCACAGGTGCGCGTGTTCCGCTGGACCCAGGCCGATGGCAAGGATGCGCTGGCGCCGACGCGCGACCTCGTGATCAGCCCGCCGATGGTGACCATCGCCCCGGGTGACAAACAGCTCGTACGCGTCATCCGCCAGGTCGCGCCGCCGCTGGATGGCACCGAGTCCGCCTACCGGGTCGTCGTGGATGAACTGCCGGTGGGCGGCACGGACAAGGGCGGCCTGAAATTCGTCCTGCGCTATTCGATCCCGGTATTCATCGCTCCGGCGGGCGACCCGACGGTGAGCGCCACGCTACAGGCGGGCGTCGATACCAGCACGGGCAGCGCGCGCCTCAGCGTCAGCAATACAGGCAAGGGCCACGCCCAGGTCGCCGACGTCTCCCAGCGCAACCCCAGTGGCAAAGACACCCCGCTTCTCACCGGCCTTGTCGGCTATGTGCTGCCCGGCAGCACGATGGCGTGGCCCCTGCCGGCGCAAGCGCAGCGCGCCGGTGCCTTACGCGCGAGGATCAACGGTGAGGCGAACGAGTCGACCCTGGTCGTGGACCCGGGCAGCCGCTAGCGTCCTCGTGCTCAAGGCCGCCACCGTGCATGCCATGGACCACGCCTCCGACGCGATACCGCCGCCCACGATGGATCCGCGGGTGAGCGTGGCGGGCGAGGATCTCTATCTCGAAGTCGTCCTCAACGGCACCGCTACCGAGAAGCTGATGCATTTCATCCGCCGTGGCGAGGCGCTGTGCGCCAGCGCGGCGGACCTGCGCAACCTGGGTTTCGTGCTGCCGCCCGGCGACGAGATGCGCTGCCTGCTCGATATCAGCGGCCTGCGCTACAGCTACGACGCCGGCCAGCAACGGGTCACGATCGACGTGCCCACCGGCCGGCTCGACCTGCCCCGGCAGATCCTCAACCAGCCCGAACGCAGCGCGACGAAGGCGAGCAGCGGCACCGGCCTGCTGCTCAACTACGACATCTACGCCTCGCAGGGCGCCGGCCTTGGCAACGTCAGCGCCCTGACCGAACTGCGCGCCTTCAGCGAGGACAAGGGCGTGCTCAGCTCTACCGCCCTGACGCGCCGTTACCAGGTGCCCGGCGACGGCTGGCAAGGCGGCAACGTGCGCCTGGATACGCAGTGGCGCCTGTCCTTCCCGGATTCGTCGGTCGCACTGACGGTGGGCGATACGTTCACCGGCTACACCTCGTGGAGCCGCGCCACCCGCATCGGCGGCATCGCCATCGGCACCGACTTCGCCTTGCAGCCTTATCGTGTCACCACGCCGCTGCCGCAATTCTTCGGCCAGGCCACGGCGCCGTCGTCGGTCGAGCTGTACGTCGATGGCATCCGCCAGTACAGCGGCAAGGTGCCGGCCGGCTCCTTCCAGCTCACCGCCGTACCGGGCGTCGACCAGTCGGGCCAGGCACAGGTGGTGCTCACCGATGCGCTCGGCCGCAGCAGCACGGTAACGTTTCCGTTCTACGCCGCGCGGCAGCTGCTGCGCGCCGGCCTCGACGACTGGTCGGTGGACGTGGGTACCGTGCGCGAAGCGTACGGCATCGATTCGTTCGCCTACGGCAACGCCCCCATCGGCAGCGCGACGTGGCGGCGCGGACTCACCGACAGCTTCACCCTCGAGTCGCACGCGGAGGCCGGTGACGGCCGCGGCACCGCCGGCCTCGGCACGGTGTGGAACCCGTTCGGCGCCAGCGTGGTGAACGCATCGTACGCGGCGTCGCGCGGCGGTGGCGCGCAGTACGGCGCGGGGTTCTCGTGGAGCGGCCGCTATATGAACTTCTCGCTGGACACGCTGCGCAGCAACGCGAGTTATCGCGACGTGGCCTCACGCTACGGGTCACCACCGCCACGCGATAGCGACCGTGCCCTCGTGGGCTTCAACGTGCGCTCGTCCAGTTTCGGTGCGAACTACGTGCGCCTGCGTTACCCGGGCCAGCCTGCCTCGCGCTATGCCGGCCTGTTCGTGCTGCGCACGCTGGGGCGTGGCGTCGCGGTGAACGCGAGCCTCAACCAGAACCTCGATGAACACGCCGACCGCAGCTTCTTCGTCGGCATCACCTGGGCGCTCGACGAACGCACGACGTGGACGGCCTCCGCCCAGCGCGATCGTGACCAGACCTTTGCGACGGTCGACGCCAGCCGGCCTATCGATGGCGACGGCGGCTTTGGCTGGCATGTGCAAGGGCGAAGCGGTGCCGACGGCGGCGGACTCGGCGAATTCGGCTGGCTGGGCAACCAGGGCCAGCTCACGGTGGGCGCCAGCAGCGTCGGCCCCTCGTCGTACGCCTACGCCGATGCGAATGGCGCCGTCGTGTTGATGGGTGGCCACGTGTTCGCGGCGCGGCGCATCGACGATGCGTTCGCCCTGGTCAGCACGGAAGGCGCGCCGGACATTCCCGTGCTGCTGGAGAACCGACGCACGGGCGTCACCGATAGTAACGGCCTGCTGCTGGTGGCGCGCCTCAATGCCTGGCAGGACAATCGTCTCGCCATCGATCCGATCGACCTGCCTGCAGACCAGCGCGTGCAGCGGGTCGACAGCGTGGTGGCGCCCGCCGATCGCTCCGGCGTCATCGTGCGTTTCCCGGTGACTCGCGTGCGCGCGGCGCTGGCGATCCTCGTCGACGACGCCGGCACGCCGCTCGCCCTGGGTTCAACGGTGGACGTGGGCAGTGGCGAACCGGCCGTCGTGGGTTACGACGGCCAGGCTTACCTAGACCACCTCAAGGGCAGCACCACCACGCTCAACGTGACGCGGCCCGACGGCACGCGCTGCATCGCCACGCTGGCCTACCCCGCGCAGGCGCATGACCTGCCCGAATTGGGCCCCCTGCCATGCAAGGCCACGCCATGAAGTGGATCGCGCTGTTCCTCATCGCCTGCGCCGCGCTGTTCGCCGCACCGCGCGCGCAGGCGACGACGACCTGCGGCATCACCAGCATCACCAACCTTTCGTTTGGTGCGGTGGATCCCACGGGCAGCACGGTGGATACGACGGCGACGATCAACTACAGCTGCACGTATTCGGGCTTCCTCGGCATCCTCTACGGCAGTTACATCACGATGTGCGTGAGCCTGGGCCAGGATGCGCTCGGCAACCTGGCACCGCGCACGATGATCGATCCGCTCGGCGATCGCATGCAGTACCAGGTGTACAAGGACGCCACGCGCACCGCGATCTGGGGCGTGGTGAACAACGTCACCTATGCGCCGCTGACGGTCACCGCGCAGGTGCCCCTGCTCAACAATGGCACTGCCGTCACCGGCAGCGTCACCGCCTACGGGCGCGTGCCCACGGGCCAATCCACTCTTTCGCCGGGCGCGTACACCGGCACGCTCGCCGGTGGCACCACGGGCACCGCGCTGACCTACAGCTACAGCGAGGCGCTGCTCTCGCTGGGCACCTTCCCCGCTTCGTGTACGGCAGGCGGTACCGCTGCCGCGGCGACGGTGGCAGGCCCGACGACGAACGTCAGTGCGTCCGTCGCGGCGAAGTGCACGCTCGCCACCGCCAGCGACCTCAACTTCGGCTCGGTCCCCGGCCTGCTGCGCACCAACACCGACCAGACCTCGCTGATCCGTGCCACGTGCACGAATCGCGCGGCCTACCAGGTGGGGCTGGATAACGGACAGAACGCCAGCGGCAGCGTGCGGCGGATGGCCGGAGGGGGACGCTTCGTCACGTACGAGCTGTATCGCGACAGCCAGCGCACGCTGCGCTGGGGCACGGCGCTGAACACGGATACGGCGACGGGGAGCGGCAGCGGCTCGGAGCAGACAGTGACGGTGTACGGCCGCGTGCCCGTGCAGGCCGCGGCGGTGGCGGGTAGCTACAGCGACATCGTGACGGTGACGATCACCTATTAGTCGTCGGGCGACCAGCTGCCACGGCGCGGCTTGCCGCCACCCGGCTTCGGCCCGACCTTGCGGCGCAGGCGTGCTTCCAGCGTGGCCGCCTGTTCTTCGCGCTCTTCGTGCAGCTTGAGGAAGTTGCGCCAGCGCTGCGGCGAGAGTTCGCCGGACGCCAGCGCGGCCTGGATGGCGCAACCCGGTTCGTTGCCATGGCCGCAGTTGCCGAAGCGGCACTGCGCGACCAGGGTTTCGATGTCGGCGAACAGGTCGAGGTTTTCCTCGCCGGTCAGCTTGAGCTCACGCATCCCCGGCGTATCGATCAGGCAGCCGCCGGTAGGCAGGCGAAGCAAGGCACGGTGCGTGGTGGTGTGGCGTCCGCGGCTGTCGTGGCTGCGCACGGCGCTGGTGGCCATGCGCTCCTCGCCCAGCAGCGTATTGGTGAGCGTGGACTTGCCCGCGCCGGAGGAGCCGACCAGCACGGCACTCATGCCGGGGCCAAGGTATGGCGCAAGCATGGTCACCGTCGTCGCGTCCTTGCCGTTGATGGCGTGCACCGCCGCGTCGTCCGGCAGGCGCGCGCGCAGCGAGCTGACCGCCGCCTCCACGTCCACGCCGGTATCGGCCTTGCTCAGCAGCACCACGGCCTTCGCGCCGGAACCTTCCACCAGGGTGAGGTAGCGCTCGATGCGAGACGGATTGAAGTCGCCATCCAGGCCGGTGAGCACCAGCACGTAGTCGATGTTGGCCGCGATCACCTGGCGCTCGTAGCGCTCGCCGGCCGCCGCGCGGGTCAGCGTGGAGCGGCGCGGCAGGATCTCTTCGATCACCGGATGGGTGGCGCGGCTGAGCAGGACGAAGTCGCCCACGGCCGGGCGCAGGGCCGGGTCGAGGCCACGTTTCAGGAACGGCCCGGCGGGCTGCGCGTTGAACGGCTCGTTGCCGTCGTGCACCTCGTAACCGGCACGGTGCTGCGCCACGACGCGCGCGAGGCGGCGTGGATCGTCGGGCAGCGTGTCGTCACGCCAGCCGATGTGGCGCAGGCGCGCCAGGTCCGAAGGGTCGGTCATGCGGTGGATTATGCCCGCTCCGGGCCATAAAACGCCCTCGCGAGGCCATGCCGACGCTGTTACGATCCGATGACGACCGCCGGGACGGGCCTGGCGGGCCGCACCGGAAGTGCCAGAACGTGTCCTCGATCAAGCCCAGCGCGCACCTGGCGGAAGTGCGCTACGAAATCCGCGGCGCCCTGACCCGGCGCGCACGCGACATGGAAGCGGCCGGCCGGCCGATCATCAAGCTGAACATCGGCAACCCCGGCCGCTACGGCTTCACCACCCCCGCCCACCTGCGCCAGGCCATCGCCACCCACCTGGGCGAGAGCGAAGCCTATGGCCACGAGCAGGGCCTGGAAGAGGCCCGCGAGGCCATCGTCGCGCAGCAGCTCGCGCGCGGCGCCCAGGGCGTGGATGCCGAGCATGTGTTCGTCGGCAATGGCGTCAGCGAACTGATCGACATCTCCCTGCGCGCGTTGCTGCAGCCGGGCGACGAAGTGCTCCTGCCCAGCCCGGATTACCCGTTGTGGAGCGCCGCCACCATCCTCAACGATGGCAGCCCGCGCTATTACCGCTGCCTGGCCGAGAACGGGCACCTGCCCGACCCGGACGAGATCGACGCCCTGGTCGGCCCGCGCACGCGTGCGCTGGTGCTGATCAACCCGAACAACCCCACGGGCGCCGTCTATCCGAAGGCGTTGCTCGAGCGCATCGTCGAGGTCGCGCGCCGGCATAACCTGCTGCTGCTGTGCGACGAAATCTACGACGAGATCCTTTACGACGGCACGCCGTTCCAGCCGCTCGCCGCGGTCGCGGGTGATCACCCCTGCGTGAGTTTCGGCGGCCTGTCGAAGGTGCATCGCGCCTGCGGTTATCGCGTGGGCTGGATGAGCCTGACCGGCACGAAGGCACGCATCGCCGAGTACCGCGACGCGCTGCAGCTGCTCGCCGCGCTGCGCCTGTGCGCGAATGTCACCGCGCAGTGGGCCGTGCGTCCCGCGCTGCTCGACACGCCGACCATCGGTGAACTCACCACGCCCGGTGGCCGCCTCCACGAGGCACGCCGCATCGTGCTCGACCACGTCGCGGCCAGCCCGTATCTCGACGTCGTCGCACCCGGTGGCGCCATCTACGCCTTCCCCTGGGTGCGCGCCGATGCCATCGCGCACTTCGACGACACCGCGTTCGCCCTGCGCCTGCTCGACGAAGAAGAAGTGCTCGTGGTGCCCGGCACCAGCTTCAACCTGCCGGCCAGCCGCCACCTGCGCCTGACCCTGTTGCCGGAGCCCGCCCAGCTGGCCGAAGTGTTCACCCGGATGGACCGCGTGCTGGCCCGCATGGCGGCGGAAGACCGCCCTGCGACGAGCGCGGTCGCCTGATGCCGGCACCCACGTTCCTCGCCCTGGGCGATTCGTACACCATCGGCGAGGGCGTGCCGGAGAACGGCCGCTGGCCCGTGCAACTCGTGGCGCGGCTGCATGCGACGCACGTCGAACTGCAGGCACCGCGGATCATCGCGACCACCGGCTGGACGACGGACGAGCTCTCGGCCGCCATGGATGAGGCCGGCCTGCACGCAGGTTATGGCCTGGTCACGCTGCTCATCGGCGTGAACAACCAGTACCGCGGCCGCGCGTCGGCGGAATACCGCGAACAGTTCCTCGCCCTGCTTGAACGCGCCATCGCCCTGGCCGGCGATGCGCGCCGCGTCATCGTCGTATCGATTCCCGACTGGGGGGTCACGCGTTTCGCCGAAGGTCGCGACCGCGCCGCGATCGCCGATGCCATCGACGCGTTCAACGCCATCGCCCGCGACGAGGCCCAGCGTGCCTTTGCCCGCTGGGTGGACATCACCGGCATCTCGCGCACGGCAGGCGCGGCCGACGCCATGCTCGTCGACGACGGCCTGCACCCCTCCGCCGCGCAGTACGCGCGGTGGGTCGAGGCCATCCTGCCCCAGGCCGAGGCCGCGCTGAAGGAACAGAAACGTTCCTGAAACACGAACGCCATCCGATGGTTACAGCTCGGCCCGACACTGATCTCCCGGGACAACCCCGGAAATCGACGCCATGGCCAAGCTCACCTGCCGCAGCGCCTTCATCTCAGACGTGCATCTAGGCACGCCCGACTGCAAGGCTGCCTACCTCCTCGACTTCCTGCGTAGCGTGCAATGCGAACGGCTCTACCTCGTCGGCGACATCATCGACCTGGAAGCCCTCGCCAAACGCCACTGGTGGCACCCCGACCATAGCGCCGTCATCGCGGAACTCATCGCGATGGCCGCGCGCGGCGTCGAGGTCATCTACATTCCCGGCAACCACGATTACCAGATGCGCGGCCTGGCCGGTTCCACGCTCGCGGGTATCCGCGTGGAGCTGGATGCCCTGCACGAAGGCGCGGATGGCCGCCGTTACCGGGTGAGCCACGGTGACGAATTCGACCCCGAGCATATCGGCAAGCGCTGGCTGACCCTGCTGGGCGACACGATGCACCGCTTCATCTGCTGGGCCAACCGGCGCATGCACGCGGTGCGCCGGCGGATGGAACTGCCCTACGTGCCGCTCTCCATCATCATCAAGTCGCACATCGGCCTGGCCATGGCCTACATCCGCGGCTACGAGCAGCGCGTGGCCGCCGACGCGGCGGAGCGTGGCCTGGACGGGCATATCTGCGGGCACATCCATTTCGGCCACATGCGCCCGATCAACGGCATCCTGTACCTCAACGACGGCGACTGGGTGGAACATTGCACGGCGCTGGTCGAGGACTTCAGCGGCGCCATGGAACTGGTCCACTGGACCGAGCGCTACACCCCGCTCGGTCGCGCCAGCCGTGAGACGATCCTGCCCTCCCCGGCGGCGGTGCTCAGTTTCGCCCCGCTGGCGGATTGCCGGAACGATCTTTCGACGCTGGCGCCCGCCCTGGCGGGTTGATTTCACATTGATAGCGCCCATCTGCGAGGGATGCCGGTAAAATGGCCCCTTTCCTTTGCGGTGATCCCCTCCATGGCTCTTGATACCCCCACCCGCGAGCGCATCGAATCCCTTCTCGCCGAGCACGAGGTCGTGCTGTTCATGAAGGGGACGCGCCAGCAGCCGATGTGCGGCTTTTCCGCCGCGGCGACCAACACGCTGAACGACGTGGTCGAGACGTACCACACGGTGAACGTGCTGGAAGACCCGGAAATCCGCGAGGGCATCAAGGAATACGGCCAGTGGCCCACCATTCCCCAGCTGTACGTGAAGGGCGAGCTGGTCGGCGGCTCGGACATCATCCGCCAGATGTACACCAGCGGTGAGCTGTACACCCTGTTCGGTTCGGCCGCGCCGGACCGCACGCCGCCGGAAATCACCATCACCGAGAAGGCCGCCGAAGCCATCCGTGGCGGCATGGCCAATGCCCAGGGCATGGCCCTGCACCTGGAAATCGGCCCGGACCACAGCGCCGGCTTCCAGCTGGCCCCGGCCGGCGACCACGACATCGTCACCGTCGCCAGCGGTATCGAAGTGCATTTCGATCCGGGCAGCGCGCAGCGCGCGAAGGGCATCGTGATCGACTGGGTCACCACCGTGCAGGGCGAAGGCCTCAGCCTGAAGTTCCCGGGCGCCGTCGAGATCGCCTCGATGAGCGTGCATGAGCTGAAGGACCGCCTGGCCGCCAACGACATCGTGCTGGTCGACGTCCGCCCGGCCCACGGCCGCGCTGCCGCCGCTCCGCTCGCCGGCGCGCGCATCCTGGAAGACGAAGGCTACGAAGCCCTCGCCACCCTGCCGAAGGACACCGCCATCGCGTTCATCTGCCACCACGGCATCTCCAGCCGCACGGCCGCTGAGCGCTTCGCCGCCCATGGTTTCACGAACCTGTACAGCGTCGACGGCGGCATGGACGCGTGGGCACGCCAGATCGACCCGACGGTCGCGCTGTACTGAGCCACCCGTCGTAGTACACGAAAGGCGCCCACCCGGGCGCCTTTTTTGTTTTAGAGCACCATTGCCAGGAGGATCGCGGCTTCGATGAGTTCGACCATCGCACCGGCGGTGTCGCCGGTGAAGCCGCCGATGCGGTGCACGCAGGTGCGCCGCCAGAGATAGCCGACGACGAGGGCGGCCGCGAGGGCTTTGAGGCCCGCGTAGCCGAACACGAACGTGATGATGAGCGTCAGGGCGACGGCGATGTGGCAGCCGAGGGCGGGGGCGCCGCTGAGGGGTGCGCCGAGGCCTTTTTCGCGGACGTAGGGCGTGGTGAGGAACAGGGCGACGAGGGCGCCGCGGGCGAGGAGTGGGGGGAGGAGGAGTGCCCAGGGGAGGGGGTCGCGAACGGCGCTTAGGGCTGCGAATTTGAGGAGGGAAACGAGCACCAGGGACATCACGCCGGCGGGGCCGCAGCGTGGGTCTTTCATGATCGCCAGCGTGCGTGCGCGGTCGCCAAGGCCCCCGACCCAGGCGTCGGCGCTGTCCGCAAGGCCGTCGAGGTGCAGGGCGCCGGTGATCACCACCCACAGGACGAGCATCAGCGCGCCGGCGGGCAACGCCGGCACATGGCGCAGGCACCACGCGACGAGGACGAAGAGCAGGCCCAGGACGAGGCCGACCAGCGGATACCACTTCAGCGATGCCGCTTGCGCACGCACATCCCACGCCACGTTCGGCATCGGCAGGCGAGTGAGAAAGGCGAAAGCGATGACGATGGCGCGCATCAGTGTCCCCAGTGGATGCCGTGCAACGACGCGTGCGGTACGTCGAACCCGGCCATGTCGGCGAGTGGCCGCTGCTCGGCCAGGCAGCGCAGGAGGCGGATCGCGCCGCCGTGGGTGACGACCAGCGTGCGCGCGCCGTGGACTTCGCTCGCGATGTCATCCATCGCCGCAGACAGCCGCGCCCCGAAGGCGTCGAAGGTTTCCGCGCCTGGCGGTGGATACGTCACCGGATCCTTCCAGAACCGGCCGAGTGCGTCGCCCTGCCCGGCCGCCAGTGTTTCCATCGACACGCCTTGCCAGGCGCCGAAGTGATACTCCACCAGACGCGCATCGAGCCGTAGCGGTATGGCGCGTTTCGCTGCCAGCTCTTCCGCGAAGTGCGCGCAGCGCACGAGCGGCGACGACACGATCCGGTCCCATGCCTGCCCTTCCACGGCGGCCCGTAACTGCGACCAGCCGAGTTCGGTCAACGGATCATCGAGCTGGCCGCGATAGCTGCGATGCCCCGTATCGCCGTGGCGAAGGAGGTGGATGCTCATGCCTCGGAGACACCGGCCTCGGCGAACGTCGCCATCGAACCGTGCAGCGTGCAGGCCATGCGCAGCAGGGGCACGGCCACGGCGGCGCCGCTGGCTTCGCCCAGGCGCATGTGCAGGTCCAGCAGCGGCGAGGCCTGTAACGCATCGAGCACGCGGCCGTGGCCGCGCTCGTGCGAGCGGTGCGCGAAGATCATCCACGGCCGCGCATCGGGGCGTAGTGCCACGGCGGCCAGCGCGGCCGTGCTGGCGATGAAACCATCGACGAGCACCGGCAGGCCGCACTGCGCGGCGGCGACGAAGGCACCGGTGAGGGCGGCGATTTCGAAGCCCCCGTAGTGGCGGAGCATCTCGCGCGGCGCTATCGCCGAGGCATGGGCACACAGCGCGTCGGTGATCACCTGCGCCTTGCGCGCCACGCCCTGTTTGTCGAGGCCGGTGCCGGGGCCGGCCAGCACGTCAGGCTTCTCGCCCAGCAGCGCGCACGCCAGCGCGCTGGCCGCCGTGGTGTTGCCGATGCCCATGTCACCGCCGATGTAGAGCTCGGCGCCATCCGCGGTGGCGCGCGCCACGCTGCGGATACCGGCGTCGAACGCGGCGTCGAGTTCGTCGTCGGTCATGGCGGGCACGTGGCGCAGGTTGGCTGTCGATGGTGCGATGATCTCTCGGCGCACGCCGGGGATCTCGCCCGGGTCGTTCACCGTGCCCAGGTTCACCACCTCCAGCGTGGCACCGAGCTCTCGCGCGAGCACGGCGATGGCCGCGCCGCCGTTGGCGAAGTTGCGCAGCATCTCGCCGGTCACCGCTTGCGGGAAGGCGGAGATGCCTTCGGCCGCCACGCCGTGATCGCCCGCGAAGACGGAAATATGCACCCGATCCACGCGCGGACGCTTGCGCGACTGCAATGACGCGAGCTGGATGGCCAGCGCTTCCAGGCGGCCGAGCGAGCCCGGGGGCTTGGTCAGGGTGTCCTGGCGTTCCGCCGCTGCCGCCGCGGCGGCGTGGTCGGGAACCCGGCAGGGCACGGTCATCCAGCGTTTCATGGCAGCGATCCTTTCATCACGAGGGGGAGCCCGGCGGCCACGAACACAACGCGTTCGCAGGCCACCGCGAGGGATTGGTGCAGGCGACCGGCTTCGTCGACGAAGCGGCGCGTGAGTTCGCCCATCGGGGTGATGCCGAGGCCAACCTCATTGCTCACCATAACGATGTCGTGCGGCAGGTCGCTTACGGCGGCAAGTAACGCGGCGTGTTCGCTGGCGAAATGCCTGCCGTCATCGATCCCGAGCGCGTTGGAGAGCCACAGGGTCAGGCAGTCCACCAGCAGCAGCCGGTGCGGTGCGGCGTGCTCGCGCAAGGCCGCGGCGAGGGCGAGCGGTTCCTCGACGGAGAGCCATGTCGAAGGTCGACGTGCGCGATGGTGCGTGATGCGCTCGGCCATCTCGCCATCGAGCGCCTGGGCCGTCGCGATGTAGACCACGTCCTTTTCGCTCTCGCAGGCGAGGCGTTCGGCCAGCGCGCTCTTTCCCGAACGGGCGCCACCAAGGATCAGCGTCTTCATCCGTGCAATCCAAACCAGTCCGCCAGGCGGCCGGTATCCAGGTGGGCATCGAGGGTGTCGGCGAGCCGGTCGATCGACGCCTCGCGCAGCGCATGGATATCAAGCGGTGCGGCATCCGCCAGGCCAGCGTGGCGTAACAGTGCCGCGAGGGTATCAGGGTGATCGAACACGCCGTGGAGATACGTGCCCATCACCCGGGAATCTGCCGAAACGGCGCCATCGTTATACGTGGGCGCGCCGAGGACGGCGAAGGGATGATCGAGCGCCGGGCCACGTGAAACACCGCAGTGGATTTCGTAACCGCTCACGCGGGCGTCGCTGCCGTGCAAGGTACCCGTCACGCGACGAAGCACTTTATGCGGCGTCATCACCGTCTCCATGTCGAGCAGGCCAAGCCCATCACTGGAGCCGGGCTCGCCTTCGATGCCATCGGGATCGTGCACGGCGTGGCCGAGCATCTGGAAACCGCCACAGATGCCCATCACCTGCCCGCCATAGCGCACGTGGCGCAGGATCGCCTTGTCCCAGCCGCGCTCGCGTAGCCAGGCAAGGTCGGCGCGGGTCGACTTCGAGCCCGGGATCACGATGAGGTCGCACGCGGGGATGGCGTCGCCCGGGCCGACGAAGACGCAGTCGACATCGGGGTGCGCGCGCAGCGCGTCGAAATCGTTGTGGTTGCTGATCCGCGGCAGGGCCGGCACCGCGATGCGAAGGCGCGCCCCGGTGCGTACGGCATGCACGCGCGGCAAGGCGTCTTCCGCTTCAAGCACCAGCCCGTGCAGGTACGGCAGCACACCGATCACCGGCTTGCCGGTCTCGCGCTCCAGCCAGTCCAGGCCCGGCTGCAATAGCGAGAGATCGCCGCGGAAGCGGTTGATGACGAAGCCGACGATCCGCGCACGCTCGCTCGGCGCGAGCACCGCCAACGTGCCGACCAGGTGCGCGAACACGCCGCCGCGGTCGATATCCGCGACGAGGATCACCGGGCAGTCCACGGCCTCGGCGTAACCCATGTTGGCGATGTCGCGCTCGCGCAGGTTCACCTCGGCGGGGCTGCCCGCGCCTTCGACCACGATGGCGTCATACGCCTCGGAGAGGCGCGCATGCGAGGCCAGTACCGCGTCCATGGCCACGCGCTTGTACGCGTGGTAGCCCACGGCATCCATGTTGCCCACGGGATGGCCGTGGACGATCACCTGCGCACCGGTGTCGCTGTTCGGTTTGAGCAGGACGGGATTGAAGTCGGTATGTGGTGCCACGCGGGCGGCCTGGGCCTGCACGGCCTGGGCGCGGCCGATCTCGCCGCCATCGACGGTCACGGCCGCGTTGAGCGCCATGTTCTGCGGCTTGAACGGCGCGACGCGCACGCCGCGTCGCGCCAGCCAGCGGCACAGCGCGGCGACCACGATGCTCTTGCCCGCATCGGACGTGCAGCCTTGCACCATCAGGACGCGGGCGGTCACGCCATGACCTCGCGCATCGCGTTCGCCAGTCGTGCCAGTGAGGCACCGTCGGGCGGCAGGCCAAAGCGCAGTGCAGACGGTTCGTTGAACAGGCGAACGAGGATGCCCCTTGCAGCGAGGCCGTCATGCAGGCGCGCGGCGTCGGGATGGGCGCAGTACTGGAACAAGTCGGTTCCTCCGGTGGGTGGCAGTCCGGCCTCGCTGAGTGTTGTGGCAAGGGCGGCGCTGTCGGCGCGCAGCCGCTCGCGCATCGTCGCCTGCCATGCCGTGTCGCGAAGCGCCGCGGCGACGGCGAAGCGCGTGGGGCCGGTGAGCGACCAGGGGCCAAGGTGTTCGCGCAGCGCGTCGAGCAGCGCGGGCCAGGCGGCGACGAAGCCAGCGCGTGCGCCGGCCAGGCCGAAGAACTTGCCGATGGAGCGGAGCAGGATCAGGCCTTCGCGTGGTTGGAGGAAGTGTTCGGGGTGGGTGTCGGCGAAGGCTTCGTCGATGATGGTCCAGCGGTGATGGTCACCGCGAGAGACGACATGGGGGAGGCGTTCGCCGGTGGGGTTGTTGGGGGAGATGAAGACGGTGACGTCGAAGGTGTCGGCGCGCGCGAGCAGGTCGTCCATGGGCAGTAGCGTGACGTCGTGGCCTGCTTCGCGCCATGCGTGGGCGTGTTCGGCGTAGCCGGGCGCCAGCACGCCGACGCGACAGCGTGGGCGCAGGCGGGGCAAGGCCTGGATCGCCGCCTGCGTTCCGGCGACCGGGAGCAGTGCGTCGCAGCGGTAGTACGCGCGGGCCGCGTCGAGCAGGTCGTCCTCGTCTTCGGGCAGGCGGTGCCACGCGTCCGCTGGAATCGCCGGGACAGGCCAAGCGTGGGGGCTCACGCCCGTTGACAGGTCGAGCCACTGGTCGCGCGGTAGGCCGTACCTGGCCACCGCTCGGGCAAGGCGTCCGCCGTGTTCAAGCATGCGCAACCACTCCGATGAGCAGGGCGACAACGAGCCATACCGCGACGCCGCGATCCACGAGGCCAAGCGCGCCACGGATGCTCGTCGCATCGGGCGCATCGCCCTCGCCGAGCAGCGGGCGTTCCTGCCATTGGCCGTGGTACGGCGCCGGGCCACCCAGCGCCACATGCAGGGCCCCTGCCCCGGCAGCCATCACCGGGCCGGCGTTGGGGCTTTTCCATCGCGGCGCCTGCGCGCGCCAGCAACGCAGCGCGCCATCAAAGCGACCGGCCATCGCGTAGGTGAGTGCCGTGAGTCGTGCGGGGAGGTAACCGAGCACATCGTCGAGGCGTGCGGCGGCCCAGCCAAAATGCAGGTAACGCGGCGTGCGATAGCCCCACATCGCATCCAGCGTGTTGGCCAACCGGAAGAGCAGCGCGCCAGGGCCACCGAGCAGCGCAAACCAGAACATCGCGCCGAAGACCGCGTCGTGTCCGTTTTCCAGTACCGATTCGGTGGCGGCGCCCGCCACCTGCGAGGCCGTCAGGGCGGCGGTGTCGCGGCTGACCATCCAGCCGACGGCGACGCGGGCGGCATCGAGGTCATGGCGTGCGAGCGCGTCGGCGATGGGGCGGGCGTGCTCGCCAAGGCTACGCCGGCCGATCGCCGCGTAGAGCACCACGACATCCAGCACGAACACGGCCCACGCCGGCAGCACCCCGCGTAACGCCACGAGCAACGCCACCGGCACCCCGACCGCCAGGCACCATGCGGCCACGCCCGCGACGCGCGCATCGCGATGAAGCCAGCGCTCCACGGCGCTGGCGACGCGCCCGTACCCCACCAGCGGATGCCAGCGCTTCGGTTCACCCAACCACGCATCCAGCCCTGTCGCGAGCAGCATGGCCAACGCGACGCTCACGGCAGGAACAGGCGCGCGGCAGCGTCCGGGTGGGACGGGAAATAGAAGTGCACGAAACTCGCCGTCATTCGCCCACTCCGATACACCGCTTCAGCGGTCGGGCCGCCATTCGGGTTCGTCGCGTGGGCCAGCGGGGCATCGTCGATCGTCGCCCGTGCGTAGTGGAACGAATGCCCGCGCAGTTCGCCCTCGGGCAAGGCGACACCCTGCATGCCCAGCGCCGCCATGCGTGGCTGCATCGCGGCATGGCCATGGAGCAGTCCGGCCATGCGCGCCTCGTGGCCGCTCTTGTCGGCCAGGCGGTCCAGCGCATAGAGCAAGCCACCGCACTCGGCGAGCAACGGCCGGCCGGCGTCGACATGCGCGTGCAATGCCTCGCGCAGGTCATGCCGGTCAGCCAGAGAGTCCAGGTGCAGCTCGGGATAGCCACCGGGGAGCCACACGGCATCGCAGGCCGGCAGCGGATCACCGGCCAGCGGGGAAAAGAACAGCAGCGACGCCCCGGCGTCGCGCAACACGTCGAGGTTGGCGGGATACACGAACGCGAACGCCGCATCCCGCGCGATGGCGATACGCACGCCGCTCAACGCCACCTGGCGCGCTACCGGGGCGACTGGCTCGAAGGCGACCGGCGGCGGCAGCGCCAGCGGTGACCGTGCGGCCAGGGCATCAGCCAGCCCGTCCAGCCGTGCCTCCAGGTCGTCGAGCTCGCCTGCGGCAACGAGGCCCAGGTGCCGTTCGGGCAAGGTCATCGCTGCATCGCGCGGCAAGGCACCGTGCCAGGCGATCGACGGCGGAAGGCTCTCGCGCAGAAGGGTCGCGTGGTACTCGCTGCCCACGCGGTTGGCGAGCACGCCCTGTACCGTGACATCGTCACGGTACGTCGCCAACCCGTGCGCGAGTGCGCCAAAGGTCTGGGCCATGGCCGATCCATCGATCACCGCCAACACGGGGAGGCCAAAACGTGACGCCAGGTCGGCACTCGACGGCGCGCCATCGAACAGGCCCATCACCCCTTCCACCAGGATCAGGTCGGCCTCGCCCGCCGCCGCGTAGAGGCGCGCGCGAACGTCATCCTCGCCCCCCATCCATGCATCAAGCTGGTACACCGGCGAGCCGGCAGCCGTCGCAAGGATCATCGGATCGAGGAAGTCGGGCCCCGTCTTGAACACCCGCACGCGGCGGCCAAGCCGGGCATGCGCGCGAGCCAGCGCGGCGGTGACGCTGGTCTTTCCCTGCCCCGACGCGGGCGCGGATACCAGCAGCGCGGGACAGTGGCGGGTCACAGCTCGATACCTTTCTGCGCCTTGATCCCCGCCTGGAAGGCGTGCTTCACCACGCGCATCTCGGTCACGGTATCGGCGATGGCCACCAGTGCATCGGGTGCGCCACGGCCGGTGATCGCCACGTGCTGTCGCCCAGGTCGTGCCAGTAGCACGCTGATCACACGATCCAGCGGGATGTAGCCCTTCACCAGCGCGATGTTGAGTTCGTCGAGCAGCACGTAGTCGTACGCGTCATCGCCGAGCATGCGCTCGGCGACGGCCCACGCCGCCGTGGCGGCGGCGATATCGCGCTCACGGTCCTGGGTTTCCCAGGTAAAGCCCTCGCCCATCACGTGGTAATCCAGTCCATCGCCTTCAAACTGGCGGAAGAAGGCCTCCTCGCCCGTGGAGAAGCTGCCTTTGATGAACTGTACGACACCACAGTGCAAGCCGTGGCCCAGCGAGCGCGCCAGCATGCCGAAACCGGACGAGCTCTTGCCCTTGCCGTTGCCGGTGTTCACCACCAGCACGCCCCGGTCGATGGTGGCCCGGGCAATGCGCCGGTCCACCAGTTCCTTTTTCCGCTGGGCGCGGTCGCGATAGCGCGCGGCGTCGTCCATCTCGCCCCACGCGGGCTTGTCGCTCATACGTGCGCCGCGCCGCGGCCACCCTCGCGCGGCAGGAAGCGCGCGACCACCGCATGGATCACCTGTGCCGCCAGCACATACAGCGCCGCGGCACGGACAAACAGCGGCGCCCACTGCATGAAGCGCTGCACGTACTGGGTCATGTTCGGGTCCGTGTAGCGCCCGCCCAGCCAGTAGAACGCGCCGTTGGATACGGCATAGCTCAGCGTGGCGCACACTACGATGCCGAGGAACACCAGGCCATGCGACCGCAGCGATCCGTCAAAGCGCGGCGCCAGCAGGCGGCCGCCGTACCAGAGCACGGCGTACGCCAGCGGCATGAAGGAATACGCCACGGTGATGCAGAAGTCGCTCACGCCCGCGTAGCTGATGGAATACCAGTCCACCAGCACGGCCAGCAGCACGAAGGCGACGAAGGCCAGGTGCTTGCGCAGGTAGATGCCGCCCAGGAAGAACAACGCCATGGAGGCATCGGGCAGGTGCAGCATGTCGCCGAAGTGATTGAAGCGGGTGGCGATCATGACGATGGCGAACAACGCGGCCATGGCCGCGAAGGCGGGACGGGAGAGCGGTTTCATCGGGGTGTCCTCCAGGAAGCGGATCAGGAACGCGGCTGGTAGCGGAACGTGAGCATCCAGTTGCGGCCGGGCTGGTTGAAGTAACGCGCGGTCTCGTAGTGACGGTCGAAGATGTTCCTGGCGGCGAGCTCGACGTTCCATGCGGTGTCGATGGCATAGGCCATGCGCAGGTCGGTCAGCGCGTAACCGCCCAGGCGGTGCAGGTTGGCGGTGTCGTCATAGCGGTAGCCCGAACCGAAGACGCTGGCGCCGACGCTGAAGGCGCCGAAGCTGCGGTCCACATCGACGTTGGCGGTGCGGCGTGCACGGCGCGGCAGCAGGTTGCCGTGGGTGGCGTCGTCACTGTCGTCTTCCGGCGACAGCCAGGTGGCGTTGCCGCCGAGGCGCCATTCGCCCAGCGTGGTATCGCCGGCCAGCTCCACGCCGCGGATGCGCGAGCGATCGATGTTGTTGGCACCGCCAAACGGGAACAGCGGGCCAGTCAGGCTCGAGTCGAACACGATCAGGTGATCGATGCGGTTCTGGAACGCATTCACCGACCAGTGGCCCCAGCCCGGCGTGCCGCGCAGGCCCATCTCCCAGTTACGCGAGGTTTCCGGCTGCAGGTCCGGGTTGCCGTAATCGGGGTAATACAGGTCGTTGAAGGTCGGTGCCTTGAACGCGGTGCCGTAGCTGGCAGTCACGCGCAGGTCGTTGGTCAGCGCGTAGCCGTATTGCAGGCTGCCCGTGGTCTTGCCACCGAACTGGCTGTTCTCGTCACGGCGCAGGCTGCCCTGCACGGAGCTGTCGCCGAACTCCTGCTGCCACTGCGCGAACAGGGCGTGGTTGCGGCGCGCGTCGACAAAGTAATCGGTGTTGCCCACCACGTGGTCACGCTGCCAGTCGAAGCCCAGGGTGGTGAGGCCGTACGCGCCGCCGACCTTGCCCAGGTCCGCCTGCAGCGACGCCAGGTCGCGATGGCTGTTGAACGTATCGGCGTACACGCCGCTCTCGTAGTCGGTGGACAGGTCCGCGCTGCGGCCGACATTCAACGTGAGCAGGGCATCCTGCGACGGGCGATAGCGCAGGCGGCCGCCGAGGGCCTGGGTGGCCGATTCGGCGAAGTTGCTGCTGGTGCCGTCGTAGTGGTTGCGGCCTTCGGTGCGCGTGGCGCTGGCGTCGGCATCCCACTGTTCGTCGAAGCGCCAGCCGCCCTTCAGCGACAGCGCGTTGTTGCGGTAGCCATCGGCGTCTGGCTCGTACGTGTAGCAGCCACCACCACCCGGGCTGGGCTTGCCGCGGCAGGCATTGATGCCATGGGTCTGGTCATGGCTGGCTTCCACCGAGTACCAGCCGTTGCTGCCACGGCCGGAGAAACCGGCCGAACCACGCAGGGTGGACCAGCTGCCGACACCCACCGAGAGGTTGGGCACGAAGGCGCCCTGCGGGTGGCGGGTGAAAATCTGGATGACACCGCCCAGCGCGTCGGAGCCATAGAGGCTGGAGTACGGGCCGCGCACGATTTCGATGCGCTCGATCTGGTCCACCGGGATGTCCTGGAACGCCGCGGTGCCCGAGGTGACCGAGCCGATCTTCACGCCGTCGACCAGCACCAGCACGTGGTCCGACTCTGTGCCGCGCATGAAGACCGAGGTGGCCTTGCCCGGGCCGCCGTTGTTGGCAATGGACACGCCCGGCGTGGCGCGCAGCAGGTCGGCCAGCGACGAGGGCTGCAGGCGCTCGATGTCGGCGCGGTCAATCACGGTGGAGGCCGAGAGCACCTGGTTGAGCGTCTGCTCGGTGCGGCTGGCGGTGACGACGACCTTGTCCAGGTCAGTGGACGCGGCATCGTCGGCGTGGGCGGCGATGGGGGCGAACAGAACGAGCGCGACGGCGCACGCAAGGCGAGACGGACGAAAAGACACGATGGAACTCCCTGCTGACCGCGCCTACCCGCGCGGCTATGACGGCGAGGGACACGCGAAAAGCAAGGTGCAAGCGACGGCGAACGGAGTCGGGCCACCCGCGACCAGGGCCCTCCGCCTGTCCGGTGATACCTCATGGCCGGTCTCCGGGCTTGTGAGCGCAGGGTTCACCTGCAAGGGCTGGCGCCTTCCCATGCCGCGCGCGGCACAGTGGCATTGGCCAGCCCCGTCAACTCACCTACCGTTGCGGGGGCAGCTCCGGAATGGCGCAGGCGAAGTGCCTGCGGGTCACCGGATTCCCGTTTCAATCCGTGGCGCGAACGCCGTGGATCACCTTGGGTGGCCGTAGTGTAGCGGAACGGCGCGCATACCAGCGCAGGACGGGGCGCTCCACCGTGTAGTGCAGCGCGGCACCCACGGCCAGCACCACCGCGGCGTGGGCGAGGAAGCGCAGCCACGGGTAGCCATCAAGACGGCCATCCAGCGCGGCCTCGGTCAGCATGAAGGCGCCCTTGTGGCTGAGGTAGAGGCTGTACGAGGTGCGGGCGATCCAGCCCGCGCCGGGTATCCGCAGGCGTGCCAGCCACGTGCCACCCGCGCCGGCGGCGACAAAGGCCGCCATCGCCAGCGCCACCAGCGGATAGCCGGCCACGTTGGGCCAGAAGTCCAGCCGATGGCCGTCAAACAACAGGATGCAGCCGGCCAGCAGCAGCGCGGAGGCGCCGAGCAGGACGCCGCCGCGCCCCTGTACGCGCGCCATCCAGCCCGGACGGAACACCGAGCACGCCGCCAGGGCGACGCCGGCGAGCAGGCCATCCAGGCGCGAGTACGTCGGGTAGTAAAGGTATTCCAGATAAGCCGGTCCCACCGGCACGTCGGTGCCGGCCCAGGGCCCGATGTACAGCTGCCACAGGGCGGCGCGCAAGGCGATGCCCCCCGCGACCACCGCAACGCAGAGCACACCAAACCGCCGGGGCGTCATCCGCCCCGCAAGGGCCACCGCCAGCAGCGGGAACACCAGGTAGAAATGCTCTTCCACGCACAGCGACCACGCGTGGGAGAAGGCATAGCGCTGCGGCGCGTCGAACAACAGGTTGAAGGTGAAGGTGAGGAACTGCCACGCCGGCTGCATCAGCGGCGTCTCGCGCCACGCAGGCCACGCGAGGTAAAGCCCGAGCACGACGAAGAACGCGGGCAGGATGCGGAACGCCCGGCGCAGGTAAAACGTTTTCAGGTCGAGCCGGCCGGTATCGCGCAGCGAGGCGAACACCTGCGAGCCGATCAGGAACCCGCTAAGGACGAAAAACAGGTCCACGCCCATCCACCCGGCGTGCTCGACCCACCCAAAGTTTTCACCCAGGCCGCCGATAAGGTAGCTGTGGAACAGCATCACCCACACGATGGCGATGGCGCGCAGGGTGTCCAGTCCGGGCAAGCGGGTCATCGGTGGTTCCGTCGTAGGGGTCGAGGCAGGTTGTGGGGCGCGTGCGGCCGCCAGCGGGCGGCTTCATGGCGTTTTGGGGGCGTGGCGCGATGGCGCCACGTTAAGATCGAACGCGCCGGGCAAACCGGGGGGCTTGCCGGCGCAACGTTGGGGATGCCATGCCAGCTTTCCGCCGGTGCCTGCCGGCGTTACTCCTTGCCACGCTGGCCCTGCATGCCGGCGACGCCGGCGCTCACCTGCGCGCAGGCGAAAACGCGGAGGCCACGCTCGACGTCGCCGACGCCAGCAAGACCTCGGACCACCCGGCGTTCGTGGCCACCCTCGCCCGCCTGGCGCCGTCGCGCGAGCAGATGAGCGCGGCTGCGCGCATGCACCTGGATTACCTGCAGGCCTGGCAGCTGGCCTACGGTGGCGACCACGCGCAGGCCATTCCGCTCCTCGAACGCATCGCCGACAAATCCACGGACAAGGTGATGCGCCTGCGCGCCACCGCTACCCTGGTGAACATCCTCGGCGCAGGACGCCATTACGAGGACGCCTTCAACCGCCTCAACCTGATGGTCGCCGACCTGCCCGGCGTCAGTGACCCCCACGCGCGCTACCAGGCCCTGGCCGAGGCGGCGCAGATGCTGACCACCGCGGGGCAGTACGACCTGGCTGCCGACTACGCGGCGCGCGCCGTGGATATCGCCGACACACCCTCGATCACCTGCAAGAGCAACGTGGTCGCGCTGCACGCGCTCTATCGCGGTGGCCGCGTCGAAGGCGACGACCCGCGCTTCGTCCAGTGGGTGGCCGAGTGCCAGAAGGCCGGGGAAATGCTCTCGGCCAACGAGTTACGGGCTGATGTGGCGGACAGCGCCATTCGCCACGGGCGGCCGAACGAGGCGATCGCAGTGCTGGAGCGCTACTACGGGTCCGTCCTGCGCGACGAACAGCCGATGCAGACCTCGCAGTTTGATGCCCTGCTGGCACGCGCGCAGTGGCAGGCCGGTAACGTTGCCCTGGCCGACCGCTTCGCCGCGGCCGCCATCCGTTCGTCGGTGCCGGGCGAGTACTCCGAGCCGCTGGTGTCCGCGACGGAGACGGCCTACTTCGTGGCACGCAAGCGCGGCGACTGGCGCGCAGCGACGATGTGGCTGGCGCGCCACGCGGAAGCCGACAAGGGCTACGTCGACGACGTGGGCGCGCGTGCCCTCGCCTACCAGATCGTCAAGCAGCAGGTAGTCGCCAGCCGCATGGAAACGGACGCGCTGGACCGGCAGAACCAGATCCTGCACCTGCAGCGCGACGCGGACCTGCACGACGCGCAGACCAGCCGCCTGTATATCCTCCTATTGCTCACTTTCATCGGCACCATCGTGCTGTGGCTGATCCGCACGCGCCGCTCGCAACAGCGCTTCATGCGCATGGCACGCCACGACAGCCTCACCGGCATCAGCAACCGCCAGCACTTCGTGGACGAGTGCACGGCGGCATTGGTGGAAGGCTCGCGCGCCGCCGAGCCGATCGCCCTGGTGCTGTTCGACCTCGATCACTTCAAGCAGGTGAACGATACCTATGGCCATGCCGAAGGCGACTGGGTGCTGTTGCGCGTGGTCGCGGAATGCCGGGATCACCTGACGGAGGCCGACGTGTTCGGGCGGCTGGGCGGCGAGGAGTTCGCCGTGCTCCTGCGCGCGGCGACACAGGCCCAGGCCATCGAACGCGCCGAGCGCATGCGCGTGGCCATCGGCACGCCCTCGGGCGAACACCAGACGATTGCCCGGGCCACCGCGAGCTTCGGCATCGCGTGCACGGGTGCCTTCGGCTACGACCTGGACCGCCTGCTGATGAAGGCGGACGAAGCGATGTACGCCGCGAAGGCTGCCGGCCGCGACCGCGTGACCGTCGCCACCTAAGCCACGCGATGCAACGCCGCCATGAGCGCATCCATGTAGGTGCGGCTGGCCCTGAGCGTGGTGCCGTCGCGCAGGCGGAGCACGGCATCGCGGTTCGGGCGAGGCAGCATCTCGGCCACCTGGTCCACGCGGACGATGGCCGAGCGGTGCACGCGCAGGAAGCGTGCGGGGTCGAGCTTCCGCGAGAGGTCGTGCAGTGACTCGCGCAGGAGATGCCGCTGCCCGTTCGCATGCAGCGCGGCATAGTCGCCGTCGGCCTCGATCCAGGTCACGGCATCCACCTCGATGAACGACAGCCGCGAACCAACGCGAATGGTAAAGCGCTCGGCCACGGGCGGGCGAAGATCGCGGCCGAGCTTTCGGCGCACCCGTTCCAGTGCCTCGCCAAAGCGCTCGTCATCGAGGGGCTTGAGCAGGTAGTCCACCGCTTCCAGTTCGAAGGCGCGCACGGCAAAGCTGTCGTGTGCCGTCAGCAGGACCGCTAGCGGGCGTTCCGCCCGCGGAATCACCGCGAGGCCATCGAGCCCACTCATCCCCGGCATCTCCACGTCGACGATGGCGAGATCCACGCGATCGCGGCGCAGCGAGGCCAGCTCAAGGCCATTGCGGCACTCCTCCACCACGGTGATGTCGGCCTCCCCGCGAAGGCGCGCCAGCACGCCACTGCGGGCCAGCGGCTCGTCATCGACGACGGCCACGCGGATCATGCGACGGCCCATGGCAGGGCGATGCGCACCGTCCAGCGGCCCTCTTCCGGAGCGCTGAGGAGACCACCCACGCGAGATCGCCGCCAGAGGACTGGCGGCGAGTCGTGCGGTTACGTCGGCAGGACGGTTAGTTGAGGCAGCCCGGCAGGCCGTCGTAGACGGAGACGTTGGCCATGGGCAGCTTGGCGTGCAGCGGATCCTCGCCCGAGGTCAGTTCATAGAACTTCTCGATCGGCGTGTCCTTGGCCAGCAGCAGCTTGCACTTGAAGGTCTTGGCGGTGACCTGCACGGCGCCAGACTTCGGGTTCACGCTGGCGTGGCTGCCGGCGAACGTCCACAGGCACTGCTTCAGCGTGCCCTTGGTCGAGTCGACAGAGCAGCGCAGCTGCATCGGGCGGAGGTTGCTGTAGTCACCTTCACAGAAGGTGTCGCCACAGACCTTGTCGAAACCGACGTTGAGGCGGGCTTCGGCTTCGAAGAAGCGATCCATGCCGGCTTCGGAGGCGGGCCAGTCGGTGGCGTCGACGTAACGGTTGGCCGGGGTATCCGCAGCGAACGCGGAGGCCGAGGCGGTGAGGAGCAGTACAGCGAGGGTGGTGCGGACCATGGTGATGGCTCCGTGGTTGAGGAGCCGCTATTTCAGCGATTCCCTCGCGCCACGTATGTCCGCGCCGCACCGACAGGCACGTAGCCCGTCGGTGCGACGTCACGTAGGGGCACGCCCCGTGTTTAAAGCCAGCGGTTGTAGCGGCGGATGTAGAGCGTCTTCACGATCTGCGTGAGCACGCAGTACGAGACCAGGGTGAGCGCCAGCCAGCCGAAGTACGCGCCGGGCAGCGGCACCATGCCGATCCGTGCGCCCAGCGCCGAGAACGGGATGTACATGCCGATGAGCATGATCGCACCCGTCAGGGCCAGCACCGGCGCGGACGCCATGCTGCGCAGGAACGGAATGCGCCGCGTGCGGATCATGTGCACCACCAGGGTCTGTGAGAGCAGGCCTTCGATGAACCAGCCGGACTGGAACAGCGACTGGTGGGCCACGTCGTGCGCGCCGAACACATGCCACATCACCCAGAACGTCGTGATATCGAACACCGAACTCACCGGGCCGATCCAGACCATGAAGCGGCCGATATCACCGGCATCCCACTTGCGCGGCGTGCGCAGGTACTCGTCGTCCATGCGGTCGAACGGGATGGACAACTGCGACAGGTCGTACAGCAGGTTCTGCACCAGGATCTGCAGCGGCAGCATCGGCAGGAACGGCAGGAACGCACTCGCCACCAGCACGCTGAACACGTTGCCGAAGTTCGAGCTGGCGGTCATCTTGATGTACTTCATGATGTTGCCAAAGGTGACGCGCCCTTCGAGCACGCCTTCTTCCAGCACCATCAGGTTCTTTTCCAGCAGGATGATGTCCGCCGACTCCTTGGCGATATCCGTGGCGGTATCCACCGAGATACCCACGTCGGCATCGCGCAGGGCCGGCGCGTCGTTGATGCCGTCGCCGAGGAAGCCCACGGTGTGGCCACGGCGCTGCAGGGCCTTCACCACGCGCGCCTTCTGCACCGGCGACATCTTGGCGAAGATGGTGGTGCTCTCAACCATCGCATCCAGCGCATCGTCATCGAGCTGCTCGATGTCGCGGCCCAGTGCCGTCCCGGCGACATCCAGGCCCACTTCCGCGCAGATCTTCTTGGTCACCGCCTCGTTGTCACCGGTGATCACCTTCACCGCCACGCCATGGTGGTTCAGCGCACGGATCGCCGTGGCGGCGGAGTCCTTCGGCGGATCCAGGAAGGCCAGGCAGCCCACCGCCGTGAGGCCGGCTTCATCAGCCACGCCATACGCGCGGTCACCGATGGGGTCGCGGCGCACGGCCACGACGAGGACACGCAGGCCGTCCTCGTTCAGGCGGCGGGTCATCGCGCGGATCTCCGCGCGCTTTTCTTCCGTCATGGGCTCGACGTCGCCGCCGATCCGCGCTTCCGTGCAGATCGCCAGCATCTCTTCCACCGCGCCCTTGCAGATTACGAGCTGCTCGTACTCGCCGTCCGTCACCACCACCGACATGCGCCGGCGCTGGAAGTCGAACGGAATCTCGTCGACGATGCGGAAACGGTGGGCGATGGTCTCCAGGTCGCGGTGGGTGAGCACCGCCTTGTCCATCAGGTTGCGCAGGCCCGTCTGGAAGCGGCTGTTGAGGTAGCCCCACTCCAGCGCTTCGTCCGAGTCGTCGCCGTCCAGGTCCACGTGGCGCTCGAGCACGATCTTGTCGAGGGTGAGCGTGCCGGTCTTGTCCGTGCACAGCACGTCCATCGCGCCGAAGTTCTGGATCGCGTTCAGGCGCTTCACCACCACCTTGCGCTTCGACATGGCGATGGCGCCCTTGCCGAGGTTGGCGGTGACGATCAGCGGCAGCATCTCCGGGGTGAGGCCCACGGCGACGGACAGGCCAAACATGAAAGCTTCCAGCCAGTCGTGTTTGTCGAAGCCGTTGATGAAGAAAACGATCGGCACCATCACCGCCATGAAGCGGATCAGCAGCCAGCTGACGGACGAAATGCCCTTGTCGAAGCTGGTCTGCACGCGCTCGCCGGAGAGCGTGCGCGCCAGGGAACCGAGGTAGGTACGCGCGCCCGTGGCCAGCACCACGGCGGTGGCCGTGCCGGAAACCACGTTGGTACCCATGTAGCAGACCGTGGGCAGGTCGAGCGGGCCACCGGACTCGCCCGTGGCGGCGCCGTGCGGCGCGGCCTTCTCCACCGGCAGCGATTCACCGGTGAGGATGGCCTGGCTGATGAACAGGTCCTTTGCTGCGATCAGGCGCAGGTCGGCCGGGATCATGTCACCGGCGCCGAGGTGGACGATGTCGCCCACCACCAGTTCTTCCACCGGCACTTCGATGCGCTCGGCGTGGCCGTCTTCGGCGCGGCGGGTCACCGTCGCGGTATTGCGCACCATCGCCTTGAGCTTCTCGGCGGCCTGCGAGGAACGGTATTCCTGGGTGAACGACAGCAGGACGCTGATGCCCACCATCACCGCGATGATGACCGGGCCGGTCAGGTCGTCCGGGTCGGTCACCAACTGGACGACAGCCAGCACCAGCAGCACGATGATGAACGGGTTCTTGAAGGCATGCAGCAGCTGGATCGCCCAGTGCGGCGGCTTCTCGTGGCCCACTTCGTTCACGCCATCACGGTCCAGGCGCTCGGCGATCGCTTCCTCGTCGAGGCCGTCGATGCGGGAATCCAGCGAGCGCAGCAGTTCGTCAGCCGGACGGTAGGCGTCGGCCGTGGCGTTGGTGAAAGTCTTTGCGGCGACGGACGCCGGCGAGGTGTGGATCTTCATGGCTCGCTACCTGTACCGGCACGGCGGGCCGGGCGGACGCGAGCGGCTTGCGGCCGCAGTTAGCCGAAAGCAGGCGCGCCGGCGTGGGACCGACGGGTGGCAAATGGGATGGACGTGACGACGGACCGCGAATGCGGCGCCGTAGTGTCTATATCGCTATTCATGACTGCGGCAGTTTGCCGTCAGCCGGTTTCAAAGAGCTTTCAGCGCTATCGAGCGAACGCGGCACGGTGATGCTGCGCTTCACCGGCTGGGCGGTGCGGCGGCGGGCAAGTGCGAAGGCGAGACGGCGCCCGAACATGCGCGGGGTGGTCTTGTCGAGCTGGAGATTCATGGCTCAATCCTCGAATAACGGTAGCGCACGGCTACCAGACGAGGAGAGCCGGACCTTCCCTAGTAGGAGAAAGCGCCGGCCGACCGGGTGCGGTCGCCGAGGGCGATTTGGTTTTCAAACGCCGGAACCCGATGCGAGCGGATGCCGACGCGTGTACTAGGGTGAACGTCCATATGCCTGGATAAGCTAAGAGGGGTGCCGCCCGGCGGAGCTAGCCCGGGGAGCCGGACAATTGTCGCGCCGCAACGCAAATCGGTCAAGCTGGAAGTGCCCGGTTTTCGGCAATCCCTGACTCGTAATCGGCGGCTTCGGCCAGCAGCCATTCACGCAGCCGGCTGAAGCCCGCGTGGGGCTCCGAACGCTTCGGATGGACGAGGTAATACGCCTCGGCCACGCGCATGCGCTCCTTGCACAGCACGGTGAGCGCGCCGCATTCGATCAGGGAACGCGCCATCACCAGACGGCCCAGCGCCACGCCCAGCCCCTCCAGCACGGCGCGCTGCAGGTGCTCGGTATTGTCGAAGCGGGCCACGTAGCGCGAAGGCAGCGGCATGCCGAACTGCTCGGCCCAGTCGTTCCAGCGCCCCGACGGATCACCCAGCAGCGGCCAGCCCTTCAATGAGGTATCCGGCAGCCCACCCATCTTGCGGACCAGAGACGGGCTGGCGATGGGCACGATGAATTCGCCGAACAGGCGCTCGGCCCGGGTCCGCGGCCAGGCGCCCAACCCGTAGCGGAAGGCACAGTCGATGGCCGGCTCGCGATCGAAATCCACGACCCCCACCGATGAGTGCAGGCTGAGCTCCAGCTCCGGGTGCGCGGCGACCAGGCGTGGCAACCGCGGCACCAGCCAGCTCGAGGCCACCGAGGGCAGCACGCTGAGCGTGACCGAATCCTGGTGGCGCGCCTCGAAGCGACCGAGCGCATGCTCGATCCCCTCGAAGTGATGGCCGATGGCCTCCAGCAGGTTCGCGCCGTCGGCGGTCAGGGTGACGCCACGCGGGCCCCGGTCGAACAGCGAACGGCCGAGTCGTTCCTCGAGGTTGCGGATCTGGTGGCTGAGGGCACTGACGGTGAGGTTTAGCTGCTCGGCGGCGCGCGCGAGCTTGCCCGTCCTGGCGACGAGCACGAACCCCTGGAGCAAGCCGAGCGGAAGACGGGACACGTGAATTTCCCTCAAGTCCGGGTTGCAAACATATCGCTTTTTCAGGGGTCGCGGAAAGTCCAACCTTTAGCCCACGACAAGTCGCAGCAACCTGCGGCTTCACTGGACCAGGAGGGTGTCATGGCGTCGATCTTCACCGGCCTTGCCTTCATGCACGGCCACATCGTCAACAAGGAACTCGTGCTGGCCCTGGGCGCGCCCGAGCGGCGCCCGCCGGCGGGTACTGTTGACGCCCCAGCCACCCGCGGTAAGTCATCATGGCGCTTTGGCTCCTGGAGACTCACGCATGACGCTTCGCCCGCTCGGCCGCTCCCCTCTTCGTGTGGCACCGCTTGCGTTCGGCGGTAACGTCTTCGGCTGGAGCGCTGACGAAGCGCGCTCGTTCGAACTGCTCGATGCCTTCGTCGACCACGGCTTCAACCTCATCGACACCGCCGACGTGTATTCCGCGTGGGTACCCGGCAATGAGGGTGGCGAGTCCGAGACCATCATCGGTCGCTGGCTGAAGAAGAGCGGCAAGCGCGACAAGGTGCTGATCGCCACGAAGGTGGCCAAGTGGGCACGCTACCCTGGCCTGTCGCCCACGAACAT
Source organism: Luteibacter pinisoli (assembly GCF_006385595.1). NCBI lineage: Bacteria > Pseudomonadati > Pseudomonadota > Gammaproteobacteria > Lysobacterales > Rhodanobacteraceae > Luteibacter > Luteibacter pinisoli. The sequence continues at coordinate 4,200,440 of NZ_CP041046.1, forward strand.
CCACGAGGCCGTGGAGGATTCGCTGCGCAGGCTGCAGGTGGACTACATCGACCTGTACCAGTCGCACGAAGACGATCCGAAGGTACCGCTGGAAGAAACCCTGCGGGCGTTCGACGATCTGGTGAAGGCCGGCAAGGTGCGTGTGATCGGGGCATCGAACTACGAAGCAACGCGCTTCGCCGATGCACTGCACACCAGTGCCAGCAAGGGTCTGGCGCGCTATGAATCCATGCAACCGGCGTACAACCTCATGGACCGCAGCGGTTTCGAAGAGGGCCTGCAGCCGGTATGCGTGGAAGAAGGCGTTGGCGTCATCAGCTACTACTCGCTGGCGAGCGGCTTCCTCAGCGGCAAGTACCGCAGCGAGGCCGACCTCACCAAGAGCGCCGCCCGTGCGCCCAAGGTCAAGGCCTATCTCAATGACCGCGGCATGCGCGTGCTCGCCGCACTGGACAAGGTGGCTGAAGCGCACGGTGCCACGCCCGCACAGGTGTCGCTGGCCTGGGTGATGGCGCAGCCTTCGATCGCCGCGGCGATCGCCAGCGCCACGACGGTCGAGCAACTGGACGAACTGGCGCGCTCGGCCTCGCTGCAACTCACCGGCGAGCAGCTGGATGCACTCCGAACGGCAAGCGACGCCTGATGGGATCAGGTGAATGCTGAGGCCGATCGCTGCCGGCGCCTACAGAACGGCACGCGACGTACCCGCATGATGCGTGGGCCGGAAGGCATCCGGTCCCTCACCTCAAGGAAGAGCTCATGCGATCCATCAACACGTTCTACCGACGCGCACTACTCGGCGGCACGCTGGCCCTGGTGGCGGCTGCCGCCCAGGCGGGCAGCGATGCGACCCTGCTGTGCCATTACAAGAAACTCGGTGACCCCACCGGCGCCGCCACCGGCACGGTAGATACGGGAAACGTGCTGCCAGGCAACTGGCAGCACGATCGCCTCGCCAGCTGGAGCAATCTGTTCCGTACACCTGCCGCACCGGCCAGGCTACATGCGCTCTGTGAGAAGCACCTCAGGGGCACGGCTGACTTCCACCGCCTGATCGGCATAGGCGCCGCCGGTGCGCGAGGCGCAAGCGACTACCCTTACCCGATCTGGTATGAAGGTGACCTTCGCCCGGGCCAGCCCGTGGAACGCATCGTGTCATTCGGCGATAGCCTTACCGATACCGGCAACATGCACACGGCATCACGACAGGTGCTGGAGTTCGTGCCCAAGGGCAAGACCCTGCCGTCCGCCTCCTGGTTCGCCGGCCGCTTCAGTAACGGCCCCACCTGGGTCGAATACCTCGCGTCGCGCAACGGCCTCACGCTCACCAACTGGGCCGTGGGTGGTGCCCAGACCCGCGATGCTAAGTTCGGCCTGATCCACGGTATCGGCACGCAGATCAAGAGCTTTTTCGAGCACATGGATAGCGAGAAGGATTACGACCCCTCGCGCACCCTGTTCACCTTCATGGTCGCGGGCAACGACTTCGTCAACGACAGCAGGTACGCCACACGGATCGTACAGGAGCAGCGCGATTCGCTAATGCAGCTTGTACGCCATGGCGCGCGCAAGGTGCTGGTGGTGAACCTGCCGGATGTCACGAGGGCGCCGGTATTCCGCATGGGGCGAAAGGACGCGGCGGATGTCCTCTCCCGCGTCAACGTGTACAACTCCGCCCTATCCAGCGTCATTAGTGGCGTGATCCGCCAAGCCGGCGACGAAGGACTCACGAAGGGGAGCGAACTGGTGATTCGTATCGTCGATGCACGTTCACGCTTCGACGAAGTGCTCGCGCATCCGGAGCAGTACAAGTTCAGCAATGCTACCGATTCGTGCCTGAAGATCGATGCGGAGAGCGCGTTCTCCTACCTGCGGGAACAGGTCCCGCGCAAGCACTGCGAGGCCGGCCGCTTTGTCTTCTGGGATACGTTGCACCCGACGACGCGCATGCATGAGCTGATGTCGGGCTGGGCGGCGGAGAGCGCGCCGGCCACCTGGGGCCTGAAGTAACGGGCATCGCGCGCAAGCGTGTTCCTACAGGGGCAAGGCAGCCATGCAGGAGCGCGCTTGCGCGCGACGGGGCAGCTGGCCTTAGCGACGCAGCCCGTCAATTACGCCATTAAACGTCGCACTCGGGCGCATCGCCGCGCTGACCAGCGCCATGTCCGGGTGGTAGTAACCCTTGATCTCAACCGGCTTGCCCTGGGCGCCGTTGAGCTCACCCACGATCTTGCCTTCATTCTCGGTGAGGGCCTTGGCCACCGGCGCGAAGGTCGCCTTCAGCTCGGCATCGTCGTCCTGCGCCGCCAGGGCTTCCGCCCAATACATGGCCAGGTAGAAATGGCTGCCGCGGTTGTCGATCTCACCGACCTTGCGCGCCGGCGACTTGTTGCTGTCGAGGAAGCGGCCGTTGGCCTGGTCCAGGGTCTTCGCCAGTACGCGGGCGTGCTTGTTGTCGTAGCGCTCGCCAAGGTGCTCCAGCGATGCGGCGAGGGCGAGGAACTCGCCCAGCGAATCCCAGCGCAGGTAATCCTCTTCGACAAACTGCTGCACGTGCTTCGGTGCCGAACCACCCGCGCCGGTCTCGAACAGACCACCACCGGCCATGAGCGGCACGATCGAGAGCATCTTGGCCGAGGTGCCCAGTTCCATGATCGGGAACAGGTCGGTGAGGTAATCGCGCAGGACGTTGCCGGTGACCGAGATGGTGTCCTGGCCCTTGCGGATGCGCTCGAGCGAGAACTTCGTGGCCTCCTCCGGCGCGAGGATGCGCAGGTCGAGGCCCGAGGTGTCGTGATCCTTCAGGTAACGCTCGACCTTGGCGATCACCTGCGCGTCGTGCGCGCGGTGCTTATCCAGCCAGAACACCGCCGGGGTGTTCGACAGGCGGGCGCGCTGCACGGCCAGCTTCACCCAATCCTGGATCGGTGCATCCTTGGTCTGGCACATGCGCCAGATATCACCCTGCTCCACCGCGTGCTCGAACACCACGCTGCCGTCCTCGGCGACGACGCGGACGCTGCCGTCAGCCGGGATCTGGAAGGTCTTGTCGTGCGAACCGTACTCCTCGGCCTTCTGTGCCATCAGGCCGACGTTGGGCACGCTGCCCATGGTGGCCGGGTCGAACGCGCCGTTCGCGATGCAATCCTCGATCACGACGGCGTAGACGCCGGCGTAGCTGCGATCCGGGATCACCGCCTTGGCATCCTGCAGCTTGCCTTCGGCGTTCCACATGCCGCCGCTGTCGCGGATCATCGCCGGCATGGAAGCGTCGATGATGACGTCGCTGGGCACGTGCAGGTTGGTGATGCCCTTGTCGGAGTTCACCATGGCCAGCGCCGGACGCTGGGCGTACTCGGCCTTGAGATCGGCTTCGATGGCGGCGCGCGTGGTGGCGTCGAGCTTGTCGAGGCGGGCGTAGAGGTCGCCGATGCCGTTGTTCGCATCGAAACCGACCTGCTTCAACGCATCGGCGTGCTTCGCCAGCACGTCCTTGTAGAACTCGCGCACGGCGATGCCGAACATGATGGGGTCGGAGACCTTCATCATCGTGGCCTTCAGGTGCAGCGAGAACAGCACGCCCTTCGCCTTCGCGTCTTCGATCTGCGCGCCGATGAAGGCAGCGAGCTTGTTCTTGCTCATGACGGCGGCGTCGACGATCTCGCCCGCCTTCACGGCCACCTTGTCCTTGAGCACCTTCGTGGCGCCGTCCTTGCCGACGAACTCGATACGCAGGCTGCTGGCGGCGGCGATCGTCGTGGACTTCTCGCTGCCGTAGAAATCGCCACCGTCCATGTGCGCGACGTGCGACTTCGATTCGGCCGACCACTTGCCCATGCGGTGCGGATGCTTGCGGGCGTAGTTCTTCACCGAGAGCGGCGCGCGACGGTCGGAGTTGCCTTCGCGCAGCACCGGGTTCACGGCGCTGCCCATGGCCTTGCCGTAGCGGGCGTTGATCTCTTTTTCCTCGTCGGTGGACGGTGCATCGACGAAGTCGGGCAGCGGGTAACCCTGGCCCTGCAGTTCCTTGATCGCGGCCTTCATCTGCGGCACGGAGGCGCTGATGTTGGGCAGCTTGATGATGTTGGCTTCTGGCGTGGTCGCCAGGTTGCCGAGTTCGGTGAGATGGTCGCCCACGCGCTGTGCGTCGGTGAGGCGCTCCGGGAACTGGGCGAGGATGCGGCCCGCGAGGGAGATGTCGCGGGTTTCAACCGCGACGCCCGCCGAGCCGGCGAACGCTTCGATGATCGGCAGGAACGACGCGGTGGCCAGGAACGGCGCTTCGTCGGTGAGCGTGTAGATGATCTTGGGCGAGTTGGTCATGGGCTAGCCTTTGGCCTGGAGGGGACCCGACGCGAGCGGGAAACCTCTCCATTGTGGCCCGGATCAGGCGGCGGGGGAAAGCGACCCCGCCGCATGACACCTTTGCTGCGGATGCAACATCAGGCCCGCGCGGCGCGCAGGGCCTTACGCTCCTTGCGCCGCGCCTTGCGCGCCTTCCAGCGGTCCGACAGGCAGGCAAAGATGACGTACAGGGCCGGCGTGGAGAGCAGCGTCAGGCTCTGCGAGATGATCAGGCCGCCGATCATCGCGATACCCAGCGGGCGGCGCAGCTCCGAGCCTTCACCCAGGCCGATGGCCAGCGGCAGGGCCGCGAGGATCGCCACCATGGTGGTCATCATGATCGGGCGGAAGCGGATCAGGCAGGCCTCGCGGATGGCCTCCGTCGGCGTCGACGCATGGTCGCGCTGCGCCACCAGGGCGAAGTCGATCATCATGATCGCGTTCTTCTTGACGATACCGATGAGCAGCACCAGCGCGATCATCGCCACCACCGACAGCTCGGTGTCGGTAATGACCAGCGCCGCCAGCGCACCCACGCCCGCGGCCGGCAGCGTCGAAAGAATCGTCACCGGATGGATCAGGCTCTCGTACAGCATGCCCATCAGCAGGTACACCACGATGATCGCGGCAAGGATCAGCAGCGGCATGTCGCTCTGCGACTGCTGGAAGCGGCGGAAGTCGCTGCCCGCGTCGAGGCGGATGTCACCCGGCATGCGCATGCCGCTGATCGTCCGCTGGATCGCTTCCATCGCCTCGCCCATGCTCGCGCCCGGCGCGAGGTTGAAGCTGACGCCCATGCTCGTGTACTGGTCTTCGTGCACGATCTGCGAGGGTGCGAGGCCCGGCTCCTGCTTCGTGACGGCCGAGATCGGTACCATGGCGCCGCTGTTGGCGCGCACGTAGAGCTGGTTCAGCGCCTCGGGCGTCGCCGCGAGGTTCGGCAGCGCATTGACGATGACGCGGTACTGATTGATGTCCGAATAGATGGTGGACACCGCGCGCTGGCCGAAGGCGTTATACAGCGCGCCATCGATATTGCCGATGGACACACCCAGCCGCGCGGCGGTATCGCGGTCGATCACCATGTTCTGGCGCAGGCCCTGGGCGTCGATATCGCTGCCCACGTCCTTCAGGATCGGGTTCTTCTTCAGCGCCTCGACCAGCTTGGGCAGCCACTCCTCCAGCTCACCCAGGTCGTTGCCCTTCAGCGACACCGAGTACTGGCCGCCCTGCGAGCTGCCGCCACCGCCGCCGGTGGGCAGGTCCTGGATGGGGCGCAGGCGCAGGTTGAGGTCCGGATACTTGTTGGCCGCGGCGGAAAGGCGATCGACCACGTCGAACGTGGTGTCCTTGCGACCTTCGGCCGTGGTCTTCAGCTCGATGTTGAAGCTGCCGGTGGAACCGGTACGACTGGTGCCGAGGCGCGAGCCGACGGACTTCACGTCCGGGTCGGCCAGCAGCATTTCAGTGAGGCGCGCCTGGCGCACCTTCATTTCGCCGAACGATACCGTGGAGCTCGAGGTGGCGCGGGCAGCCAGCAGGCCGGTGTCCTGCGGTGGGAAGAAGCCGCCCTTCACCATGCCGAACAACACGATGGTGATGCCGATGAGCACCAGCGGCGTGAGCGCCATGAGCAACGGGTGGCGCAGCGTCCAGTCCAGGCACACGCGGTAGAGCGCCAGCAGGCGATCCTGCGCACGTTCCAGGGCGCGGCCAAGGCGCGACTCCGGTTCATCCGAGGCATGTGCCGTGAGGAAGTGCGCGCACAACGACGGCGTGAGGGTCAGCGAGACCAGCATGGACACCACGATGGCCGCGATCAGCGTCACCGTGAATTCCTTGAAGAACATGCCGATGACGCCCGGCGCCAGCAGTAGCGGGATGAACACCGCGATCAGTGAGCCGGTGATCGAGACGATGGTGAAGCCGATCTCGCGCGCACCGAGCAGCGCGGCCTCGAACCGGGGTATCCCCTCGTCCATGTGCCGGATGACGTTCTCGATAACAACGATCGCGTCATCCACGACGAAGCCGATGGCGATCACCAGCGCCAGCAGCGTCAGGTTGTTGAGCGTATAGCCGAACGCGTACATCACCACGAAGCCGCCCGCGAGCGACAACGGCACCGCCAGGCCGGCGATCACCGTGGGTGCGAGGCGGCGCAGGAACAGCGCCATGGTCATGATCACCATGCACAGGCTGATCATCAGCGTGGCCTGCACCTCGTGCAGCGACGCACGAATGGTCGGCGTGCCATCGAAGAACGAATGCAGCTGCACGCCCTTCGGCAACCAGGCCTGCATCGTCGGCATCATGTCCTTGATGCGATCCACGGTTTCAATGACGTTGGCGTCCGGCTTGCGGTACACGTACATCAGGATGCCGGGCTTGCCGTTGAACCACGCGGCCTGGAACGCATCCTGCTGGCCGTCGTACACCTTGGCCACGTCGGAGAGATGGATCGGCGTGGAGTTGTTCACACCGATGACCAGGCGCGCGAACTCGTCGGCCTTGTGCAGCGAATCGTTGGCGACCACGGCCATGGTGGTCTTGCCGTTGGACAGGAAGCCCTGCGGCGAGGTGACGTTGGCGGCAGTGAGCGCGTTGCGCAGCTGGTCCGGCGACAGGCCCATCGCATTGAGCGCGCGCAGGTTCACGTCCACGCGGATGGCGGGCGTGGCCGAGCCGGCGATATCCACCGAAGCGATGCCTTCCTGCTGGCGAAGGCGCTGCGCAAGGATCGAATCGGCGACGTTGTAGAGGTCGGTGGGCGCGACGGTATCGGAGGTGAGTGCGAGCACCACCACCGGATCGTCGTTGGGGTTGGCTTTCTGGTACGACGGCGCGTTGAGCAGGCCGGCGGGAAGATCCGGCTGCGCGGCGTTGATGGCGGACTGCACGTCGCGCGCGGCGGCGTCGATGTTGGTGCCGTTCTGGAAGAACAGCAGCACGAACGCACTGCCTTCCGAACTGTTCGAGCGCATGCTCTCCACGCCAGGCACCTGGCCGAGATGGCGCTCCAGCGGCGCCGCGACCGTGGAAGCCATCGTGCTCGCATCCGCGCCGCTTTGCTGCGCCTGGACGAAGATGGCCGGGAACTGGATGTTCGGCAGCGCGGCCACGCCCAGCAATGAATAACAGATCAGGCCGATCACGAAGACACCGATCGCAAGCAGCGAGGTGCCGATGGGACGGCGGATGAACGGGCCGGAAATATTCATTAAACGGGACGCTTCAAGGGGCGGGGAAAAACGCGGGGGAATCCATTACCAACGCGTGACCCGGAAAAAGGTTTCGCCGGACGGGAGCCCGTCCGGCGAAAGAAGAGTGAGCCATGGAGCCCTGGCCCGGCCTGCATCAGTCCGCAGGCCGTGGCTGGGCATGGTGTGCCAGCGCGCGTTGTCGCTTGCGCTCGGCGAGCCAGTCGGAGAACCGCTCCATGTAAAGGTAGATCACGGGCGTGGTGTAGAGGGTGACCAGCTGCGAGAGCAGCAGGCCGCCGACGATGGACACACCCAGCGGCTTGCGCAGCTCCGAACCGATGCCGTTGCCCAGGGCCAGCGGCAGCGCACCGAGCAGCGCGGCCGCGGTGGTCATCATGATCGGACGGAAGCGCAGCAGGCACGCGCGGCGGATGGCATCGGTGGCGTTCATGCCGGTGCGCTTCGCCTCGATGGCGAAGTCGATCATCATGATCGCGTTCTTCTTCACGATACCGATCAGCAACACGATGCCCACGATGCCGTCCACCGACAGCGTCATGCCGCACATCAGCAGTGCAAGCAGCGCGCCCACACCCGCGGGCGGCAGGGTCGAGATGATCGTCAGCGGATGGATATAGCTCTCATAGAGCACGCCCAGCACGATGTAGATGACGATGATCGAGGCCAGCAGCAGGAGCACTTCGTCGCCCACCGAGGAGGAGAACTCCGCGGCCTTGCCGATGAACTGGCCACGCACCTGCGGCGGGAAGTTCAGGTCCTTCTCCACCTCGTGGATGGCCGACACCGCTTCGGACAGCGAATAGCCCGGCGCCAGGTTGAACGAGATGGTGACCGCCGGCAGCTGCTGCAGGTGGGTGACCACCAGCGGCGCGGTGGTGACCTGCGCACTGGCCAGCGAGGCGATGGGAATCGTGCCGCCCGCACCCACCTGGAAGCCGACGTTACCGGTGTTGCCGATACCGGCCGGCGTGGCCGAGTTGCTCGACGCGACCTGGCCGAAGCTGGTGGCGTTCGAGCCGGTGAGCGCGCCATTGCCGTTACCGCGCACCGTGAGCTTGTTCAGCAGGTCGGCGCTGTTGCGGAACTCCGGCGACACCTCCAGCACCACGCGGTACTGGTTGAGCTGGGTGAAGATCGTCGAGATCTGGCGCTGGCCGAACGCGTCATACAGCGTGTCATCGATCGTCTGCACCGGCACGCCGAGGCGGCTGGCCGTGTCGCGGTCGATGGTGAGCTTCAGCGCCGTGCCCTGGTCGGCCAGGTTGTTGTCGACATCGGCCAGTTCCTTGCGCTTGCGCAGGGCCGAGGTCATCTGGTTGGCGTAACCCGCCACTTCGATCGAGTTCACGTCCGACAGCGAGTACTGGTATTCCGTGGCCGAGACCTGGCTGTCCAGCGTCACGTCCTGCACCGGCTTAAGGTACAGGGCCACGCCGGCGATCTGCGAAGCGGCCTTCTGCAGGCGCGGCAGCACGTCGTCGAGGCTGTCACGGTCGCCACGATCCTTCAGCACCAGCGAGAGCTGGCCCTGGTTGAGCGTCGGGTTGATCGAGCCGGCACCGATGAAGGCGGCCACGCCGGACACGGCGGGATCCTTCGCCAGGGCGTTGGCCACGGCCTGCGTGCGCTGCTCCATCTGCGGGAACGCGACGTTCTGGTCGGCCTGGACCACGGCCGTGATCAGGCCGGTGTCCTGCTCGGGCAGCAGGCCCTTCGGGATGATGATGTACAGCACCACCGTGAGCGCCACCGACAGCGCGGCGATCAGCATGGTGAGCGGACGGTGCGCCAGCACCCAGTCCAGGCTGCCGGCGTAGCCTTCGACGATGCGCGACCACGCCGTGTGCTTGCCGGAGGCCGTGGCATGCTCGTGCGCGTCGTCCGCGTCCGGCAGCTGGTCGGCCTTGAGCAGGTAGGCGCACATCATCGGCGTCAGGGTCAGCGACACCAGCATCGAGATGGCCACCGCGATGGTGAGCACCCAGGCGAATTCGTGGAACAGGCGGCCGGTGACACCCGGCATCAGCAGCAGCGGCAGGAACACGGCGATCAGCGACACCGTCAACGACAGCACGGTGAAGCCGATTTCCCTGGCGCCGACTTCGGCGGCCGTCTTGGCGTCCTGGCCCTGCTCGATGTAGCGCACGATGTTCTCGATCATCACGATCGCATCGTCCACCACGAAGCCGGTGGCCACGGCGAGCGCCATGAGCGAGAGGTTATCCAGCGACATGCCCGCGAAGGCCATGACGCCAAACGTGCCCATCAGCGACAGCGGCACCGCGACCGACGGGATCACCGTGGCCCACAGGCGGCGCAGGAACACGAAGATCACCGCCACCACCAGGCAGATGGTGAGGATCAGGGTGAACTGCACGTCCTCGACCGACGCGCGGATGGTGATGGTACGGTCGGAGAACACCTTCAGGTGCACGTCCGCCGGCAGCACCTTCTGCAGGTCCGGGATCGTCTGGCGGATGGACTGCACTGTCTGCACGATGTTCGCGCCCGGCTGGCGGCGGATATCGAGCAGCACGGCCGGCTTGCCATTGGCCCACGCGGCCAGCTGGTCGTTCTCCACGCCGTCGACCACGTTCGCCACGTCCTTCAGGCGGACCGGCGAGTCGTTGGTGTAGCTGATGATCGTGTCTTTATAGTCAGCGGCGGTGGCGAGCTGGTCGTTGGTGCCGATGCTGTAGGACTGGGTCTTGCCGTTGAGCGTGCCCTTGGGCGCGTTGACGTTGGCCTGCGTCAGCGAGCTGCGCACGTCTTCCATCGTCAGGCCGAGGTTGGCCAGCTGCGCGGGGTTGATCTGGATACGCACGGCCGGGCGCACGTTGCCGGCGATGGAGACGAGGCCCACGCCCTGCACCTGCGCCAGCTTCTGCGCGATGATCGAATCGGCGTAGTTGTTCACGTCGCGCAGCTGCACCGTATCGGAGGTGAGCATCAGCGTCATGATCGGCGCATCGGCCGGGTTCACGCGGTTGTACACCGGCGGGTACGGCAGGTTGTTAGGCAACGTGCCGCGCGCCTGGTTGATCGCCGCCTGCACGTCCTGCGCGGCGATATCGATGTCGCGGTCCATGTTGAACTGCAGCACGATCGTCGACAGGCCCGCCGACGAGTCCGAGCTCATCATGTTCAGGCCGGAGATCTGGCCGAAGTTGCGCTCCAGCGGCGTGGTGACGAGCGCGGCCATGGTGCTGGCCGAGGCACCCGGATACTGCGTGGTGACGACGAGGCTGGGCGCGTCGATTTCGGGCAACGCCGAAACCGGGAGCTGCCGGTAGCCGAGGATGCCGAGCAGCAGCACCGCCACCATGAGCAGCGAGGTGGCGATGGGACGGCGGATGAAGAGTGTCGAGAAACCCACGTTGCAATCCTGGTGTCTGGGCCGTGTGGCCCGTTGGCGACGCGTCCCTCATGGACGCGCCGCTCCCGTCGAGGGTTAGCCGCCGCGGCGACCGCCCTGGCGGCCCGAGTTCTTGTTCTTCGCCTTCTGCAGCTCTTCAGCCGTCGGCGCGGCCGGCACCTGGCCCGGGGCCAGCGGCTGCACCTTCGAGCCCGGCTTCAGGCGGAACTGGCCTTCCGTCACCACCTTGTCGCCCAGCTTCAGGCCCTTGCCGATCATGACGTGGCTGTCGCCGACTTCGCTGGCGGTTTCCACGGCCTGCATCTTGACGGTGTTGTCGCCCTGCACGAGGTAGACGTAGTCGCCATCCGGGCCGCGCTGCACGGCCTGGGCCGGGATCACCAGGCCGTTAGGCACGGTGCGGACCTTCAGGCGCGCATTGACGAACTGGCCCGGCCACAGCTCGGTCTTCTGGTTATCGAACAGGGCACGCAGGCGGAAGGTGCCCGTCGTGGTGTCGATGGTGTTGTTGATGACTTCGAGCTTGCCGGTGCTGACCACGTGCGCGTCGATGCGGTCGAGCGCATCCACCATGAGCTGGCCGCCGTCGCTGCCCATGCCGCTGCGAACCATGTCCAGGTTCTTTTCCGGCAGGGTGAACGTCACATAGATCGGATGGACTTCGGTCAGCGTCACGATCGAGGTGGTCGTGGTGATGATGTTGCCGACGTCCACGCCGCGGATGCCGGCCAGGCCGGTGATCGGGGCGATGACCTTGGTGAAGCCCAGCTGCACCTGCGCGGCGCGGATGGAGGCCTGGTCGGCCACCACGGTGGCAGCGGCCTGGTCCAGGGTGTTCTTCAGGTTGTCCAGGTCCTGCTTGGACACGTACTGCTGGCCGCCCTTGCTCACGAGGTTCTGCGAACGCTCGAGGTTGTTCTTGGCGGTGGCGGCCAGGGCCTGGTCCTGCTTGAGCTTGGCCGTGGCCTGGTCGTACTGCGACTGGATGGTGCGCGGGTCGATCTCCGCGAGCACGTCACCCTGCTTCACTTCCTGGCCCTCGGTGAAGTTCAGCTTCATGAGCTGGCCGCCCACCTGCGGGCTGACCGTCACCTGGTTGCGCGCCTGCACCGTGCCGGTGGCGCTCAGGTAGACAGGCACGTCCTGCGCGGCGACGGGCACGACGGTGACCGGTACCGGTGGCTGGTCCTTGCCCTCGCCTTCGCCGTTGGCCGATGCCGCCTGGGCATCTGCACCACCCTTGTGCATGCGGGGGACGATGACGACGGCCGCTATCACGACGACAGCGATGACGGCCAGCGCGATTTTCCAAAAACGCGACATGTAAAACTCCCAATGAGAATCCGGTCGGCGGCCCGGGGCTGCCTGCGGGGGCGCGCCGGGCGCCGCGGGCTTTATACCCTGAAAACGTTAACGTTCGGCGGCGACAAATATAGGTGTAGGGGAACGGGGTTGAACAATGCCGGTTGACAGGGGTACCCCATGACTGACGGCATGCTACGGACGCTTCGACGGGGACCGCTGACGAATGCGAAGGTTCCGTTATACTCGGGCGGTTCGACCGCCGTCAGGCGCCAGGCAAGCCGGATCCCGGGGAGGGGGACGGCACACCCAATCTCGATGGGAGTCAATGCGTGAGTGGTTCTCCGAGCAAGTCCGACCAGAACTTCATCCGACAATTTTCGTGGCTTACAGCCGGCTTAAGTCTTCTCGCCCTTGTCCTGATGGTGCTCGCTTACGCCATCTACTCCAACATTCCGAAGGAGCAGGACCCGGCCGTGGCTAAGCGGACCGAGCAGCGAATTGCGCCCGTGGGCGCCGTCTACGCCGGTGATACCGGCCGTGCGGCCATGCTGGCGGCCCAGGAGGCGGCGGCGAAACTGGCGGCGTCCCAGGTGGCGTACGGCGGCAGCACGGACGGCAAGACGATTTACGACAACCTGTGCCACAGCTGCCATACGGCAGGCGTGGCAGGGGCGCCGAAGCTGGGCGACAAGGGCGCCTGGGGCGCTCGCATCGCCGAGGGCACGGCCACCCTGATCAAGCATGCGATCGAGGGCTACACCGGCCCGGACGGCAACCACATGCCCGCGAAGGGCGGCAATCCGTCGCTCAACGACGAGCAGGTGACCAACACCGTGAAGTGGATGGTCGACCAGGCCAAATAAGCCCCGGCCATCGACCTGCCTGAGAAAGCCGCGCCCCCTGGGTGCGGCTTTTTTCATGGGCCAGGCTCAGCGCGAGGCCACCCACTCCGACGCAAACGCCTGAAGCTGCGGGAAAAACCCAGCGAAGGTCGCCCGAAGCATCGCGTCGTGGCCAACCAGCAGCGGCACCGACTCGGCCACCGGGTTCGCCCGCGACAGCCGCCGGGACAACCCGGCCAGGGCCGCCGCCACGCGATCGCGCTGGGCATAGCCCGCCGGCAGGTCATTCGCATCCATATAAGAGAGGAACCGCTTCAGCCCCTCCGGCAGGATGGGGTCGGCGGCATGCAGCTCCGCCCGCAGGTTGTCGGAGAAGGCCTGCAGGGGTGTCGGGCAGTAGCGTGCAAAGTCGCGGGCCAGGCAGTGGTCGAACCAGACATCCAGGAAAATCCCGGCGTAGCGCCGGAACGGCGGCTCGAAGGCCTCCCGCGCCGCCCGGACGGCCGGGTGGCTGTCGGTGTACCCGTCGATGGCCCGATGCAGGTAGATCCCGTCGACCACCCGCGGGGGCAGCGAGTCATCGGGCGTGCCACGGACGAAATCGCCCATGACGCCACCCAGGCGCAGCCCGGCATCACCGCCAGCCAGCAGGGCGTGGGCCAGTACGTTCACTGCCTGGCTCCGGCGCGACTCACGCGGGCAGCGGGTATCATGGTGGGCATGACTGATCTTCTACCTACAGCGCCGGAAGTGTTTCCGGACGAAACGCTGAGCTTCGCGCTGGCCGGCCCTGCGGGCAAGCTCGAATGCGAGGCCAAGGCCGCCACCGAAGGCCGCCGTGACGCCATCGCCGTGATCTGCCACCCGCTGTCGACGGACGGCGGCAGCATGCACAACAAGGTGGTCACCATGGTGGAACGCGCCCTGCGCGAGTCCGGCGTGGACACGGTCATCTTCAATTTCCGCAGCGTGGGCCGGTCCGAGGGCGACTTCGACCAGGGCCATGGCGAGAGCGACGACCTGGCCGCCGTGGTGGCCTGGGCGCGCAAGGTGCGGCCCGGCGCCGCGCTCTGGCTAGCCGGCTTCTCCTTCGGCAGCTACGTGACCCTGCGCAACGCCGTAGCCCTGGGCGCCGGCGCGCTGATCAGCATCGCGCCGCCGGCCGCCGGCCGCGGCTGGGATTTCGGCCCGCTCGAGCTGCCCTCCTGCCCCTGGCTGGTGGTGATGGGCGATGCGGACGAGATCGTCGAGCCGCAGGCCGTGTACGACTGGGTCGACAGCCTCCCCGAGGACAAGCGCCCCACCCTGGTGAAGATGGAAGAGACGAGCCACTTCTTCCATCGCCGCCTCATGGACCTGCGCGGCGTGATCAGGCACACCGTGAAAGACTGGCCCCCGGCGCCGGCGGACGCATGAGCTGCACGGAACTGACCCCCGGCGAGCGCTACCGGGACGGGGTGACGGGCCACCGCTGGGAATCCGACCCGGCGCAGCTGGGCACGCTGGCCGAATTCGACCGCATGCATGCGGCGCTCTGCCAGCCGGCGGAAAACCCGGGCGGCAGCCTGTTCGGCCGCCTGAAGTCGATGCTCGGCGGCGACGCGTCGCGCGAGCCGGTGAAGGGCCTGTACCTGTGGGGCAGCGTCGGCCGCGGTAAGACGTTCCTCATGGATCTCTTCGTGTCGAGCCTGTCGCCGGGCCTGGCACTGCGTCGCCACTTCCATCGCTTCATGCAGGAAACGCACGCCACCCTGCGCGAGCTGGGTGAACGCCAGAATCCGCTGGACGAGGTCGCGGCCCGCATCGCCGCGAAGCACCGCGTGCTGTGCCTTGATGAATTTCTCATCTCCGACATCGGTGACGCGATGATCATGGCCGGCCTTCTCGAAGGCCTGTTCTCGCGTGGCGTCACCCTGGTGACCACGTCGAACACGGTACCCGCCAACCTTTACAAGGACGGCCTGCAGCGCGCGCGCTTCCTGCCGGCCATCGCCGCGCTGGAAAAACATTGCGTGGTGCACGAGATGGCATCGCCGCGCGACTGGCGCCTGCGCGCGCTCAGCCAGGCCTCGGTGTACCTCGTGCCGCCCGGCCCCGAGGCCGAGCGCTCACTCGCGAAGATCTTTTCGACGCAGGTGCAGGGCGAGGTGGAAGACGCCGGCTCGATCACGGTGAATGGCCGCGAGATCCCGACGCGCCGACGCGCCTCGGATGTCATCTGGTTTGATTTCGCCGCGTTGTGCGAAGGCCCGCGCGCGGTCACCGATTACATCGAACTGGCGCGCACCTATCCTACGGTCATCCTGTCGGGCGTCCCCCAGTTCACCGATTTCACGGAGAACGAGGCAAAGCGTTTCGTGCTGCTAGTAGACGAGTTCTACGATCGCCACGTAAAGTTGGCGTTATCGGCGGCGGCGCCGATCACGGAGCTCTACGATGGCACGCGCGTGCGTGCCGAGTTCGGCCGGACGGAGTCGCGTCTGATCGAGATGCAGAGCGAAGACTACCTGGGACGTGAGCACAAACCGTGAGTTGACGTGGGCGACGCCGCCTGTTCGCAACCATGGGATGCGAACGATTCTATCCGGGCGGGATTGCCGCGACACTTCAGACGAGAAACACCATGATGCATTGCGAACTGGTTCCTGGCCGTGGCATTCGCCACGACGACACCGAGATCTTCTTCGGCATGCAGCGCAGCGCCGTGCGCGCGGCGCTTGGCCAGCCCACCGAAACCATCTGGGGCGACGAAGACGAGTACGCCAGCGGTAGCGACGACTGGCTGCGCCTGCGCTACCTCGACGGCAAGCTGTGCGACATCGAAGTCCTGGGTGGCTCGCTCACGCACAAGGGCATCGAGCTCAAGAACACGGAGTTCCGCGCGCTTCGCGATGCGCTGCATAACAGCGGCTTCGTCCTCGAGGATGAAACCGAATGGCTCAGCGAAGGCCGCGACTGCATCGACCTGCAGATCGTCGTCGCGACCGCCGATGACCTGATCAACGAACCGGAGACGGGCGACGGCATCGCCTGGGTGATCACCAGCAGCGACTTCCGCGTCGAAGCGGCGGACTGACGGCCATGGGGATCCGCCTGTGCGCTGTGATCCTGCTTCTCGCCACGCTAGCCGGCTGTGCCACTGCGCCAGCCGTCGCGCCGCAACGCAGCGCCCTCGCCCACTGGTCGCCTTCGCCGAACTTCAACGCGCGCAAGGCACAGCTCATCGTGTTGCACCACACGTCCATCGGCAACGCGCAGGCCTCCCTGCGCGTCCTGAAGACGCATAACAGCCAGGGCGAGGTCAGTGCGCACTACCTCGTCGAGATGGATGGACGCATCGACCAGCTGGTGGATGAAGGCAACCGTGCGTGGCACGCCGGCGCATCACGCTGGGGCGACATGACCGACCTGAATTCATCGTCGATCGGCATTGAGATCGACAACGACGGCCACTCACCGTTTACCCAGCCGCAGATCGACGCGCTGATCCGCCTGCTCGCGGATGTCACCACGCGCCTCGGCATTCCGCGCACCGCCATTGTCGGCCACGGCGACATCGCGCCCGGTCGCAAGGACGACCCCAGCGTGCAGTTCCCCTGGGCCACGCTGGCCGGCTACGGTTTCGGCCTCTGGTTCGACGCACCGCTGACGCCGGCACCGCCAGGTTTCGACAGCCTCGCGGCCATGCGCCTGGTGGGCTACGACGTCTCCAATCCGCGCAACGCCATCATCGCCTTCCACCGCCACTACCGGGCGATGGAAACCGATACCCTCGATCCCACCGACGCCTCCATCCTGTACTCGCTGCAGCGCAAGCTGATGGCGCCGCGTCAGTAACGGAAGCTGCGGAACGCGTCGACGGTACGCTCGACCCCTTCGTCATCGATGTCGAGGTGCGTCACCAGGCGAATGGACGGCAGGTAGCCGATGCTGAGGCGAATGCCGTGGGTGGCCATGTGTTTCGCCAGATCCTGCAGGCGGGGCGCTGGCACGTCGACGAAAACCATGTTGGTATGGCAGCCCTGCAACGTGAGGCCATCGATGGCGCTCAAAGCGTCGGCCAGGCGCCTGGCGCGCGCATGGTCCTCGGCCAGGCGCGCCACGTGATGGTCCAGCGCATGCATCGCTGCCGCGGCCAGCATGCCCGCCTGGCGCCAGCCACCACCGGTGACCTTGCGCCAGCGCCGTGCGCGGTCGATGAGCTTGCTGTCGCCGAGCAGCACCGATCCGACCGGAGCGCCCAGGCCCTTCGACAGGCAGACCGACACGCTGTCGAAACCCGCGGTGACCTCACGTGCCGGACGGCCGTAGGCGGTGGCCGCGTTGTACAGGCGCGCACCGTCCAGGTGGAACCCAAGCCCGCGACGGGTGGCCAGCTCGCGCGCTTGCGCCAGGTATTCGAAAGGCAGCGCGCGACCGTGCCAGGTGTTCTCCAGCGCCAGCAGCCGGGTGCGGGCGAAGTGCGGATCCACCGGCTTGATCGCGGCCTCTACCTTGTCCAGCGGCAGGGTGCCGTCCGCCGCCTGCGGGATGGGCTGGGGCTGGATGGAACCCAGCACCGCCGCACCGCCGCCTTCGAACTTATAGGTGTGGGCGTCCCCGCCGACGATGTATTCGTCGCCGCGCTCGCAATGGCTCATCAGCGCCAGCAGGTTGCTCTGGGTGCCGGTGGGCACGAACAACGCCGACGCGAAACCGAGCTCGGCGGCCAGGCGGTCCTGCAAGGCATTGACGGTGGGGTCTTCCCCGTAGACATCGTCGCCTACGGGCGCGCGGAGCATGGCGTCGCGCATGGCCTCGGCGGGCTGGGTGACCGTGTCGCTGCGCAGGTCGATCGTTCGCATGGGGGTGTCAAAGGTGGTGGGGCCAGCGGCAGATGGTACGCCAGCCCGTTCACGAATCCGTAGCCCACGTCACGCCATGCTTTACCCATGATCACCATCGTCATGGGCGTCTCCGGCAGCGGCAAGAGCACGATAGGCGGCGACCTCGCGGCCCACCTCGGATTGCCCTTCATCGACGGCGACAGCCTCCATCCCCAGGCCAACCGCGACAAGATGGCGGCGGGCATTCCGCTGGACGACGCCGACCGCCAGCCCTGGCTCGAGGCGATCGTGGCCGTCATGGACGAGCACCGGGCCAACCACGTGTCCCTCGTGCTGGCCTGCTCGGCGCTCAAGCGCCGCTATCGCAACTTCCTGCGATCCGGCCACGACGATGTTCGCTTCGTGTACCTGCACGCCAGCCGCGAGCTGTTGGCCGAGCGCCTGGGCCATCGCCCCGGCCACTTCTTCAATCCCGCCCTGCTCGACAGCCAGCTGGCCACCCTGGAAGAGCCCTCGCGCAGCGAAGCGGTGTGGATCGAGACCACCGACGCCCCGGCGGCGATCGTGGAGAAGGTGATCCGCGCCGGTTGTGCCGAGGCGCGCCGCGCGACCCGGCCCGTCCCCGGCGGCTAAAGCGGCTGTCACGTGCGCGGCGTGGCGGCGCGTGTTCTCATATAAGGGTCCCCTCCCCCCGGATCGCCCCATGCAAGCCCCCGCGAACGCGGCGGCGCAGGCCAACCGTGCTGCCGCCCCTACTGTCTATGGCGTGATCTTCGCCATCAGCTTCTGCCACCTGTTGAACGACATGATGCAGTCGCTGCTGCCGGCGATTTATCCCGGCCTGAAGAGCGACTTCCAGCTCGACTTCGGCCAGATCGGCCTGATTACCCTCACCTACCAGATCACCGCATCGATCCTGCAGCCGCTGATCGGCCTCTATGCGGACCGACGGCCGACACCGCTGGCCTTGCCCGGTGGCACGCTGTTCTCCCTGGCTGGCCTGGTGGTGCTCTCGCAGGCGCATGCGTACGCGGTGCTGCTCGGCGGCGCCGCCCTGCTTGGCATGGGTTCGTCGGTGTTCCATCCCGAATCCTCGCGCGTGGCGCGCATGGCCTCGGGTGGCCGGCATGGCCTGGCCCAGTCGCTGTTCCAGGTGGGCGGTAACGCCGGCCAGGCGCTCGGCCCGCTAGCCGCCGCCATCGTCGTGGTGCGCTGGGGCCAGTCGAGCCTGGCGTTCTTCGCGCTGCTGGCCCTGCTCTCGTGCGCCATCCTGTGGAACGTGAGCCAGTGGTACAAGCACCACGGCGTGCAGCGCCTGCAGGCCTCGCATGCCGCGCACGCGCAAAGCGCGCCGCCGACGCGTGAAGCGACGCGTGGCATCGCCGTGCTGCTCGCGCTTATCTTCTCGAAGTACGTGTACCTGGCCAGCCTGACCAGCTACTTCACGTTCTACCTGATCCACCGCTTCCACATTTCCGTTGAAACCGCGCAGCTGCACCTGTTCGTGTTCCTGGGCGCAGTGGCGGTCGGCACGGTGCTCGGCGGCCCGGTGGGTGATCGCTTCGGACGCAAGCGCGTCATCTGGTTCTCGATCCTGGGCACGCTGCCGTTCACGCTGTTGCTGCCGCATGCGAGCCTGTTCTGGACGGCGCCGCTGACCGTGGCGATCGGCCTGATCCTGGCCTCGGCGTTCCCGGCCATCGTGGTGTTCGCGCAGGAGCTGGTGCCGGGCAAGGTCGGGATGATTTCCGGCCTGTTCTTCGGCTTCTCGTTCGGCATGGGTGGCATCGGCGCCGCCGTCCTTGGCGAGATGGCCGACCATTACGGCATCGAGGCGGTGTACCAGCTCTGCGCCTTCCTGCCGCTGATCGGCCTGCTCGCCGCCTTCCTGCCCAATCCGAAGAAGTAAGGGTTATTTCGGCAGGGCGTAGGCGATCACCCAGTCGCCCTGCTTCGTGCCCAGCGAACCGTGGCCGCCGGCCACCACCAGGATGTACTGGCGGCCGGTATTGTCCGCATAGCTCATCGGCGTGGCCTGGCCACCGGCGGGCAGGCGCGCCTCCCACAGCTTGCGACCGGTGCGCACATCGTAGGCGCGCAGGTAATAGTCCAGCGTGCCGCTGAGGAAGGTCAGCCCACCCGCGGTGGTCACCATGCCGCCCAGGCTGGGCACGCCCAGCGGCATCGGGATCGGCAGCGGTGCGCTGTCCACGATGGTGCCGTTGCGGTGCTTCCACAGCGTCTTGCCGCTACGCAGGTCGATACCGGCGACATAGCCCCACGGCGGCGCCTGGCACGGGATGCCCAGCGGCGAAAGGAACGCGGACACTTCGATGCCGTAAGGAATGCCCACGGCTTTCTTGATGCCTTCGGTCTCGCTCTTCGATTCGACCACTTCCATCTTGTCGAGCTGGTCCTTCGGGATCAGCCGCGACTGGAAGGCCATGTAGCTCGGGTTGGCGAGCAGAAGCTGCCGCGTCGGATCGACCGATACGCCACCCCAGTCAAAGACGCCGAAGTTGCCCGGGAACACCAGTGAGCCCTGCAGCGACGGCGGCGTGTACATGCCGTCGTAGCGCAGCGAGCGGAAGCGCACGCGACACCACAGCATGTCGAACGGCGTGGTGCCCCACATGTCGCGCTCGCGCATGTCCGGCGGCACCATGTTGAGGTCGGACATCGGCTGCGTCGCCGCGGTGTGGTCACCCGGCACCGCGCCCTGCGGCCGCGGTACTTCATGGATAGGGACGATGGGCGTGCCGTCACGCCGGTCCAGCACGTAGATGCTGCCCTGCTTGGTCGACGCGATGATCGCCGGCTTGACGCCACCGTCGGTGGTCAGGTCCACCAGCGTGGGCTGGCCACCCACGTCCATGTCCCACAGATCATGGTGGGTGAACTGGTAATTCCACTTCACCTTGCCCGTGGTGACATCGAGCGCGACCAGGCCCGCGCCGTACTTCTCCGAGGTCGGTGTGCGCCCGGCGGCAAACTGGTCCGGTGTCTGGTTGCCCATCGGCAGGTAGACCATGCCCAGCTGTTCGTCGACGCTGAAGAGCGACCACATGTTCGGCGAGTTACGCGTATAGGTATCGCCGGCCGCGATGGGTGCGGTGTCGTCCGGCTTGCCCGGATCCCAGTTCCACACGAGATGTCCGTCGTGCACATCAAAGGCGCGGATGACGCCGGACGGCTCGTTGGTCGATTCGTTGTCGGTGACATGGCCGCCGATGATCACCAGGTCCTTCGTGACCGCGGGCGGCGAGGTGGAGTAGTAACCGCCCGGCGTGAACGGGCCGATGTTGGCGCGCAGGTCCACGGTGCCCTTGTTGCCAAAGTCTTCGCAGACCTGGCCGTTGTCGGCGTTGATCGCGATCAGGCGTGCATCGGCGGTGGGCAGGAACAGGCGGCGCGGGCAGGTGCCCGAGGCCAGCACGTTGGCCGGCAGCGGCGCGGTGGACGCAGGCGCCGGCACGCCGGGTGCCGTGGTGGCCGGCGCGGGAATCAGCGCGGCCGCGTAGCGCGCATCGTCGTGATACGACACGCCGCGGCAGGTCATATGTTCCCAGTGCTTGAAGCCGATGGGGCTCTGGATCTTCGGATCGAATTCCCAGCGCTTTGCCCCGGTCGCAGCATCCACGGCGATCACCCGGCTGTGCGGCGTGCACAGGTACACGGTGTCGCCGATCTTGAGCGGGGTGTTCTCGGCCGTGGTCTCGGTCGGATCATCGGGGCCGGGAAGATCACCGGTTTGGATTTTCCACGCCACCTGCAACTGACTGACGTTGTCGGGCGTGATCTGCTTCAGCGGCGAATAGCGCTGGCCCCACGAGGAACTTCCATAGTCGGTCCAGTCGCCGTCCGCACGTGACGCGCGATCGCCCTGCGGCCCGGACACATCGGCCATCGGCAGTTCGCCGGCGAGATCCGGCACCGGCTGGAAAACACCGACGAGGCCCACGACGGCCACCACGAGCAGGCCAAGGAACAGGAAGCCGCCGCCCGTGCCACGCGCGGTGTCATGGTACGGGTTACGGCCCAGCCCGCGTCGTGGCCACGGCAACAGCAGCCACAGCCCCAGCACGAACCACACATCCAGGCGCGGCAGCAGCTGCCACCAGTCGAAGCCCACTTCCCATACCGCCCACGCGGCACTGGCCAGCAGGAACACGGTGTAGAGGGGCACGGCGAAACGGACGCGGAACAACAGCAGTGCGGCTACCACTAAAAGCAGTGCGCCCGTGGCGACGAAGTAGACCGATCCGCCGAAGTGGGTCAGGCGGATGCCGCCGAGCAGCATGGCCACGCCGGCCAGCGCGAAGACAAACGCAGAGAAGAGCGTCGCCGGGTGGAACCTTCTTACCCTTCTCACGTGTCAGACCTCGCAAAGGACGGCACCCACCCCTCTGCCTAGACTGTGATCTGACACGTGAAGCGGTGGTGCATGCCTCAGGCGAATTCCGCCCATGCGTCGGCGTTTTCCGGCGCTTTCTTCTGGCCGAAACGCAGGTCGTGCACCGTGGGTTCGGCCACCACGACCGGCGCGCCGTCGTCGACGGTGAAGAACGCCACCTGTTCGCGCAGCGAGCCGGCCTGGTCTTGCATGGACTTCGCCGCGGCCGCGGCTTCTTCCACCAGGGCCGCATTTTCCTGCGTTACCTGGTCGATCTGCGCGATGGCGATGTTCACCTGGTCGACACCCGCCGACTGCTCGGCGCTGGCAGCGGCAATCTCGGCCACGATGTCGGTCACCTTCGACACGCTGCTGACGATGTCACGCAAGGCGTTGGCGGAACGCTCGACCAGTTCCGCACCGGTCTCCACGCGCTCGCCGCTTTCCACGATGAGTGCCTTGATCTCCTTCGACGCCGCGGCGCTGGACTGCGCCAGGCGACGCACCTCGCTGGCGACGACGGCGAAGCCACGACCCTGTTCGCCGGCACGCGCCGCTTCCACGGCCGCGTTCAGGGCGAGCAGGTTGGTCTGGAAGGCGATCTCGTCGATCATGCCGACGATGTCGGCGATGCGGCGGCTGGAGTCACCAATGTCGCGCATCGCATCCATGGCTTTCGCCACCACGTCGCCGCCTTTCTCCGCTTCGCCACGGGCATGGCGTGAGAGGCGATCCGCGGCATTGGCGTTCTCGGCATTCTGTTTCACCGTCGCCGTCATCTCTTCCATCGACGCCGCGGTTTCTTCCAGGCTGGAGGCCTGTTCCTGCGTGCGATGCGAGAGGTCGTCATTACCGCGCGCGATTTCGCCCGCGGTGGTCGACACCACGTGGGCGCCGGTCTGCACTTCGGCCACGATGGAGGCGAGCGTGCCGCGCATGCGTTCCAGTGCGCCAAGCAGGCTATCCGGCGTGAAATCGCTGGCGGCATCGTGGCGCAGGTCGCCGCCGGCGATGCGGCTGGCGATGGCCTGCGCATCACGCGGTTCGCCACCGATGGTCGCGCGGATGCTGCGCATCGAGAACCAGACCACGAACAGCGCCAGCGCGGCGAGCACGGCCGACTTGGCCAGACCCTGCACCATCTGCGCCTGGAAAGCGGCGTCGATATCGGTGAAGTACGCACCGGAGACGAAATGCAGGTCCCACGGCTGGTACAGCGCGGAGTAGCTGATCTTGTCGCGCAGCTCCTTCGTCTTCGGCATCACCTGGGTGTAGCGGGTGAGGCCGTGACCATCCTTCGCGTCGGCTTCCTGCATGGCCACGTACTGATGGAACCCATGGCCGTCGGCATCGTCGCGGATGTTCTTGCCGATCTCGTCGCTGCGCAGCGGATGCATGCGCATCGCCAGGCCGGAGTCGAAGGCGAAGACGTAGCCGGTGCCGTTGTCCCAGCGCATGGCTTCGATGTCACGCAACGCGGCGACGCGCGCTTCGACGTCGCTCATCTCGCCCTTGGCGGCGCGCGCATGCCAGGCGTCAGCGATGGAGCTCGCTGCGGACACGTGCTGCCCAAGGGTATTTTCCAGGCCGCGCATCTGCGCCGCGCGGCTTTCGATGCCGGCCATGACCGTCTGGCCCACGAGGCCAAGCACGACGATCGTCATCACCATCCACACCCGCGTGTTCAGCGTGGTGCGTCCAAACCAGTTCATTACTGCCGACATACAACCTGCGCCCTCGGGATAAAGATGTCCCCCACGGACGCTTTATCGGCAAAAACCTGCGGCGCTTGACGTCACTTATGTGACAGCGTTCACACCGGCCAGCCTCAGGGCAGGCTGAGACGATGCCGTCCGCTGCCCACGGCGAGCGCCTTGCGTCCTGGCAATCCCACCTCGGCCTCGGTGCCGACGGGAACGACGACCTCCGCTTCGACGTGGCCGTTCACCTTGCGCCAGGCCACGGAGGCCTCGCCGTAGGGGGTCATCACCGTGGCCGACGCATGGTCCAGCCACCCGGTGAGGGCGGGCTGCACCGCGAACCGGCGCCAGCCCGGGGCCAGCGGACGCAGTCCGGCCATGTCCTCGAACAGCCAGTCGTCCACCGTGCCGAGGAAGTAATGGCCGCGCGAGCGCGAGGCCA
The DNA here is from genome assembly GCF_006385595.1 of Luteibacter pinisoli. Taxonomy (NCBI): domain Bacteria; kingdom Pseudomonadati; phylum Pseudomonadota; class Gammaproteobacteria; order Lysobacterales; family Rhodanobacteraceae; genus Luteibacter; species Luteibacter pinisoli. The sequence continues at coordinate 4,224,892 of NZ_CP041046.1, forward strand.
GCTTCCAGTGTTCCCACAGGCTGGTCGCGCCGTTGGCCCGCCAGAAACCCCAGCTGGGGAAGGTCACCTGGGTGGCGATGGCCCAGGCTTCGTCGGCGTGGCCGGTGGCGGTAAGCACGGGCAGGATCAGCTTTGTCGCCAGGGCGCCGGTGTCGAGGTGGTCGCCGCGAGCCTTCGCGTCGGCGGCCACCGAGGCGGCCACGCGTGCCCGGTCGGCGTCGGGAACGAGGCCGAAGCCGAGCGCCAGCAGGTTATGCGCCTGGCGATAGCCCTGGTCGCCTTCGCCGCGGTAGACACCCGCCGTGCGGTCGAGGAAGCGGACGTTGAAGGCGTCGCGGACCTTCCCAGCCATGGCATCGAAGCGTGCCGCGTCGGCGGTGTCGCCGCCCAGGCGCTGCATGTCGGCGACGACGCGCTCCATCCGGTAGAGGTAGGCGGTCGCGGCCACCTTCTTGTCTTCGGGCGCATTTTCACCGGAAGGGTCGGTTTCCGGACTGACCCAGTCGCCCAGTTCGGTATCGTCGATGCCGCCCGGTGAATGGGCGTCTTCGCGGGCGACGAAGCGGGCGATGCCGTCGAGGTGTTCATCGATCGGCGCGCGATCGCCGGTGTGCATGTACAGCGCCCACGGCACGATGACGTACGCCGCATTCCACGTGGGCGCATGCACGTCGAGCGCCCATCCCGCGTTGGGCGCGGTGACGCGCGGCACGCCATCGCTGCCGCGGGTGTCGGCGATATCGCGCTCCCACTTGGTGAACAACGCCGCCGCATCGAAGTTGCGCAGGAACATGTCTACGCCCAGCATGCCGTCGCCGGTCCAGCCGTTTTTCTCGTACATGGGCGTATCCGTCGGGATGCCATGCAGGTTGTTGAGCATGGTGTCCACGGCGGCCTGGTGGATCCAGTTGAGCAGGTCGTTCGCGCTGTCGAAATGGCCGGTGACACCGACATCGGTGTGCACGACCGCCGCCTTCACCGCGGCGAGATCGGGACGCCCCGGCCAGCCATCCACCTGCACGTAGCGGAAGCCCTTGTACGAGAAGCGCGGGTGCCACTGCGTACGGCCTCCGCGCAGCGTAAGGCGATCGGTCTGGAAGCCGGCCTTGAAGTAGTGGTGTTCGTCGCGCGCGTCGACCATGCCGTCGGGCAGCAGCTTTTCGCCGTAGTGCGCGGTGATCGTCGTGCCCGCGGGCCCCTGTACGTCGAAATCCGCCCAGCCGGCGATGACGCGCGGAAAGGCGAAAACGAAGGTGCCCGGCTTGGGCTCGGTCACCTCGGTGGCAGCGAGCGTGTCGGTCACGCGGATCGGCTGTTCCATCTGCGCCACGAGCTGGCCTGGCGGTGCGGGAAGCACGGCGGCCGCGTTCCACTGCGACGGCGCCGCGGCGCGTGCGTCGTACACCTCGCCACCGTAGAGGTCGTCCAGTCGCGTCGGGCCGTCGGCCTGCTGCCAGGACGTGTCGGTGGGAATGCGCGCCACGCGGCCATCGGCGTAGCGGATGACGAGCAGCGCCCGCACGCGCGGCTGGCCGTGCCACGGCGCGCGCTCCCAATGCCATACGTTGGTGTTGGTCATGCCGTAGAACCCGCGGCCGAGTTCGGCGCCGAGTTCGTGGTCACCCGGCGTGAGCGGGACATCGGTGGTGACGACTTCCACGCGCTTCGTGTAGTCGGTAAAGCCTGGCGACAGCACGGCGTCGCTGACGGGGCGCCCATCCACGCTCATATCGGCATAGCCACCGGCGGCCACGTATAGCGTGGCGCGCGACACGGCGCCGTCCACATGGAAGCGTCGCCGCAGCAACGGGGCCGGCAGGCTCGCGGCATCGGCCTTGCCGATCCACTGCGCGCCAGCCCAGCCCGAGGCATCCAGGGCCGTGCCGAACACCGAGGTGGCACTCGCGTCGCCTTCGGACGTATGGACATCCACCTGCCACTGGTAGCGGCTGCCCGGGGCCAGCGCCGGGCCGGCGTAGGCCACGTCGAACGACTGCGCCGAACGCACCTCGCCGCTGTCCCACACCGGCTTGCCCTCCTGGCTGACGCGAAGGCGATAGCCCTGCTGGACGGTGCCGTTCTTTTCGGCATGGATGACCCAGGCGAAACGCGGTTTGGCCGTATCCACGTAGAGCGGCGCATCAACGCGTTCCATGCGCAGCCGCTCAAGGTGGGCGGCATGGGCGAACGAGGGGGCGAGCAACAGGGCGAGGCAGAGGGCGCGTGGCGGCAAGGCGTCGAATCCCGGGAGGCAGTCATCAACCGCCGAGCATACCCGCACACATCGTTCTAACGTGTGCGGGTCTACACAGTACCCACCCCAAGCCAACCGGAGCCACCGTCATGAAGACCTCCTTCGCCGGCCTCGCCCTGGGCCTTGCCCTGGCCAGTACCGCGGCCTACGCCGGACAACTCGACAAACTGGGCGGCCTCATGGGCGGCAGCGGCAGCAGCCTCACGGCGGGAAGCGCGGGCAACGCCGCCGGCATCATCCAGTACTGCATCAGCAACAACTATCTCGGCGGCAGTTCGGGCGCGTCGGGCGTGAAAGACAAGCTGCTGGGCAGTCTCTCCGGTAACACGTCCGCACCCGAGCCCACCCAGGACAAGGGCTACCTGGCGGGCGCCAAGGGGCTGCTCACCGGCAGCAACGGCAAGACCACGACCGACCTGAACCAGCTGGGCGGCATCGGTGGGAGCGGCGGCGGCACGGACGACATGAAGGCCAAGCTGGTGCACAAGGCCTGCGACGCCGTGCTCAAGCAGGGCAAGAAGATGGCCGGGATGTAACCTGGGCGCGGATGTAACTCAGGCGCGCGTGATGCGCCCAAGCGCTTCGGTGAGATCCGCCACGCCATAGGGCTTCACGATCACTGCGGTGCGCGCATCACGCACCACGCCGTTGGCGTTCTGGTCGCCAGTGGCGAACAGCACCGGCAGGTCCGGCTGGGCCTCGCGCATGCGCGAGGCCACGTCCACGCCGTTCATGCCTGGCAGGCCCACGTCGGCAAGCAGCACGTCGATGTTTTCGCTGCCGTGCAGGCGGATGGCTTCGTTGCCGTCGCCCGCCTCGAACACCGTATGCCCACGGCTCTCCAGCATCTCGGCGATGCTCATGCGGATCAGGGCGTCGTCTTCCACCACCAGCACGCGCAATGACGGTGCCGCTGCCGGTGCGGTACTGGCCGGCGGCGGCAGGCGCGTGGGCGCCATCGCAGGGACCAGCACGCGGGCGGCGAGGATCTGGCGGACTTTGCGCGCCAGCGCCTCCCGGGTATAGGGCTTGCTGAGCAGCTCCACGCCTTCATCGAGGCGGCCGCCATGCACGATGGCGTTCTCGGTGTAGCCGGAGGTGAACAGCACCGCCATGCCGGGCTGGCGTTCCACGGCCTTGCGCGCGAGCTCGGGGCTGCGCAGGGGGCCGGGCATCACCACGTCGGTAAACAGCAGGTCGATGGCGATGCCGCTGTCGATGATGGACAGCGCGCTTTCCGCGTCGCGCGCCTTCAGCACGCGATAGCCGAGGTCGGCCAGCAGGCCCACCACGGTCTCGCGCACTTCGTCGTCATCCTCGGCCACCAGCACGGTTTCGTCGCCGCCGCGCACGCCGCCTTCGTCGAGATCGACAAGACGGTCTTCGCTCTGCGCCGAGCGGGGCAGGTAGATCTTCACGGTAGTGCCGTGGCCGGCCTCGCTGTAAATCTTCACGTGGCCGCCGGACTGCTTCACGAAGCCGTAGACCATGGACAGGCCCAGGCCGGTGCCCTGGCCCTCCGGCTTGGTGGTGAAGAACGGTTCGAACACGTGCGCCAGCACATCCGGCGCAATGCCCGTGCCGGTGTCGGTCACCGCCAGCATCACGTACTGGCCCGGCTTCAGGTCACCGTGGGCCTTGGCATAGGCCTCATCGAGCTGGGTGTTGCCGGCCTCGATGGTGAGCTTGCCCTGGGCACCCATCGCGTCGCGCGCGTTGATGGCCAGGTTGAGCAGCGCGTTTTCCACGTTGCCCACGTCCACCAGGGTGTTCCACAGGCCGCCGGCGATGACGGTTTCCACCTCGATCGCCTCGCCCAGGGCGCGGCGCAGAAGGTCGTCCATCTCGCGCACGAAGCGGCCGATGTTCACCACCTTGGGGGCGAGCGGCTGGCGCCGGCCAAAGGCGAGCAGCTGGGCGGCCAGCTTTGAGCCGCGGGTGACGCCGGCCATCGCATTGGCCACGCGCCGCTCGGCGCGGGCGTTGCCGCGCACGTCGGTGGCCAGCAGCTGCAGGTTGCCGCTGATGACCTGCAAGAGGTTGTTGAAATCGTGGGCCACGCCGCCGGTGAGCTTGCCGATGGCGTCCATCTTCTGCGCCTGGCGCATCTGGTCCTGGGTGATGTCCATCGGGCCCTGGCCACCGGGGCTCATCCACGCCTTGTCGTCGCTGGCCGGGCGCCAGGTCGCCAGCACCACGCCCTCGCCGACCGCGGAGACACTCCATGTTTCCAGGGCGAGGCGCCAGAGCAGGCCGTCGATCGCCGTCAGTTCGAGGTCGCGCACGCCCCGGGCGCCGATCGTCGGCAGCAGGGACTCCAGGGTGGTGCGTCCGGCCGGATCCCACAGCGACAGGAACGCGGCCCCGCGCAGGCGGGCCCTGGCCCACGCATTCGCGTACAGCGTCTCGCCGGCGGGCGACAACGCCACCAAGCCGAAGGGCACCGCATCAAGCGATTGATTGAGCAGTGCATGGTCCTGCAACGCGAACGGAGATGGCATGGGACCGGGCTGCCCTGGGTGTCTGTATGGGATGGGGGCGGAATCTTATCGTCGGGCCATGGGGCCTTGGGTGTAGGGGATCTTCACATGCCCGCACGGCCGTTCAGGCAAGCCCCACGGGCGCGCGGATTGCAACTCATTGAGTTACCAAGTGCATTGGCACTTTACCCTATATCTTGTGTTGACCTGCCCTGCCCTCGCCTATATCGTGTGTCCCGTTGGTGTCCGAGGCGGCGCGACTGCCCGTCGGACTTAATAGGGAATCCGGTGTAAATCCGGAACTGCCCCGCAGCGGTAAGTGGAAACGATCCCGTTCAATGCACTGGCCCCCAAAGGCTGGGAAGCGACGGGTAGGCGAGGCGGCACGGCCGCAAACGTCCACGAAGTCCGAAGACCTGCCAGCAGCCGTGGCCCAAGCAGCCCGGTTTGTAGTGACGGCTTCCGCGGGGAAGCACGTCGCGGACCGAAGCCCCGTTGCGCGGCTTCGTCCCCGGCTTTCCCGTTGCGCCCCACTGCGTCGAGACCCGTGCGAGGGAGCGGGCGACTGGACCTAGGCCCTGGGGCACGCCAAGCATGACGACAATGGATTCCGCAGCGCGCGAGCGCACCGAGACGGCCGATGCGGCCGCCACCCCCTCCACCCGCACCACCGAGCAGGCCCCCGCGGCCGGCTACCGCGAGGATGCCCCGCCGGCCTTCGCGCTGACCCCGCCGCACAACCCCGGCCAGATGCGCGTGAAGAAGCGCAACGGCGGCCAGGAAACCGTGGACGTGAACAAGATCGTGCGCGCGGTGACGCGCAGCGCCGACGGCCTGTTCGCGGTAGACCCGATGCGCGTGGCGCTGAAGACCATCGGCGGCCTCTACGACGGCGCCACCACCCAGGAGCTCGACCAGCTCTCGATCCGCACCGCCGCGGCCCTCACCGCCGAAGAGCCGGAATACGGCCAGCTTGCCGCGCGCCTGCTCTCGGCCTTCGTCGACAAGGAAGTGAGCGGCCAGGACATCCAGTCGTTCTCGCAGTCGATCAACCTGGGCGTCGAGCTGGGCATCCTCAACGAGCGCCTGCGCGCGTTCGTGCAGGCCAACGCCCGCAAGCTCAACGATGCGATCGACCTGACCGCCTCGCGCCGCTTCGAATACTTCGGCCTGCGCACGGTGTATGACCGTTACCTGCTGCGCCACCCGACCAAGCGCCACGTCATCGAGACGCCTCAGTACTTCTTCATGCGCATCGCCTGCGCGCTCGGCGGCAACGATGTCGCGGAAACGCTTGAGCTGTACCGCATGCTCTCGTCGCTGGAATACCTGGCCAGCTCGCCCACCCTGTTCAACGCCGGCACGGCGCACGAACAGCTGTCGTCGTGCTTCCTGCTCGACTCGCCGCAGGACGACCTCGCGTCGATCTACGCGAAGTATGGCGACGTGGCCCAGCTCTCGAAATTCGCCGGCGGCATTGGCCTGGCCTACTCGCGGATCCGTTCGCGCGGCTCGCTGATCCGCGGCACCAACGGCCATTCGAACGGCCTGGTGCCCTGGCTGAAGACGCTGGACGCCTCGGTGGCCGCGGTGAACCAGGGCGGCAAGCGCAAGGGCGCGGCCTGCGTGTACCTGGAAAGCTGGCACGCCGACATCGAGGAATTCCTCGAGCTGCGCGAAAACACCGGCGACGACGCCCGCCGCACGCACAACCTCAACCTCGCCAACTGGGTGCCCGACCTGTTCATGCGTCGCGTGGAAACGGACGGCGACTGGTCGCTGTTCGATCCGAAGATCGTGCCGCACTTCGTCGACACCTGGGGCGAGACCTTCGAAGCCGCGTACGCGAAGGCCGAAGCCGACGGCATCGCCTCGAAGACGGTGAAGGCGCGCGAGCTCTACGCCCGCATGCTGCGTTCGCTCGCGCAGACCGGCAACGGCTGGATGACCTTCAAGGATCGTTCCAACGCCACCAGCAACCAGACGGCGCGCCCGGAGAACGTCATCCACCTGTCGAACCTGTGCACCGAGATCCTCGAGGTGACCAACGAAGGCGAGACGGCGGTGTGCAACCTCGGCTCGGTGAACCTCTCCCGCCACGTCGTGGACGGCGCGTTCGATTTCGACAAGCTCGCCACCACCGTGCGTACGGCCGTGCGCCAGCTCAACCGCGTCATCGACCTGAACTTCTACCCGATCGACACCGCGCGCACGGCGAACATGAAGTGGCGCCCGGTGGGCCTGGGCGTGATGGGCCTGCAGGATGTGTTCTTCAAGCTGCGCCTGCCGTTCGACTCGGCCGAAGCGCTGCAGCTCTCCACGCGCATTTCGGAAGAGATCTACTTCCACGCCCTGTCGCAGTCCAACGAGATCGCCGAGCGCGATGGCGCCCACCCGGGCTTCGACGAGAGCCGCGCTGCCAACGGCGAGCTCCAGTTCGATTACTGGCCGGCCGCCACGCCGACCGGCAAGGACGACCGCTGGGCCGAATTGCGCGAGAAGATCAAGGCGAAGGGCCTGCGCAACTCGCTGCTCATCGCCATCGCGCCGACCGCCACCATCGCGTCCATCGCCGGTTGCTACGAATGCATCGAGCCGCAGGTGTCCAACCTGTTCAAGCGCGAAACCCTCTCGGGTGACTTCCTCGTGGTGAACCGCTACCTCGTCGACGAGCTGAAGACCCTGGGCCTGTGGACCGCCGACGTCCGCGACCAGATCAAGCTGGCCGAAGGTTCCGTGCAGGGCATCACCTCGATTCCCGAGCAGCTGCGCGCGATCTACCGCACCGTGTGGGAGCTGCCGCAGAAGGCCCTGATCGACCTGGCCGCCGCGCGCGGCGCCTATATCGACCAGAGCCAGTCGCTGAACCTGTTCATGGAAAACCCGAACATCGGCCAGCTGTCGTCCATGTACATGTACGCATGGAAGTCCGGCGTCAAAACCACCTACTACCTGCGTTCGCGTCCGGCCACCCGTATTGCGAAGACCACCGTCACCGCGTCGGTCGCCGCACCGGTCGCACCGGTCGTCGATGCGCAGGACGAAGCCACGGCAGCAGTGTTCTGCTCGCTCGAAAATCCTGAATACTGCGAGGCCTGCCAGTAATGTCCGCCCATCCGATCACCCGCGACGCCCACCTCCTCGACCCGGGCTTCGAGCTGACGCTGCGTCCGATGCGTTACCCGAAGTTCTACGAGATGTACCGCGCTGCCATCCGCAATACGTGGACGGTGGAAGAGGTGGATTTCTCGCTGGACGTGACCGACCTGAAGTCGAAGATGTCCGACGCGGACCGGCACCTGATCCATCGCCTGGTGGCGTTCTTCGCCACCGGCGACACCATCGTGTCGAACAACCTGGTGCTTAACCTGTACCAGCACGTGAACTCGCCCGAAGCGCGCATGTACCTGTCGCGCCAGCTGTATGAGGAAGCGCTGCACGTGCAGTTCTACCTCACGCTGCTCGACACCTACATCCCGGATCCGAACGAGCGCAACAAGGCCTTCGCGGCGATCGAGAACATCCCCTCGATCCGCCAGAAGGGCGAGTTCTGCTTCAAGTGGATCGACTCCATCCAGGACGTCAACCGCCTGGAGACCCGCGAGCATCGCCGCCAGTTCCTGCTCAACCTGATCTGCTTCGCCGCATGCATCGAAGGCCTGTTCTTCTTCGCGGCCTTCGCCTACGTGTACTACCTGCGCTCGCGCGGCCTGCTGCATGGCCTCGCCTCGGGTACGAACTGGGTGTTCCGCGACGAATCGGGCCACATGGCCTTCGCCTTCGACGTGGTTCGCACGGTGCGCGAGGAAGAGCCGGATCTCTTCGACGACGAGATGCGCCTGCAGGTGGAGCAGATGCTGGAAGACGCGATCGCCTGCGAGACCCAGTTCGCGGCGGACGTGCTTTCCGGTGGCGTGGCCGGCCTGTCGGTGAACGACATGCGCCAGTACCTCGAGTACTGCGCGGACCAGCGCCTGGTCCAGCTCGACATGCCGAAGAAGTACGGCTCGAAGAACCCGTTCGACTTCATGGACTTGCAGGACGTCCAGGAGCTCACCAACTTCTTCGAACGCCGTGTTTCGTCCTACCAGGTGGGCGTCCAGGGCGAAGTGGCCTTCGACCAGTCGTTCTGAGCCAACGGGGAGCGGCGGCAGGAAATGCTGCAATGCAGTAAAATGGAGCCCATCATGCCCAAGTCCCCCGCCATGCTCCCCATTGCCCGCCCCACCGAAGCCCGCGTCCTCGAGATCGTCTTCCCGGACCACACCAACCACCTGGGCACCCTGTTCGGTGGCCAGGCGCTGGCCTGGATGGATAAGGCGGCCTTCCTGGCCGCCTCGCGCTACTCCCGCAAGATCGTGGTGACCGCGCGCTCCGAGCAGGTGGATTTCCACGTGCCGGTGCGCAAGGGCCAGATGGTCGAGCTGGTCGCCACCGTGGTTTCCGTGGGCCGCACCTCGATGAATATCGACGTGGCCATGTTCACCGAAGAGCTGATCACGGGTGAGCGCGAGCTGTGCACCCGCGGCACGTTCGTGATGATCGCGCTGGACGAGAACCACAAGCCCACGCTGGTCGAGTCGCTCGCTGCGGACGACCGCGCCTGACCTATACCAAAGGCTGAGAGCGGTCCTTGCGGGCGCAAGGTATGTTCAGCGCCACATCCTGCGCGGAGCGGTACCCATGGCCACCCGGCACGCCTTGCTCTCCCTCGCCACCCTCCTCCTGGTCGTGGCACCCATGGCGCAGGCCGCGGAGAAGCTCGTGAAACCCGGCGTGGTCATCGCGGACAAATCCCTGCCCAAGGCGGCCCGCGAGCGCATGGTCCAGGCAGCCTTGCGCTATGACACCTTCTGGAACACCGGCGACGAGTCACTGGCCCGCGCGGCCCTGGCGCCCGCCTTCAAGGACAACACCTTGCCGCCGGGCCGCCCCCAGGGCGTGGAAGGCCCGATCGCGGCGTCGAAAATGTTCCGCAGCGCCGTGCCGGATCTCACCTGCGACGTGGACCAGCTGATCGTCAGCGGCGACCGCGTCGTCGCCCTGCTCCACTTCAAGGGCCACTTCACCGGCGAGGCCCACGGCAAGAAGGGCACCGGCCAGGCGGTGGACTTCATCGCCACGGACATCTACCGCATCGTCAACGGCAGGATTGGCGAGGACTGGCACCTCGAGGACAACCTCACGCTGCTCAAGCAGCTGGGCGTCATCCAGCCCTAACGACGCAGAAGGGTGTTGACTTAGAGCGCACTCTAAGCCGTACGCTTCCCTTATGCCCACATCCCTGACCATTGCCGAGGCGGCTCTCGCCACCGGCCCCACCACCTATACGCTGCGTTACTACGAGCAGATCGGCCTGATCGACCCGGTACCCCGCCGGGGCGGCCAGCGGATCTACGGTGAGAACGACATGCGCCTCATCCAGTTCGTGTTGCGCCTGCGCGGCACGGGCATGGCCATGCGCGATATCCAGGAGTACGTACGCCTGCGCCGCCTGGGTGAAACCCAGGAAAGCATCGTGGGCCGCGGCGACCTGCTCGAGCGCCACGCAGCGCACCTGCGCGACGAGCTGGTATCGCTCACCGAAACCATCGCGCGGCTGGACGAGAAGATCGCCCTGTACCGCTCCATTTACGGTGCCGACGGCGCGGCCGGCGGCCCCGGTGACACCATCCCCACTCCCCGGAGGAAGCAAGCATGATCACCCGCAAACTTGGGTCGAACGGCCCCGACGTCTCGGCACAAGGCCTTGGCTGCATGGGCATGAGCGAGTTCTACGGCCCGGGCGATGACGCACAGAACATCGCCACGCTGGAGCGCGCGCTGGAACTCGGCATCACCTTCTGGGATACCTCCGACGCTTACGGCCCGCACACCAACGAGGAACTGATTGGGCGCGTGTTGCAGGGACGTCGTGACAAGGTGTTCCTGGCCACGAAGTTCGGCATCGTGCGCGATCCGAGCAACCCCGCCGCGCGCGGCGTCAGCGGCCGCCCGGACTATGTACGCCAGTCGGTGGAAGGCAGCCTGCGCCGCCTGAAGACCGATTACATCGATCTGTACTACCAGCATCGCGTGGACCGCACGGTGCCGATCGAAGAGACCGTGGGTGCCATGGCCGAGCTGGTGAAGGAAGGCAAGGTGCGCCATCTGGGCCTGTCCGAAGCGTCCGCCGCCAGCATCGCCCGTGCGGCCCGGGTGCACCCAATCGCTGCGCTGCAGAGCGAGTATTCGCTGTGGACGCGCGATCCGGAAACCACCGGCACGCTGGCGGCCTGCCGCGAACACGGCATCGCTTTCGTCGCGTACAGCCCGCTGGGTCGCGGCTTCCTTACCGGCGCCATCACCCAACCGGATGATTTCGCCGAGGACGACTACCGCCGCCACAACCCGCGCTTCACCGGCGAGAACTTCACGAAGAACCTGGCGATCGTGGAAAAGGTGAAGCAATTCGCCGCCGACAAAGGCTGCACGCCCGGCCAGCTGGCCCTGGCCTGGGTGCTGGCGAAGGGGCAGGACATCGTGCCGATTCCCGGCACCAAGCGGGTGAAGTACCTGGAGGAGAACGCGGCGGCCATGGACGTGAAGCTCAGCGCCAGCGAGATCGCCGAGATCGATGCGGTTTTCCCGCCGGATTCGGCGGTGGGCGACCGTTACCAGACGAACATGATGGGTTCGATCAACGCCTGACCCGCGGCCGTATAATGGCGGTTTGTCCCACCCGGCAAACCGCCATGTCGTCCCCCGATCACTCGCCGCTGGGCAAGGCCACCACGTACGCCGACCGCTACGATGCCAGCCTGCTCTTCCCCATCCCCCGCCAGGCCAAGCGCGACGAGATCGGCGTGGATGGCGCCGCGTTGCCTTTCCACGGCGTGGATATCTGGAACGGCTACGAGCTGAGCTGGCTGGACCCGCGCGGCAAGCCCATGGTGGCCGTGGCGGAATTCCGCTTCCCGGCCACCACGCCCAACATCGTCGAATCGAAGTCGTTCAAGCTGTACCTGAACAGCTTTGCCCAGGAGACCCTGGGCAGCCGCGACGACCTGCGCGACACGCTGGTGCGCGACCTCTCCGCCGCCTCGGGTGGCCCGGTGGAGGTCGCCCTGCACGCGCCCGAGGAACTCAACGGCGTGCCCCTGCACGAGCCGGAGGGCATCCTGCTGGACGACCAGGAGCTGGCCTTCGACAGCTACGGCCCGCCGCGCCCCGATTTCCTCTCGACCCACGAAGGCGAAGTGCGCGAAGTGCTGGTGTCCCACCTGCTGCGCTCGAACTGCCCGGTGACCGGCCAGCCGGACTGGGGCAGCGTGCAGATCAGCTACACCGGCGCGCCGATCGACCGGGCCGGCCTGCTCCGTTACCTGGTCTCGTTCCGCCGCCACACGGAATTCCACGAACAGTGCGTTGAGCGGATCTTCATGGACCTGAGCGAGCGCTGCGCCCCGCGCGCGCTGGCCGTGTACGCGCGCTACACCCGCCGCGGCGGCCTCGATATCAACCCGTTCCGCAGCACGGACCCGGCCGCCGAGCCGGGGAATCCGCGTGGTGCCCGCCAATGATGAACCGTGTATTCATGCACTCTTCATTGGTCTTGCCTTTAGTTGTATAGCCTGTAACCTGCCGCGGCTGAGGGTGTTCCTCGCCCCGACCATGCATTCGACCTGTTCTATTTCCGGAATCCAGACATGAAGCTTTCCTTCCGCACGCCTGTCCTCGCCACGGCCACCCTCGCCGGCCTCCTGGTCCTTACCGCCTGCGGCAAGAAGGAAGAGCAGACCAGCGCCCCGGCCGCCGCTTCCACGGCTGCTGCCCCGGCCGCTGCCGCCACCGCCCCGACCACGGCCCCGGCCGCCGCCAGCACCGCCGCTGTCGCAGCGCCGGCCGCCCCGGCTGCCGCGCCGGCACCGGCTCCGGTCGCCGCCGCTGACACGCTGAAGGTTGGCTCGGTCACCCTGGGCAGCACCGTCGGCGCCGACAAGAAGGTCGCCAAGGCGAAGACCTCGTTCGCACCGAACGAGAAGACCATCTACGCCTCGGTCGCCACCGAAGGCAGCAGCGCCGGCGCCACGCTCAACGCCAAGTGGACCTACCAGGACGGCGACGCCGTCACCACGGTCAGCGACCTGAGCCAGTCGATCAGCACCGACGGCCCGGCGGTCACCACGTTCAAGATCCAGAATCCGAACGAGTGGCCGGAAGGCAAGTACAAGGTCTCGATCTCGCTGAACGGCGCCGCCGCTGGCGACACCTCGTTCGACGTCAAGAAGAAGTAAGCCACCGCCTCACGGCGATGCCCATAGGGCGCGGCTAACCCCGCGCCCTTTTTCGTGCCCGGTCAGCGCGCAAGCAGGCGATTGAGCAGCGGATAGCTGAGACCTTCCGGCTGCGGCGTGCCCATGAAATCGGCGGCGCCGCGGGCGGTGGCCGCGTAGGCATCGAGCGCCAGCGCGATACCGGCACTCAGGCGACGCGCACCCGCGGCGTACAGTTCGGCGTGGGAAGGCAGCCCTGGCACCAGCATCACGTTCAGCGGCATGCCGTCCAGCGAGGCGGCAACGCGGCGGATCTCGTCCACCTTCGCGATGCCGGGGACGAACATCCCATCGGCACCCGCTTCGCGGAACAGGCTGGCCCGGCGTACGACTTCGCCAACGGCTTCGTCGCCCGAAGCCAGGCCGCGCAGGTAAATGTCGGTACGCGCATTGATGTACAGATCGCGCCCGCGCAGGGCGGTGCGGATGGCGCGGATCTTCGCGCTGAGTTCCGCCGGGTCGCGCCCGGCGTCCTCGATGTTGATGCCGGCCACGCCCGCGTCCACGAGCGACGCGACGAAGCGCCCGACCTCGCCCGGATCACTCGCACAGCCTTCCTCGATATCCGCGCTCAGTGGCACCGTCAGCACGCGGGCCATGCGCGTGACCGAGCCAAGCAATTCACTGGCGGGCAGCTTGTCGCCGTCGGGCCAGCCACACGCCCATGCCACGCCCGCGCTGGTCGTCGCCACGGCGGGCGCACCCGCATGCTGGATGGCGACGGCACTACCCGCGTCCCATGCATTGGGAAGGACAAGGAGCGAATCGCCGTGGTGGAGATCGCGGAACCGGGAAGCAGTCATCGGCAGGCATCCAGCATGTTAAGTCTCGCCATCGTACTCACCATTCAGCCAGCCGCCAGCCTTCGCGCCACCGGCGACGCATCCGGAGCGTCGGTAACGCCTTCCGCCTAGGTAAACCTACGGCTTGGTTCAGCCACGGCAAGGCTATGTGAGCAAGGCGCCAATGCGCGGTGAGACCTTGCCTCACCGCGTGAAGACGACTCTTTCAGACGGCCGATGCTCGAATGGCACCCGACCTGGCGCGGCGGCAGATGGCCGTGCAGGCGAAGAATCACTCCACTACCGATCCACCGCCAGGAGAACCTCCATGCTTTACTGGGCCGTCGTCTTTTTCATCGTCGCGATCGTTGCCGCGATCTTCGGCTTCGGCGGCATTGCTGCCGGTGCCGCCAGCATCGCCAAGATCCTGTTCGTGGTGTTCCTGATCCTGTTTATCCTGTCGCTGCTGTTCGGTGGCCTGCGCCGCGGGCCCCGCTTATAAGCGCCTGATACGTGTTCGAAGGGAAACGCCCCGGCCCCAGACCGGGGCGTTTCTTTATTCAAGCAACGGAGACCGATGATGCGCAGCCTTACCTGCCTTGCCGTTGTCCTGTTCACCGCCACGGCGTTTGCCCAGGCGCCCAAGAGCATCGCCACCGCCGACGCGGATTTTGTCCGCCGTGCCAGCAGCGCGGGCCTGACCGAAGTCGCGTTGGGAAAGATGGCCGCGCAGCAGGCGTCCAGCGATTCGGTCAAGAAGTTCGCCGCGCGCATGGTGGAGGATCACACCCGTTCAAATGCCGACCTGGCGAAGCTGGCGGGTAGCAAGGGCGTGCAAATGGCCGTCGCACCCGAGCCAGCCCAGCAGCAGGAGATCGATCGCCTGAAGGATCTCGACGGCGCCACCTTCGACCGGGCTTACTCCGATGCGATGGTCCGCGACCACAAGCTCACCACCGGCCTGTTCCAGCTGGAGGCAGACAAGGGCGAAGACGCGGAGATCCGCGATTTCGCACGAAGCCAGCTCCCCGTGCTCAAGGCGCACGAAAAGCTCGCCGACGACCTTCCGCCGTTCTGAGCCAGCGGCGTAGGCTTTCGGCTCCGGCTGACGGTCAAGGCAACGACAGCCGCACGATCAGGCCGCCGTCCTCGCGGTTGGCCAGGCGAAGGTCGCCACCGATCGAACGCATCAGCTGCACCGCGATGGCGAGGCCGAGGCCTGCGCCACCGGTATCGCGGTTGCGCGACCCTTCCAGTCGGTGAAACGGCTGGGTCACGTTCTCCAGCTCTGACTCCGGAATACCCGGGCCCGAGTCCGACACGGTGATGGACAATGCGCCATCGGCGCCGCGGCAGCTGGCGACTTCCGCACTACCGCCGTACTTGATAGCGTTGTCGATCACGTTGGTCAGCACCCGCCGCAGCGCACGCGGACGCACCATGGCCACACCGTGGGCCATTCCGGCCAGCGACACGGGCTGGCCCACGTCCTGGTAGTCGAACACGAGGCTTTCGATGAACGCGGCGGGGTCCATTTTCACCGGCGCTTCGTCGCCACCGTGTGCGCTGCGCGCGTAGGCCACGCCTTCGCGCACCAGGTGTTCCATCTCAGCGAGGTCGGCAAGCAGGCGATCGCTCTCCGGGCCGGCGTCGAGGGATTCGGCCCGCAGGCGCATGCGCGTGATCGGCGTCTGCAAGTCGTGCGATATCGACGCGAGGATATGCAGGCGCTCTTTCAGGTACACGGCAATGCGGTCCTGCATGGCGTTGAACGCGGCGGCGGCCTGCGCCACTTCCGTGGGGCCATCCTCGGGAAGGTGCCGCGTGTCGGCCGTGGGTGACATGGCTTCCGCGGCGCCCGCCAGCTGCGCCAGCGGCCGGGTGACGAAGCGCACGGCAAGCCACGCGCACACCAGCAACACCACCATCTGCACCATGAAGACGAACGGCAGCCAGCTCGCCATCGCGGGCGGATGCGGGTTCACTTCCAGCGTGAGCGGCGCGCCGTCGCTGAGCGTGAGGTGCACCTGGTAGCGCTCGGGCTTCATGGACACCGTCTGCGCCTTCACCGCATACGCCGCACCCACCTCGTTGGTGATCCGCTGCGTCACCTCGCGCGAACGCTCGGACACCAGCGGCGCACCGGCCTCACCGGGGCCAAGGAGGAAGTGGTAATTGTCACGCGCCAGCCGCGGAAGCCACGCCGCACGCTCGTCGGCCGGCAGGCGGTCGAGGATCGCGACCGAGGTGCCGACTTCGTGCTCCAGCGTGTTGAGCATCACCATGGTGGCGCTCTGGTAGCGCTCGTACGCCAGCAGGCCAAACGTCAGGCCCTGCGCCAGCAGCAGCCCGCAGATGAGGATGACCGACAGCCGCGATGCCATGCTCCGCGGCAGCCACGCCGGGAGGCGCCGTGTCATGCGCCGCCTCCGGCCACGGTCACCGGCATGCTGAAGACGTAACCTTCGCTGCGCACCGTCTTGATGTACGCCTGCTCTTTCGCATCGTCCAGCAGGCGCTGGCGCAGGCGGCTTACCTGGAGGTCGATGCTGCGATCGAAGTGCTCGGCATCGCGGCCCTGGGTGAGGTTGAGCAGCTGGTCGCGGGTGAGGATGCGCTGCGGATGATCGAGGAACACACGCAGCAGGCGGTATTCCGCGCCACTGAGCGACACCACCGTCCCTTCTTCATCGAGCAGGTGTCGCGCGGTGGTATCCAGCCGCCATTTACCGAAGGCCAGCATCTCGGTGGCCTCGGTGATGCGCAGGTTGGGGGGAAGCATCCGCGTACGGCGGATCACCGCCTTGATCCGCGCCAGCAGCTCGCGCGGCGAGAAGGGCTTGGTGAGGTAATCGTCCGCGCCCATTTCCAGGCCGACGATGCGGTCGGTTTCATCATCGCGCGCCGTCAGCAGCAGCACCGGGATCGCCTTGTGCTTGCCCGCGCGCAGGGTGCGGCACAAGGCCAGGCCGTCCTCGCCCGGCATCATGATGTCGAGCACCACCAGGTCGAACGCCGACGCATCCAGCTGCGCAAACATCTCGCGCCCCTCGGCGGCGGCGGTGGCGCGCAGGCCGTTCTTGCGCAGGTAATCGACGACGCCCGTGCGGATGCCGTGGTCGTCGTCAACAACGAGGATGTGGTCAATGTGGTCCATGCGCGTGTCGTTCGTTCGCCTGAAGGTGTGTCGTGCCGGGCATCAGCCCTTGCCAAGCAGCTGGGCTACTTTCGCGTCCGTGGTGTCGTAGTTTCCCTCGCCGAAGTGGGTGTACACAACGCGGCCGTTCTGGTCGACCAGGTAGAGCGCGGGCCAGAACTGGTTGCCCCAGGCATTCCACGTCGCCAGCTGGTTGTCCGTCGCCACCGGCCAGGTGATGCCGAAGCGCTTGATGGCCGCCTGCACGGTGGCCGGGTCGCGCTCTTCATCGAATTCGGGGGTGTGTACGCCCACGACGACCAAGCCGTCCTTTGCGTATTTGTCGTAGAGCGCCTTCGTGTGCGGAAGCACGTGCAGGCAGTTGATGCATTCGTTGGTCCAGAACTCCACGAGCACCACCTTGCCGTGCAGGCCCTGCATGGTCAGCGGGGGTGAGTTGAACCAGCGGTCGATGCCGGTGAATTCCGGTGCGGGTGTGCTGGCCGACGCGGTGTGGTCGCCAGCGCGGGCGATGCTGGACAGGCCCGGCCAGGCGGCCGCCAGGCCAACGCCCAGCGCGAACACGGTAAGGACTTTGGAGAGGACGTTCATGGTGACCTCGGGTCAGGTGGGTACGCCTTGCATTAAAGGCGCGCCATTTGTCCCGGGCATGTCCCGTGAGGGGGCTTTTTGTATCGAAGTGTACAAAGCGGCCGGTTTTGTATCGAAACGTATCCAGGCCGTCGCAGGACACATTGCGATGCGTTTTGGCACGCCACGCGACACAAGCGGGATACGCCCGGACGTTTTCATGTGCATCACCGGCTGGCCACCAGCCACCCACCCACTGCACAAGGACATCCCGATGAATCGCAAGTACAGCAGCCTCGCCGCCACCCTCGCCCTCGGCCTTGCCGCCCTCACCGGCGCCGCCCATGCCGATGAAGCGAAGAAGCCGATGGAGAAATGCTATGGCGTAGCCAAGGCCGGCCAGAACGATTGCGCCGCCGGCGCCGGCACCAGCTGCGCCGGCACCTCGAAGACGGACTACCAGGGCAACGCCTGGAAGCTCGTCGAAAAAGGCACCTGCGTCACCCTGAAGACGCCGAAGGGCCCGGGCAGCCTTGAGGCCAAGGCGTGAGCCGTGTCGCCACGGCTGGCGTCCTGTCGCGGGTCATCCCGGAAAGCGCGCTGCTGCTCGTGGCGCGCCTCGGCATCGCGGCGGTGTTCTTCCAGTCGGGCCGCACCAAGGTCGAGGGCTTCCTCACCCTCAAGGAGTCCACCTACGACCTGTTCGACTCGGAATACGCCCTGCCGCTGATTCCTTCCCACCTCGCCGCGCACCTTGCCACGTATTCGGAGCACCTTTTTCCCGTGCTCCTCGTGCTCGGCCTGTTCACCCGCGTATCCGCGTTTGCCCTGCTGGCCATGACCGCCGTGATCGAGGTGTTCGTGTATCCGGACGCATGGCCGACGCACCTTTCCTGGGCGGGGCTGTTGCTCCCGCTACTCGCCCGCGGCGGTGGGGGCTGGTCGCTCGACCGGCTCCTCTTCCCCTCGCGTCGCTGATCCCACCCCCCTTCCATCGCAGGCCCACTCCTATGCGTAAGACCCTCCTCGTCGCGCTGACCGCGCTCGCCCTCGGCACGGGCACCGCCGCCGTCGCCGCCGATGCTCCCGCGCCCACCGGCGTGAAAAACATCGTGATCGTCCCTGGCGCCTTCGTCGACGGCTCCGGCTGGCGCGTCGTCCACGACATCCTCATCCACAAGGGCTATCACGTGAGCGTGGTGCAGCCGCGCATCGAGACGCTGGCCGATGACGTCGACCAGACCCGCGAGCAGATCCGCAAGCAGGACGGCCCCGTGGTCCTCGTCGGCCACAGCTATGGCGGTGCAGTGATCACCCAGGCCGGTGCCCGCGACAAGGTGGCCGCACTGGTCTACGTCTCCGCGCTGGTGCCGGAAGTGGGCGAGAGCGTGTCGCAGCTCGTGTCGTCCATGCCCTCGCCGAGCAACGACATCGAAGCCACCCGCGACGACCATCTGTTCTTCGATGAAGCCAAGTTCGGCGCCGATTTCGCCGGCGACCTGACGACCAACCGCACCGACTTCATGGCCGTCTCGCAGGTACCCGCCGCCAAGGCCGCGTTCAACGCCACTCTGCCCGCCGCCGCATGGCACACCAAGCCCACCTGGGCCGTGGTCAGCACCCAGGACCGCGCGCTCAGCCCCGATCTCCAGCGCTGGATGTACAAGCGCGCCCATGCGCATGTCACCGAGGTCGAGGGCAGCCATGTCTCCTACATCTCCCAGCCGGAGAAAGTCGCCGCGGTGATCGAAGAAGCCGCTCGCGACGCGAAGTAAGCGCCACCCATCCCACCTCAAGGAATACCTTCTGATGAATACCACCGTCACCAAGTCCCGCTCGACCTTCGCCGGCGCCGCCGCCCTCGTTGCCATCGCCATCGCGCAGTTCGCCGCGCCAGCGCATGCCGCCGACAAGCCCGGTGCCGCGAAGGAAGAACTGTCGCGCTGCTACGGCGTGAACACCTGCAAGGGCACCAGCCTCTGCGCCACCGCCAAGAACGACTGCAAGGGCCTGAACACCTGCAAGGGCCAGGGCGTGGTCGTGAAGCTGCCCAGCGAATGCAAGGCCGCCGGCGGCACGCTGACCGAACCGCAATAACACCGTCGCATTGGACCTTCGCTATGACGACATCCATCCCCACCTTCGCCGGCTATGGCCTCGGTCTGCGCAAGGAGCACTACCGCGATTTCCTCGAAGGCGACGTGCCGGTGGATTTCGTCGAGGTCATCTCCGAGAACTTCATGGTGGATGGCGGGCAGCCGCGCGACATCCTCCGACGCATCCGTGAGAAGCATCCGGTCGCGATGCACGGCGTCTCCCTGTCAATCGGCTCGTCCGATGGCCTGGATCGCGACTACCTGCGCCGCCTTCGTGCGTTGGCCGATGAGATCCAGCCGTTGTTCGTCTCCGACCACCTGAGCTGGTCGCGCGTGGCCGGCTTCAGCTCGCACGACCTGCTCCCCGTGCCGTACACCGCGGAGGCCCTGGACATGGTCTGCCGCAACATCGACATGGCGCAGGAGGCGCTCGGTCGGCCCATGCTGTTCGAGAACCCGTCCAGCTACGTGGCCTTCGAGGGCGCGGAGATGGCGGAGTGGGAATTCATCACCGCGATGGCCCACCGCACCGGCTGCGGATTATTGCTGGATGTGAACAACATCTACGTCAGCGCCCACAACCATGGCTTCGATGCGCATGCCTTCCTGCACGGTATCCCGGCGGACCGCGTACGCCAGGTGCATCTTGCCGGCCACACCGAAGGCCCGGGCCTGCTGATCGATACGCACGACAAACCCGTATGCGATGACGTGTGGTCGCTCTATGCGATGGCGCGCTCGCTGCTCGGCGACGTCGCCACCATGATCGAACGCGACGACGATATTCCGCCGCTGACCGACCTGCTCGACGAGCTCGAGATCGCCCGCGCCATCGGCCAGCGTCACATCCGCCGGGAGGCCGCATGAACCTGGCGACGATGCAGGTGCGCTTCCGCGACTGGCTGGTGACCGGCAGCGACGACGATGCCGCCGCCTTCGGTGCGACGGCTATTGCGGGACTCCATGTCTACCAGAACAACTACCGCGCCCAGCTGATGGGCTGCCTGGAAGTGAGTTACCCGCTGCTACGCCAGTTCATCGGCGACGAGGCGTTCCGCGTCGCCGCCATCACCCATATCGACGCCCACGCACCGCGTGGCTGGACGCTGGACCACTACGGCGCCGAGTTCGCGCAGACGCTCCAGGCGCTGCATCCGGCCAACCCTGACCTCGATGAGATCGCGTGGATCGAATGGATGCTCGGTGAGGCCTTCGTCGCCGCGGATGCCATGCCGATAGCGCCTGACGCGTTGGCAAACGTCGACTGGGACAACGCCCGTCTCGTGCGGTCGCCCAGCCTCCGTGTACGCCGCGCCACCACCAACGCCGACGACGTGTGGACGGGCCTGCACGAAGGTCACGAAGGCATGGAAAGTGAGATGCTCGCCGAACCGGCCGGGCTGGTCGTCTGGCGCCGCGACAACGTCTCGCGCCTGCGCCGTGCCGATGATATCGAAACCACGGCGCTGCTCACGCTTGCCACGGATGCCGCATTCAGCACGCTTTGTGACACGCTGGTCGAGCGCCTTGGTGAGGAGACCGGCATCCAGCGGGCTGGCCAGCTGCTGGGAGACTGGCTCGCATCTGGGATCGTCGTCGCGGTGGAGAACGAAGGCCTAGAGCAGCGAGCGGAGCTCGCGTGATGCCGAACGAAGGAGTGCCATGCGCTACCACTCCGACCCGGTATCGCTGCGCTTTCCGCGCGTCTCAAGGACCAGTTGAAGGTCCAAGGCGGCAAGAAGCTTGAGCAATGAGCCGATCGAGCTACGCTCCGGCGTGGACTCCAGTGCCGAAATGGTTTTCGCCAGCAGACCGACGCTGGCGGCAGCGCTGGCCTGAGTCAGCCGAAGCCGCGCCCGCTGATCGCGTAGCGCGGCAGCGAGTTGGGATGGAAGGGTGATCGATTGTTGGGGCATACGGGCATACCTTATAGGGTATATCTCGAGAATATACCCTACAGGGGATACTAGGTAGAAATACGCGGCCAAACCCCGCGTCCCTGCGCTGTTGGACGCTCGCGCCGACCGCGACGATGTGTGCTCCTGCCCCTGCGACGCGGCACATCATGGCCTCCCTACCCCTGATCCGGTTCGCCGCGTGGGCCACCCTGACGCTCGTTCCCCTTGGCGCCGCCGCGCAGACCCTCGAACCACCCGCGCCGCCAGCCAAGGAAACCTTCTGGCAGCTGATGCACGACCCCAACGACCACGCCATCGACATGTCGCGCTGGCTGCTGCAGCACAAGGGCGCGTTGATCGTGCCGATCATCATCACCGAACCGGCCGTCGGCAATGGCGGTGGTGCAGCGGCGGTGTTCTTCAAACCGGCCAAGCAATCGCAGGCGTCGAAGGATCGCGGCGAGCGCATTCCGCCGAACATCTACGGCTTTGGTGCGGCGAAGACGCAGAACGGCACCTACGGTGGCGCGATCGCGGGCGAGTTCCACTTCCGTGACGACCAGTGGCGCTACAAGGGCGCCATCGGCAAGGCATCGGTGAACCTCGACTTCTACACGCAGGGCGTGGTTTTGGCACCGCGTAAGATCGGCTACAACCTCGACGGCATCTTTTCGTTCCAGCAGGTGCAGCGCCGCCTGGGCGACACGCCGCTGTACGCGGGCATTCGCTGGCTCTACATCGACCTCGACAGCAGCCTCAACATCGAGAGCAACCGCCAGTTCTTCAAGCCGCGGGACTTCGCCAGCCGCGCGTCGGGATTGGGTGCGGTCTTCGAGTACGACACGCGCGACAATACGCTGACGCCATCGCGCGGCGTGCTGTCGATGGTGGAGACGACGTTCTACGCGCCGGGCATCGGCAGTGACAACACCTTCCAGTCGTACCGCGCACACACCCTCGGCTACATCCCCCTCGGGCAGCGCTTCGTGCTTGGCCTGCGTGCTGACTACCGCACCGCACCCGGCGACACACCGTTTTACCAGTTGCCTTCGGTGGATCTGCGCGGCGTGTCCTACGGCCGCTACCAGGATCGCTCGGTCGGCATGGTGGAAGCCGAGCTGCGATGGAATGCGACACGGCGCTGGGCCGCACTGGTGTTTGGCGGCGCGGGGCGTGCCTGGGGCAAGAAAGTCTCGTTCGGCGATGCCTCCACCGAAACGAGCAAGGGTGTCGGCTTTCGCTACCTGATCGCCAGTGCGCTGGGCCTGTATGCCGGCGTCGACTGGGCATGGAGCCAGGACGACCATGCCTGGTACATCCAGATAGGTAGTGCGTGGCGCTGAAGCCGACTCAGGGCGACCACGCGGCGATGCGCTGCAACGCCTGCTCGCGTGCTGCGTCGAGGGGCTCGGGACGGGTTTGCGCCGACAGATGCCCGCGCGCTTTCTGGCCGAGGAAATAGGCAACACGCTCCGCATTGGCGCCCGAGGGGTGCGGAAGGCCGGCGAGTATGCGCGCGGGGTCTAGCCGCCCCTGCGCCACCATGCGATCGCACGCCACCTGTGCGGCGGCGCCCAGCGGGATCACCAGGGCGCGCCGCAGGTGCCCGCATTCCGCGGCGAAGTCGGTATCGATGCGCTCCAGCAGCAGCGGGCTCCGGTCGACACCACTGCCGTTGTAGTTTTTTCCGCCGGTGAACACCGGGTAGCGGATCGCCGCCGTCATATGGACGAGATCGGTGCGCGCGGTCCAGAACGCAGCCGTCGACGCGATGCCGAGCCGGGCCGCGACACCGAGGAAATCCAGCATGCGCATCAGGTGGCTGCGAATCGGACCCGACCAGCTCGCGGCGTATTTAGCGGCGGCTGCCGCCGTGGCATCGTTGGCGCCGGCGAGCAGCTGGCTGCGTGCGGTGTCGAGGGCGACCAATGCCTGCGCACGGCCTGGCGCGATGCCGACCAGCACGATCTTCGCGTGCGGGTTCAGGAAATCGAACGGGGCGTAGTAGATCTCGTGGCGACCGTCGCTGGCCATCCGCAGGGCCGCGGGCAATGGCGTGTGCGCGGCGAAATCCACGCCCGGGTCGCGCAGGAGGCCTGCGTAATGGCGAAAGAGGTGGAGATCGTCAGTAGCCATGCGGAAAATGGCGCGCCCGGAGGGATTCGAACCCCCGACCAATGGCTTCGGAAGCCACTACTCTATCCGGCTGAGCTACGGGCGCGTATCTGAGCGGACCGGCATTGTAGCGGCATTACCCGCCGCTGGCCTAGCTTTCCTCTCAGGCCCGCGCCACGGCGGGCTCGTGGCCGCCCGCGACGGCGCGCAGCGCCTCGCGATAGCGGCGGCTGCACGGCAGCACGGTGCCGTCGGCCATGTGCAGGCGGGCCTCGCCGGCGTCCAGCGGCTCGATCGCCGTGACCTGGGCCAGGCGCACCACATAGCTGCGATGCACCCGCACGAATACGGCCGGGTCCAGCCGGGCTTCCAGTGCCGCCAGGGTGCTGCGCAGCGGGTAGTCACGGCTGCGAACCCGCAGGTTCACGTAATTGCCCGCGGCCTGGGCCCATTCAATGTCCGCGGTGGCCACGAGGAAGTCGCGGCCCAGCTTGCGGACAAGAAAGCGCTCAGGGCGGTCCACCGGTTCCACCGGGGCGCCTTCGTCCGGCTCGGCCAGCAGGCTGGCCTCGCCCTTGATCTGGCGCCCGAACCATTCCACCGCGTGGCACAGGGCCACGATGAAGAAGAAGGTGCGGGAATCCTTCAGGTACTCATAGACGAACTGCAGGCCAAGGTTCCCCGGGTCGAAACGGTCCCCGCCCAGCGCGTAGCCGCCCAGGCGCAGCAGGTCCATACCGGTGACATGGAGCAGGCACCAGGCCAGGCTGCCCAGCACGTAGTACGGCAGGTAGCGGCGCCAGGTGTCGGCATGCAGGGGCCAGCGGTCGCAGGCCATCAGCAGGAAAGGCAGGAGCATCAGCGAGACCAGCGGGCTGCTGAACTCGTTGATCGCGATGTGCCAGGTCTCGTACGGCACGTTGTAGCGGGCGGCGTCGATCCGCGAGGTCAGCGTGTTGCCGATCGCGGCCGTGCCGAAGATCACCGTCCAGAAGATCACCATGATCCATCGGCGCCGGCGGTGCGCCGTGTCCAGGTCTTTGCCGGGTTCGCTGTGCGGTCTGTCCATGGCGGGAGTGTATGCCGATGCGGTGCCGGCATGAAAAAAAGGGCCCCTTGCGGGGCCCTTGTCGTGCTTATTTCGCCTTGTAGAGCTGGCCGAGCCAGTCCGGCTTGCTCGCGTCGCGCTCGAGGTGCGGGTACTTCAGGCCATCGTGGTATTCGATCTTGATGGTCTTGTAGGTGTCGAAGTTCTTCACCAGCAGCTCGATCGGGGCGGAGGTGCCCTTCGACGCGGTCACGGCATCCTTCAGCGCATCGCCGTCGAATTCCTTGCCGTTGATGGCGACGATATGCATGCCCGGCGAGAGGCCGGCGTTGAAGGCCGGGCCGTCCCAGCGGACGTCCGCGATGTCGCCCTTCGACGACACGGCGAAACCGGCCGAGTAGGTCAGGTCGGTGTAGTGGCGGCGTGCCTCGAAGGCCTTCACGGCTTCGGAGGGCTTGTCGTTGTAGACCAGCTTCCAGCCACCGCGCTCGATGCCTTCCAGGTCACCCTTGTGGCCGTCGATGCGGTCACGCAGGTACTTCGCCCAGTCGTACGGCGCGATGCCGTTGAGGGTCGAAGCCACTTCTTCGAAGGTGTACGGATTGACTTTCCAGTCACCGTCCTTCATGCCGAAGAAGGCCTTGGCGAAATCATCCAGCGAACGCTTGTTCTTGGTCAGCTCGCGCAGCTTGGTGTCCACGTCCAGCCACACCATCTGGCCGCCCGAATAATAGTCTTCGCTCATCTGGTAGTTGCGGTACGAGAGCGGACGACGCTGGGCGATGGTCGGGTCGTTGGTGGTGTCCTGGATGTTGCGCCAGGACAGGCCCGGGCGGCCCTTGTCGTAGGTGGCGGCAACGAGCGCGAGCACGTCGCGTGCCTGGTCCTGCGAGACGAGGCCCGAACGCGCGGCCACCACGTTGCCCCAGAACTGGGTCTGGCCTTCGTACACCCACAGAAGGCTGTCGCCCATCGGGACGTTGAAGCTGGCCGTGGCCAGGTCGGCGCCGCGGCGGTACTTGCCGTCCCACGAGTGGTTGTACTCATGTGCGAGCAGGTCGCGGCCCAGCCAGCTCTTGTCCCACTCGGTGAAGTAGTTGGGCGAGGCGCTGTTTTCCGACGAACGGTGGTGTTCCAGGCCGATGCCGCCGAGCTTGTCGGTCAGCGCCAGCAGGAAGTCGTAATGGTTGTAGTGGCGTGCGCCGTAAAGCTTGTCCATCTGCTTGACGAGGTTGCGGTGGATCTCAAGCGCTTCCGGCTTGATCTCCAGCGCCTTGGCGCTGTCAGCGATGATGTTCAGGTGCACCGGCGAGCGACCGTTCGGGTCCAGGTCCACGCGCTTGAAGTAGCGGCCGGCGAAAATCGGCGAATCGACGAGGTTGTCGAAATCGATGTTCTTGAAGGTGACGGTGTCGCCGTCCTTGCTCGCCTGCTCCAGCGCGGTGCCGAACTGGAAACCCGCCGGGAACTTTACCGACGGCTCGACCTGGACCTGGTCGGCACGGTAACCGGCCGGGTACAGGGCCACCTGGTTCCACTCGACGTTGACCATGTCCGGGGTCATGACGATGCGGCCCTGGCGGGTGTCCTGCGGGGTCAGGGTCTGGAATTCGAGGTCCACCGAGGTGGCGCCCGCCGGGACGTCCATGTGGAAGGCGTAGACGTTGAACTCGTCACGCGTCCACTCGATGCGCTGGCCATTGGCCTTCACCACCAGGCCCGCGAACTGGTCGATCGGACCGGTCGGCGAATGGTGGCCCGGGATCCACTCCGGGAACAGCAGGGTCAGCTTGCCGGGCTGCGCCGGGACGGTTTCCTTGACGCGGAGGATGCGGTGGTCGAGGTCCGTGGCATCGACCACGACCTTGAGCGTGCCGTTGAACGGACCATCCTGGATGGCCGGAACATCATCCGCGGCGTAGGCCGTGGCGCCGATGCCAGCCAGGGCGGCCAGCAGCGCAGATGCGAGAAGCTTGGATTTCAAAGGGTTTCTCCCGTGGAGCGGTGGGTCGCCGGGCGATCCTGCCTGCGAGTGGGTCCGCGCGGGCCCCTGCGGTCCGCGCAAGCCTCCGATGCTAAACGGCAGGGGCCGGGTCTCCCCATGCCAGAGGTCACGGGGGGGTGGCGGGGAGATACCTGTCATGGCATCGCAAGTTAAAACGCCGTAAAATCTCGCGGCCCACAGGGGGCGGGCCGGCCTCAAAACGCCGGCAGACACATTCAAGGACTCAGGGACTTCTCATGCAAAAGGTTCTGCTCTCGGTGGCCGCGGCCGCCGCGCTTTCGTTTGCCTCGTTCTCCGCCGCGGCGGCTACCCACGATGGCGCGTTCATCAGCGTCAACGGCGGCAGCTCGCAGTACGACATCAGCCATACCCGCTGGCAGGACAAGAACGACACCGCCTTCGGCGTGACCACCGGCTACCGCTGGGTCGTCGATCGTCCGTTCGCGCTGGGCGTGGAAGTCGGTTATGCCAACCTCGGCAAGATGAGCGCCAAGCTCGACTACAGCGACAACTTTTACAGCGACGTCGTGAACTATAAGCAGAAGGGCCAGGCCCTCCTCGTGGGCGCCAACGGCAAGTGGGATCTCCCCCACGGCTTCACCATCACCGGCCGCCTGGGCGTGGCGCACTCGCGCCTGAAGTACACGGCCAACGAGCACCTGTCGCCGGCCATCCCCGGTTACGACGTGTTCCACGACGAGCGTACGTCGAGCGACAACGGTATCTACGCCGGCCTTGGCTTCGGTTACGACTTCACGCCGAACATCGGCATCACCGTGACCTACGACCACTACTCCACGAAGGCAGAAGACGTGCTGCTGGATAAGCGTGGCGTGGACATCAGCGTGTACGGTGCCGCGGTGGAATACCGCTTCTGATCGTGCGCGGGCAGCCATGGCAGTGCGTTGTGACACGCGTCACAACTAGCTGCCATGGCAGCCATACGTAAAGCCCCGTAAGATACCCCTGCCCGAAGGGCACGCCGGCAACGGGGCCGGCGGACTTTCAAGGACTAAGGGATTTCATCATGCAAAAGGTTCTGCTTTCGGTGGCCGCGGCCGCCGCTCTTTCCTTCGCTTCTTTCTCCGCCAGCGCGGTGACCCAGCAGGGCTGGTTCATCGGCGTAAACGGCGGCAGCTCGCATTACAGCGTCAGCCACACCAGCTTCGACGATAACAACGACAGCGCATTCGGTGCCGTCGCCGGTTATCGCTGGGTCGTCGATCGTCCGTTCTCGCTTGGCGTGGAAGCGGGCTACGTCGATCTCGGCAGCATGAAGGCCACCGACGACGAGAGCTTCACTGGCTACTCCGACCTGTACAAGGCCAAGTTCAAGGGCCAGGCACTGTTGATTGGTGCCAACGGCAAGTGGGATCTCCCGCACGGCTTCACCATCACGGCTCGCGCCGGCCTCGCGCATTCGCGCGTGAAGTACACCGTTACTGAATACCTGTCGCCGTCCGTGCCGGGCTACACGCCGTACTACTCGAACAACGACTCCAACGACAACGGCGTCTACGGTGGCCTCGGTTTCGGTTACGACTTCAACGAAAACGTCGGCATTACCTTGACCTACGACCACTACGCCCTCAAGGCGGACGACATCACCGGCGACAAGCGCACGGTGAACGTAGGCGTGTTCGGCGCGGCGGTGGAATACCGCTTCTGGTAATCCAGGCTTTTTTGTTGGCTGCGTTTCAAGCCAAGCCACGACGAACGTCGTGGCTTGGCGGGCCACTCCCGGCTCCGCATAGCACTCAAGGAAGGAACGTAACCATGCGTAACGCCATGCTCGCCGCGGCAACCGCCGTTCTCCTGTTGCCCGCGTCATTCACCGCAAGCGCGTCATCGTCGTCGGCCTCGGTCACCCAGACAGGTGCCTTTGTCGCCGTCAGCGGCGGCACGTCGCATAACGACATCGACCGCAACGTTTCGTCGGCCAGCCATTTCCTGACGAAAGACGATAGCAGTACGGCATTCAGCGTCGTCGGCGGTTATCGCTGGGTGGTTTCCCGGCCTTTTTCGCTGGGTATCGAAGGCGGCTACGTCAGCCTCGGCAAGACCGACTGGTCGCAGATTTCCGGCGGGCTCAGCACCCGCTTCCGTGATCGCGAAAAAACGAAATCTGATGCGGTGCTAGTCGGTGTCAACGGCAAGGTGGATCTTCCCCACGGCTTCACCGCGACTGCGCGCCTGGGCCTCGCGCACGTGCGGACACGGTACCAGGCCGGCAGCGACGCCTACGTCGTCTACAAGCCGACGCCGCCGATGTCTCTCCAGCGCTCGTCGTCGACCGACAATGCGATCTATGGTGGCGTTGGCTTCGGCTATGACTTCAACGAGAACGTGGGGCTGACGCTGTCCTTTGATCGCTATGGCTTCAAGGCGGAAGGACCCATCGACCACGGTCATACGGCGCACGCGAATGTCGCGGGCATCACGGCCGAATACCGCTTCTGGTAAACCGCCGAGTCCATCGGGTAGAGAAACACACGGTCGCGCAAGCGGCCGTTTTTCGTTTCGCATTATTTTGGGTTTGGCCGGCTAAACCCCTATACAACCCTGCGGTTCTTCGCTATAACCGATAGCACGTGTTGCGACGCAGCACGCAAGGGATTCCGAAAGGAAGCAACCAGTCCGCCTCGCGCCCCCGGCTTTTTCGCCGGTGCGGTGGAGTGCACCCAGGGGTTTTTCCATCGAAGCCATGACAGGGCCGTGCCGCGGCCCTGCAGGTAGCCGTGCGCCCGAAAAACGTACCGAGGAGACGTTTTCCCATGTTCAGCCGCACTACCCGACCCCACCGCATCGCACTCGCTGTGGCTGTCGCCACGGCCCTGGCCGCCCCTGTGGCCTTCGCCCAGTCCACCACCGGTGGCATCTTCGGCCAGGCCCCCACCGCGGCGGGCGAGACCGTCGTCGTCACCAGCGACACGGGCCTGAGCCGTGAGACCCCCGTGGACGACCGCGGCCGCTATAGCGTGGGACAGCTGCCCCTGGGCACGTACACCGTCGCCCTGCGCGCCAACGGCCAGACCGTGGATACCCGCACGAACATCGTCCTGAAGGTGGGCGCCGGTACGGAGGTGTCGTTCGTCAGCACCGCGGCCAATGCGCAGGACCTCTCGGGCATGACGGTGTCGGCCTCCGCGCTGGCGAAGATCGACGTCTCCAGCATCGACTCTCGCACCGTCGTCACCTCCGAGCAGCTGGCCAAGCTGCCGCTGGGTCGCAATTCGGAAGCCATCGCCCTGCTCGCCCCCGGCGTGGTCAACAACGGCGGCAACTTCAAGGGCGCCACGGGCAATTCCCTGGTGAGCTTCGGCGGCTCCGCGGCCAGCGAGAACGCGTACTACGTGAACGGTTTTGCCACCACCGACCCGTTGCAGGGCTTCGGCGGCCTGTCGCTGCCCTACGGCGCGATCGAGCAGCAGGAGGTGTACACCGGCGGCTACAGCGCGCAGTACGGCCGCTCCGATGGCGGCGTCATCAACGTGGTGGGCAAGCGCGGCACCAATGAATGGCACTTCGGTGCACAGGTGCTGTGGGAGCCGGCCTTCGCACGCGCCTCGCAGCGCAACCGCTATTTCGAGAACGGCCTGCCCGCCTCGCCCGTGGCCGGGAACCTCTACGCACCCGATAGCGAGAACGGCAGCGACAGCACGACGGTGAGCGCCTACGCCGGCGGTCCGCTGATCAAGGACAAGCTCTTCGTATTCGTGGCCGCCGAGTACGAGCGCCAGCAAGGCAATACGGTCAATCCCGTCAGCGGCTATACCAGTACGAAACCGTACGTGGACTACCGTTACAACTCGCCGCGCTGGTACGGCAAGGTGGACTGGAACATCACCGACAACCACATCCTCGAACTCACCGGCGCGTCGGACAAATACCAGACATCCGGCTCCATCTACGATTACGACTACGCCTCGCGCACGAAGCAGCAGCGTATCGGCGCCGATGACGACACCAAGAACGGTGGCGACCTGTGGACGGCGAAGTACACCGGTTACATCACCGACGACCTGACCATCAGCGCCCAGTACGGCAAGCTGCACACCACGGCCTATGACTCGCCGGGCGGCTACGACCCCAGCCTGACGTACGTCGACGGCATCGTGAACCAGAACCCCGCGCTGAATGGCGGCGCGCCGCGCGGCAACTCGCAGACGGTGTCGAGCCTGATCCCGGCCGGCAAGGGCAACCGCACCACCAATACCCGCATCGACATCACCTACAAGCTCGGTGACCACACGATCACCGCCGGCATCGACAACCAGACGGCCACGGCAATCGACCAGGGCTCGGTGACCTCAGGCCCCGGCGGGTACTCGTGGACCTACGGCCAGGGCGATCCGAACACGCCGATTTCCACCGGCCTGGGCGTGCCAGCCACCGGTGGCTTCCCCAATGGCGCCGGCGGTTACTACGTCATCCAGAACATCAACAGCAGCCTCGCCACCGTGCGCTCGGCACAGCGCGCGCAGTACATCGAGGACAAGTGGCAGGTCTCGGATCGCTGGCTGCTGTCGTTCGGTATCCGCAATGACCAGTTCGAGAACTTCAACGCCGACGGCGATCCCTTCATCACGCAGCACAAGCCGCAGTGGGCGCCGCGCCTGGGGGCGAGCTGGGATGTGAATGGCGATGCGACGGTCAAGGTGTATGCCAACGCGGGCCGCTATTACCTCGGCCTGCCGTTGAATCCGGCGCTGAACGCCGCAGGCGGCGCGCTCACCACCTCGCAGTACTTCACCTATGGCGGTATCGCGGCGGATGGCACGCCGACGAACCTCACGGCCATCTCGGTGCCCGTCGCCGCCAACAACACCTTCGGCCAGTTGCCGGATCCGAAAACGGTGACCACGCAGGGCCTGAAGTCCGAATACCAGGACGAGTTCATCCTCGGCTTCACCAAGACGCTGGGCACCAACTGGGTCTACGGGGCGAAGGCCACGCAGCGCATCCTGCGCAACGCCATCGATGACTATTGCGATATCGACCTGGTGCTGGCCAAGGCGCAGTCGCTCGGTTACGACGTGACCACCCAGAGCAACCCCGTCAGCTGCTGGCTGTTCAACCCGGGCAAGGCCAACACCTTCAACCTGGTCGATACCAACGGCAACTACGTGAGCGTGCCGCTGAGCAACAAGGAGTTCGGCTTCGACCGCCTCAAGCGCCGCTACTACGGCCTGGAGACGTTCCTGGAACATCCCTTCGCGGATGGTTGGTACGGCAAGGTGAGCTATACGTTCTCGCGCAGCTACGGCAACACGGAAGGGCAGCTGCGTTCGGATCTGTTCCGCGAATCACGCGGCACGGGCCAGACCGCGGTGTCGACCACCCAGGATTGGGACAACAGCTACATCATGGTCAACACCAATGGCGTGCAGAACAACGATCACAAGCACCAGCTGAAGTTCTTCGGCTACTACCAGTTCACCCCGGAATGGCTGGTCAGCGCCAACCTCAGCCTCATCTCCGGTGCGCCCAAGCCGTGCCTCGGTTACTTCGGCGAGGACCGCACGGACCCCGCGGGCTACGGCAACAGCTACCACTTCTGCAACGGCGAGCCCTCGCCGCCCGGCAGCCACGGCCGCCTGCCGTGGGTCCGCCAGCTGGACCTGGGCGCCACGTACCGGCCGGACTTCGCCGCCTCGCGCCTCGCCTTCAACCTCAACGTCTTCAACGTGACCAACGAGCAGAAGGTGCTGGCGATCTTCCCCAACGCCGAATCCAGCCCGAACCTGGCCAACCCGCTATACGGCACGCCGACGTCGATGCAGCAACCCAGGTACGTGCGCCTGAGCGTCAATTACGACTACTAACCCGCATACGCCACCGTTGTAGGAGCTCACCCTGTGAGCGACATCTTTCGCGAAAGCCCAACAAGACCGGAACGGAATCGCGAAAGCTGTCGCCCACAGGGTTGGCTCCTACCAGATCACGGACGCGCGGGAATCTTCAGCCCGCGCTCCACGCCCGGGCGCGAGGTGCCGCGTTCCAGCCACGCAATCACGTTCTGAAACTGATCGAACTCGACGAGCTCACGCGCGCCGTAGAACGTGACCAGGTTATTCACCCAGCCCAGCGTGGCGATGTCGGCAATGGTGTACTCGCTGCCGACGATCCAGTCCTGGCCGTCGAGCTGCTTATCCAGCACGCCTAACAGGCGCTTCGCCTCGGCGATGTATCGCTGCAGTGGACGCTTGTCTTCCCATTCGCGCCCCGCGAACTTATGGAAGAAGCCCACCTGGCCGAACATCGGGCCGATGCCGCCCATCTGGAACATCACCCACTGGATGGTTTCCCACTTCTTGATCGGATCCTTCGGAAGGAATTTGCCCGACTTCTCGGCGAGGTAAAGCAGGATCGCGCCGGATTCGAACAGGCCAATCGCCTTACCATCCGGGCCATTCGGATCGATCATCGCCGGGATCTTGCCATTGGGATTCAGCGACTCGAACTCGGGCAGCTTGCTCTCGTTCTTACCGATATCGATCGTATGGACTTCGTAAGGCAGCCCCGTCTCCTCCAGCATGATCGAGGCCTTCACCCCATTCGGCGTGGGCAGCGAGTAGAGCTGGATGCGGTCCGGATGCTGCGCGGGCCAGCGGGCGGTGATCGGGAACGAGTCGATGTCTGCCATGGGGATTCCTTGGGTTTCGCGCGAGGTAATCCCCCGAAGGTAGGGCGGGGGCGTGCAGGATTCAACCGTCGCCTGCCTTTGTTCCCGGATACGCGACGGCTTGTGGCGGTGCTGTGCGTCCGCTTTTGTCGCTACGCGCTGTAGGTGATTGCCTCGTCATCACTGTAGGCGTCGACCTATTCACGAGTCTGGGCGCGGGCTGGGGTGCATTCGGGCTTTGGCCGGAAGCAGGGTCGCGGCTATCGGGTACGTCCGCATGAGCGTTGTGCGACGCCTAAACTGCTCGCGCGCCACCCGACCCACCCTCAACGACAAGGGACTTGTCATGAAACGAACCCTCATTCTTACCGCCCTCCTGCTGGGCGCCGTACCCCTCGCCACGCATGCCGCCGATGGCGGTATTGCTCCGTCAAAGGAGGGCACCGCACAAAGCGGCCTGTTCCTCCATGGCACCCTGGGGAAATCCTCCATCAACATTGATCGCAAGGTGCAGAAGGACACCCACGGCCGTCACGCCAATGTACTGGTCGGCTATCGCTGGGCCGTCGCCGACCGATTCGCCCTGGGCGTCGAAGGCGGCTACGCCTGGCTCGGCCAGATGAACCACAGGCAATACCTGCCCATCAGGGGCAGCAACAACAAGGCCCTATACACCCGCAACATCGACTTGCGCGCATATCTCCTGGGCGGCAACTTCAAATGGCACATCGACGACCAGTTGTCCCTGGCGGTACGTGGCGGCATTGCCCGGAGTCACGGCCACCAGCGCGACCGGCTCGAGGGCCCCGGCCTGCACAGGACGTCGTCGAATCACGCAGACAGCGTCCGCCCGTACGTCGGCCTTAGCCTCGGATACGCCGTCATTCCCAAGCTGACCCTCAGCATCGATGCGAACCGCTACTTCGTGAACAAGGTGCATTACACCGACGGCCGCACGCAGCTCCTGGCCGTGAACACCCTTGGCCTTGGCGCCGAGTACACCTTCTGACCGACAGCGGCTTACACTGCGGGCATGCCTTCCATTGGGGAATTCACGCATGCCCGCTTATATCGCCTTGCTCCGCGCCGTGAACGTTGGCGGCACCGGGAAGTTGCCGATGGCCGAGCTGAAGGCCATGTGCGAGGAGGAAGGGTTCCTTGCGGTAAAGACCTATATCGCCAGTGGCAATGTGGTGTTTACTTCGAAGCTGAAGGAACAGGCGGTAAAAGCTGCGCTCGAGTCGCGGCTCGAGGCGTACGCCGGCAAACCCGTTGGGGTTATGGTGCGGACCGCCGCCGAAATGGCCGCCGTGCTTGCTGACAATCCATTTCCGGACGCGCCGGGTAACCGGGTGGTTGCCATCTTCCTTGATGCGGCGCCGCCAAAGGATACGTTAGCGGCGGTGCGGCACCAGGGGAACGAAGAAGTCCGGCTGGGAAAGCGGGAGATCTATGTCCGCTACGACGATGGGATGGCCTCATCGAAGCTGGTCATCCCGGCCGCAAAGGCCGGGACCGGGCGGAATATCAATACGGTTGAAAAACTCGCCGAGATGGCCGCTGTTCTGTAGGGGCGCGCTTGCGCGCGACGGGCTGCGCCCCAGCGCGACGACCTCCCGACTACCCGTCGGCCTCACCAACCAGAGGCACCGGCTCCTCGCCAGCAAGGTCAAGCTCCGCCAGCAACCGACTCGCGCAGCTATCCCCAATGACGGCGGCAGGGCGATGAATGCGCTCGCGATCGCCTGCCATCCAGTCGTCGTAGCCGTGCTTCTCAAGCGAAGCGCCTGCGCAGGATACGGACCGTTGGAAGAACATACCTCGCTTCAGTGTAAGCGTCAGATTGAAGTAGAGTCGGTAGTTGTCAGACTCAGTGAGCTTCTCGTAGTCGAGGCCCCAGAAGTCGGCCGAACCGATGATCGCGTAGCTCGCATCCGGATTATGGACAATGCCCTTTTGGGCCAGACGATCTCTGACGCTAACATCCATCGCCTTTCCCGGATCCTTGAATACTCCGGCGCCCTCGACCGTAGGCGAAAGAAGCCACGCATCGGCGTCCAGGTAACCACCTTTCGGCATGCTGTTGCGTTGGCCCAAATGCACGGATCCGCCACCACCCATCGCCGCTCCAACGACACTCAATGCCGTGAGCGCCACAATTTTGCCCTTGGTCTGCGTGAGAAAGTTCGCGTCGGATGGCGGCTTAAAGTTGAGCCCTTCTGATCGGATCGTGTCGATCACATCGGAACTCAGTACCTGGCGCTTCGGGTCAGTAGCGCAGCCGGAAAGAACGAGCGCGGCGATCATCGCCGGAACAACGAAGTAACGCATGTATAACTCCTTGTCATTAGTACATTCCTACCTTCTCAGCCCGCTACTACTTTGGCCCTATTCGTCGATGAGCTCCGAAATAGGCAACTAGGAAATACGCCGCACCAGTTACCGATCCAGCCATCGATGCTTCTCGGAGCAAGAAAGTGTCCACGTCCTCGTCCACTTTCACATCATGGGCAATCACTCCGATCACGCCCGCAGACGCCACGAGCAGAAATGACGTACCAAACATGACCGATCCATATAGCAAGGCGTTGAGCATTCGTTTCATTCTGATGCCTCACCTCAGTGCGGCTTTCGAGGTCTTGGCTGAGGCAGACAGAAAAGCAGCGTAGCCATAGACGCCGGAACTGCCCCACGCTTGCAAGCAAGTGGCACAGCGATAGTGAAGTCAAACTCCCACCCCTTTATCGCGCAACCCACCCACGCGAGGAGCAACATTCCACCCGTCGTGCCTACATAAGTAAAAAATCCAATCGCGATAATTCGAAAAAATCTCATCATTGCCTGCACCCATTGGAACTTCTTCTTGAAGATATGGGTTTGAGGGTGTCCATTAGTACTTGATCGACCTACGCCGCCGCGGGGCCGACGACGCTACCGTAAACAGAGGGCACGACGGATTTTGGCATGGATTTTTTCATCCATTCACTACTCACGCCGCCCCCCTTGTAGCCAGACACCCCCGCCACACCCGAACGAATGGCATCCGCATTAACCACCTGCAAGCTACTTAGATCCGATTCGCCGATGAGCTCCGAAGTAACCGATCAAGAGGCACGCGACCCCTGCTACGGCGCCAGAAATAAACGCTCTCCGAAGAAAGAAAAAGACAACCTCTTCCTCAAACTTCAAGCCTTCGCATATCGTGTAAATCACACCACAAGACGCCGCAATTACGAACGAAGTACAGAACATTGCTGACCCGTAGATCACGGCGTTCACTAGCCTTGTCATTTCGACACTCCATCGTTGGACGACTTGTTTCGATACGCTCACCCTAACGGGCTTTAGGGAGCATCACCACGCGATCCAGCACGGCATCTAAACGGACTAAGTGGCTGGATATGCTTCGCGAATATCGTGCTTATGCTCTCACGCGGCTGAAGCTGTAGGTGGGAGCATTTAGATCATCTTCGATATCCAACGCATAAAATCACGTCCATCGATATTCCGCATCCGTAGCCGGCGTTGGTGGCCCGACCGAGTACCTCGTAAAGGATTGGACGATCAAGTTCGATGCCGCGGAGTAGGCAGATTTCAATTCCAAAAAACATTACAAGGGAAGATGTAACAAGGAAGAATGCACAGAACGTTACCGCCAATCCACCTAAGAATTTCACTCACCACCTCCTTCGTGCCTCTTCGTATCGGGCACTTTCACCACATCGGAGATCGCACCCGCGCCCTCATTGACGACTGCGCCTGCTTCATTGCCACCCAATTTCGGCAGGACCGAAGCGGGAACCTTCGTCGTCAGCCATTGGGTGAATTTCCTCCGGCCAAGAATTCGGCTTCTCCTCCGACGCCGGGAACAGCAGCGTTGATCCAAACATTCTTACTTTCGTTATAGATCACGTTATTGAACTCGCTTTGGATAAATCCTCAGGAGAACGGCAAGAGATCTGGCAAGCGGCGGAGTGATGGGTCTTCGATCGTGCAGCCAATCGAGACATCACGATTCCGGGCAGACATCTTTACTTCCGTGACTTATCTGCAGCACGTCTGAGTTTGGCCGCAGCGCGCGCCCTCTCTACCTCGATATCCGTCACGTCCGTAAGGTCCAAGGATCTAACCATTCGCTCGAGGAGCGCCTTCCGAGAGGCATACCAACCAGGGTCCTCAATGACCATCCTCTTGTAGCGCCCGGTTGCCAGAATGGCGTGCCCTTCATCGATCTTAAGGATGTACACCTCAGTGATATCGAATACTGCCGGCGCATTGTTTACTGGCTCGGCAACATCAACCGATCCCCATGTCCGGAACGATCCCGGCTTCGTAGGGTCTTCCGACCGACTATCGTAGCGAGTGAAAGCGTAGTGCTTCCAAACGCGACCGTTAATATGTTCGTCCCTCGAATAGATCTCTTCGTGGTGCCTCCAGAATCTCGCACCATCGCCACTTGGCGTCACTCCGGCCGCCTTGTTGAGCACCGGCATCACTCGCTCCGAGGCAAGCCCGTCACCTCGGAGCCTAGACGCGGGATTGTCGATCTCCAGCGTGTAAAGCGACATCGCGTACTGACCAAAGCCGGATGGATCCACTTTTCCTTCGCCAACAAATCCATCATCCCCTTCTCGAAATCCAATATCCTGGGCTTGGGGAGAACACGGGACATCTTGGCGCTCTGGAATGTATACGCCGCGCAGTGATATCCGGAGATCGGAGACGATCGTGGGTTCTCTGACGCACACAGTCACTGGATCAGACCATCTCTGCGGAGGCGAGTGCTGCACGACGGGTGAGTAGTATTTATCAGTTGCACAACCCGAAAGCGAAACACCCGCTAGAAAAGTGGTAACGATGCAAGTGCGCAACTTCACCTTGACCCCTCTCTGCTGTTCTTGCTCTCCAAAGCCGGGCTCTTGATTGTCCAGTTCATATCGGGCCGATACATGCAGTTCAAACCTTGACAGCTATGAGGATTTACGGAGCCGCCGAACACATCAGCAAGCCCCTTGATCGCGCCCCAGAAGTTACTCTGCGAGGCACCCGGGATGTGGATGGAGCTAGTTGGATCCAAGTAGGGCGACGGAAACACGTTCATTCCGACAAGAGAAGACACAGGATCATTCGGATGATCAAGGAACGTCAGCTGCGCATGCGAAATGTTCTCTCTGCCAATCAGGTCATAAATCTCCTTACCTGTGATGGTCTTCATCGAATCGACAAGCGGCGTGGGACGCACTGCTGCCCCGAAGACAGCGACACTAAGTTTAGGATTGATGTATCCCGCGTCAACTGACTGGAATAGCGCGTTCCGGGTTGTGATACTTCCCAAGCTATGACCAAGCACGTTAAACGCACCGCTGCCACGGGCGACGATCGCAGATGCCAGTGCAGTGGACGTAGCGGAGTATTCGCCGTTGAGCGGCGAGATGAATTTGTCCCATCCTGCCTGCATCAAATCAGACAGTCCGCCATGTGTCTGATTGTACTGAAGATAGAACGTCGTATTCTCTACGTCGGGATCCGCGCGTTCCGTGTAGCCCACGAAAAGCTGTGATGCCCTGGCAAGGTCATTGAGGATTCCATTTGTCGCGAGATTGCGTGCGTCGGAAGGAATGGTATCGACTAACTCAATCGTGTAGCCATGTTTCTTCAGCGCGGCAATACGCTCCTCAGATCCCACACCCTGTCCTGTGGGCAACTCCCAGTCGCCTTCGAGATTATCCTCCGACCAAGCACCCAGCTTCGGGTTACCGCCGGCACAATCGGAAACTGGACGCGTGCAGGTCACCTTGACCGCCTGAGTCTCATTGAATCCCTTGCCCGCACTGGTCCATGCATCGCCAACGCGAGCGATCGCACCCGTCGTGGCGAGGTACTTGAGGTCGACGTTCCCGGAAAGTACTGATGCTCCCAGGGCATTGACGGTCTTTACCGTCGAAGGGCTCCAGCTCGGATTATCACGCTCTCTAGCTTTTGCGAATGCCGCCATGCGGAGAGCCTGGCCATCAGCATCCTTGCCAGCTGCCTCGGCTTCGCGCGCTCGATTGTTGAGATCAGCAATTTCCTTGTTCTTTTGGGCCTCGCGAGCATCGTAGACTGCGTCGGTCACGGCGTTAGCCGTGCCAAGCACCGCGCCGATGAGCTCCTTTTTCTCGGCCATCTTCTTGGGATCGTAGGCGACGACCTGGCCGCCTACCGAGGACGGGTCGCGGCTGATGTCACTGACGCTGCCGTCGCGGATCACAAGGGCGCCCTGGGCGATGGCGCTTTTCGTGGTGCCTTCGCGCGACTTATCCATTGGCATCTGCAGGCTGGTGCCACCCATGCTCACCTTTTGCTCGCCGCGCGCGTTGCCGTTGTAGCTCCCGGCTACCGTGACGCCTGAGGATTCGTAGCTCGACTTGTTCTTGATTGACTCGTAGGAAAGCGATCCCGTGTTGAGCACGTTCTTCGATGCATCCGCGGCGCTGTCGAGGACGGCGCCGGCGAGGTGGGTATTGCCACCGACCGCGAGCTGGAATCCACCGTCTCCAGTGCGGATGCCGGTTACCTCGTTCACACTTTCAAGGTGGCCTTTCGCTTTGTTGCTCGAGAAGTTCGCGCTTCCGCCGTAGCCATAGACGAACGTGCCACCCATCTGCTTCTGCTTGCTGGCATAGTCATCCGTATCCTGCTCACTGCGCAGGGTGAGGTTTCCGCCCACGACGCCGACCACTTGGTTTGCGGCCAACAGGCCGCCCTGAATCGTGGTGTTGTTTCCGCTGATGATCTGGAGCGTATTCGAGGCATTGATCGTGCTCTCGGCATGGGTGACGCCGTTGCCGGTCGCCTTCCCCTTACCCGTCGCGGCCGTGACATAGATGCCAGTCTGCGATCCGACCGAGAATCCGATCTCGCCGCTGCCGTTCTTGTTGGTGCTTTTGTTGGAGTGATTTTCTGCCTGGCTAAGAATGTTCAGGTCACGGGCCGCAGCGAGGGCAATGTTTGAGCCATCGAGATGACTTCCCACGATATTCAGGTCCCCGCCCGTCGCGGCGATGGCAAGGTTGCCGCCAGCACGCAGGTTGCTTCCAACGGCTGTTTCGGCGTGCGTCTTGCTGTCGCTGCTCACGCTACTGGCGCCGATGCCGATCCTCAGGCTTACTCCAGCATCTGAAGCGGCACCCGATGCCGATGCGGCTTCCACAGCCTGCGCACCACCCGCATACGCACCGTACGCACTGGCCGCGGCACCTGCCGCGTAGAGCGCCTTGAGGCGACTGTCTTCGACCTGGCCTGCGCGCTTTGACATGCCGTAGGCCGCCTGTGCCGCCGAGACCACGCCTCCGGTCAAGCCAAGGTGGATGCCTGCCGTCTGCTTTTTGTACGTTTCGTGCGTGTCGGTCGTCGCCAGCGCCGCGTCGATCGTCACATCCTTGCCGATGATGGCGGTGTCCCGCGTGGTCAGTACGTCGCTGCCGGTGATATGCACCAGGTTCCCCGCGCTCAGCACCACATTGCCATCGGTGCTACCAACGAAGCTTCCGGTCGGCGTGCTGTCTGTCTGTTCGTATCCGGTCTGCTCCTTGGAGGCGCCGATCATCACGCTGAAGCCACCGCCGGACATCACGCCGGACTTGCTGACCGTACGGTCGTGGGTTTCGCTGTGCGTGGTCTCGGCCGTGCCGATGGTCAGGTTGTTGCCTGCCGCCATCACCACGTCTCCGGTGGCGCCGATCTGGGCGCCATGCGTGGTGATGTCGTGTCCGGCGGCCACGGCGACCGTGTCGCCACTGATCAGCGTGCCGACGGCGAGGTTGTCCAGGCTGGCGTCGAACGTCTTCTTGGTCGTGCTCGACGTGGCGCCGGACTTGACGCTCTTGGCGCGCTGCTCCCAGGTG
Organism: Luteibacter pinisoli; assembly: GCF_006385595.1. Lineage (NCBI taxonomy): Bacteria > Pseudomonadati > Pseudomonadota > Gammaproteobacteria > Lysobacterales > Rhodanobacteraceae > Luteibacter > Luteibacter pinisoli. The sequence goes on from NZ_CP041046.1 coordinate 4,266,123, forward strand.
TGTCGCTCCTGACCTGCATTGAGGCTGATGTCACTTTTCGCAGCCAGAGCCACACCACCCACGTCGCTGGTGATCGCTGCCGCCGTGGCACGGATGTCGTGCCCTGCGCTTACGCTGACGCCGCGGTTGCTAGTCAGGGACGTGCCGGCCAGGGCCTCGTCCATCGTGCGGGTCTGGACGGCCTTCGTGCCGTCCTTGCCATGGCTTTCGCTGCGATACGTGTCCGTGACGGCGTTAAGAACAACGTCACGGCCCGCGCTAACGGCAAGCTGGTCGCCCGCTTTGACCCTCGCGCCCTCGCTCACGACATCGCGACCAGCCGCGAGAACGGCGTTGCCGCCCGCCTCAACGGTCGACACGGAATGCACGGTGCTTTCGCTGTTGTACGTCCCGCCCTGCACGGCTGCGGTCTGGCCAACGGCACTGAGGCTGAGGTCACGCCCGGCGGCCAGCGCCGCATCGCCGCCGGCCTTGACCGACGTCGCGGCGAGCGAGAGGTCGCGCTTGGCGGAAAGCACCATATCGCCACCCGATGTCACCAGCACGTTACCGAGCGCAAGATCGCGGCCCGCGCTGGCAGCAAGGTCCCCAGTCGCTGCGATCGATCCGCCCGAGGCAAGCCCGAGGCGCGCCGCATCGAACGGCGCGATGGCGTCGCCAAGCTTCAGTCCGCCCAGGTCGACGCGGCCAATATCCGCACCACTCCGAATGTCATTACCCGCCGCAAGACTGACATTCCCACCCTTGATCACTCCGCCATTCAGGATGTCCTGCGCGGCAGTAACACTTAGATCACCACCCGCCGTGAGGTTGCCCGCATTGAGCAGCGTGCCCGCCTTGAGGCTGGCGTCACCGCTCGCTGCAATCGTCCCGGTGTTCGTCAGCGCACCGGACGCATCCAGCACCACCGACTTACCCGACAGGATCGCCCCGCCCTGCGCCACTTCCTGCGCGTGGGCGGCGGAGAGGTACACCACGGGTACCAGCACCTTCTCGCCGTTGACCTCCTGGCTCACCATCCAGACGATGTCCTGGGTGAGGCCGGCCATCTGCTCGGCCGTCAGCGCGACGCCGACGGCTAGCTGGACGTCACCGGCCGCCTCCACGCCGGCATCCATCAGCGCGCGGTACTGGGCCATCGCGTCGGTGTTGTCGGTCAGGTAACGGCGGCCGGTAAGCGAGGTGATCTGGTCGAGCACCATGCGCTGTTCGTAGAAGCCGTCACCCAGGCGCTTCATGAAGCGCGTGCCGTCGAAACCGAGGCGGCTCATCAGGTAGTCACTGCCGAGGAAGCCCGCTTTGCTGGCGAAGCGTGGGTCGGTCTCGATGAGGTAGGGGCTGCCGCTGCCTGGGTGCGTGGTGTACAGGCCGCTGGCCGGCAGGCGGATCTGGCCTGCCGGCGCGTCCGGGCTGCCAATACTCTGCGAGCCGGGACGTGGGCCCGCGTGGCTGTTGCCGGAGTCGTCGCCCAGGCCGCCAAGGTCGACGTCGCCGCCCGCGTGGCCGACCGCGCCGGGGCCCTTGCCGATCACGTTGCCACCGCCGGCGTTGGCGCCCAGCTGCACGCCGATGATTGGCTTGCCATCGGCGCCGACGGTGGTGTTCTCGATCGCCTCGCCGTGGAATTCCAGGGCGCCGCCTGCCGTCATCCGCGAGGCCAGGCCCTGGCCCGGATCGATCGTGATCCACGCCGGGCGCTGGCCATCACCCAGGGCAATGGTCGAGGTGCTGCTGCCCTTGCCGTAGATGCGGAAACCATCGGGCACCCAGCGGCGCGGATCGTGTACGAGGGCCTCCCAGCCCACGCCGTATGACGAGACCGTCCGCACCGTGCCCGTGGGCGCCCAGGCGATATTGCGGATGATCTCGCCGCCGATGGCGGTGTCACCCGGGCCCACGGCACCCTGGCCGGCGCCGTTGATAACGAGGTTGTTGCCGGCGGCGACGGTGGACTTGTCGTTGGTCACCGAGCCGGACATCACGATGTCGGTGCCGCCGACGATGCGGCCCTCCGCGCTGGTGCGCTTCAGTCGCTCGTACGACACCAGCGTATCGACGAAGCTGCCTTCGAACGATGTAGGAATGCCGCCATCCTTGCGAAAGCCGATGCAACGGTGGTTGTCGTAGCCATTGCTCTCGCAATACGCGCGGGCGAGTTCGACCTCTTCCGCGGAGACGACCTGTGAAGGGTCGATGTTCGGCGGCCGGTGGTTCGGATCCGGATCGTTATACGCGTAGCGCACCACGGGACCACTCGACTGGCTCACCGCGCCGTCGGCGAGGTGCACGGTCTCGGTCTCGAAGACGCGTCGCTCATTCGTGATCTGGTTCGCGGCCAGCGTCACGCGCTGGTCGGCTTCGATGCTTCCGGATCGGTTGATGATGGCCTGCGTGCGGCTGCCCGCGTCATCGGCGGCGATGAAGATATCGCCGAGCGCGAACACCATGGCGTCGCGATTGAGGAACGTGCCACCGACCAGCAGGCGGACATCCTGCGTTGCGGCGATCAGCGCGGACTGATAGGCCGCGTTGTCCGTGGCATCGCCAAGGTCTGCACCGTTGGTGAGGTTGTTGGCGCGGACGGTGATGGTGTCACCGATCATCGAGCCGGTGTTGTCGATATCGGTACCGTTGACGGCAAGGCTGTCGCCTTCAAGGCGACCGCGGTTGGTGACGCGCCCGCGCGAATTAAGCGTGGTGGCGGCGCTACTGACCCGCGCGCCGGCACCATTGTCGATGGACGCCGCATCGATGGTCAGCGCACCCACGCTTTCCAGCGTGGCGCCATCGCTGTTGTAGAACGCGCCGCCCAGATGCAGGCCGAAATGGCGATTCGCCTTGTACTGGCTGCCGGCGCCGTTGACGAAATCGCCAGGCAAGCTGATATCGAGGTCGCGACCGGCGATCACGCGGCCACCGCCACGGATGCCGCCGGAGAGCGAGAGTGCCACGTCGCCGTTGGACGACGCGTTGCCCTCGAGATTCTCCAGCCACGCCAGCGTGAGTGCCAGGCGAGCGCCCGCACCGAACTCGCCGCGGATGTTGGTAAGGACGGCACCGCCGTTGTGCCAGTCGAGCGTACCCGCGGCATACACGTTGCCACCGGTGTTGAGAATGTTCCCCGTGCTTAATGCGAGATCGCTACCCGCGACCAGGCGGCCGCCGCCGTTGTCGATCGATGCGCCGCTGACCGTCACGTTACCCTGGCCGCCCAGGGTGCCATCACGATTGTCGATGGCACCCCCGATGTTGAGACGTGTCTGCCCCGCGCCACCGTTGGCGATGCGGCCCCCGACATTCGTCAGCCAGCCGCTGCTCACGGTCAGCTCCGCAGCGGCATCGCCGCTGCCACCCTCGATGCGACCGCCGTCGTTGTCCAGTACGGTGCCGGCAGCGACCGACAGGGTTCCCATCGCCTGGATGGCGCCCCGGTTGACGAGGTGGCCGGCAGCGGCGACGGTGGCGCTGGTGCCGGCATAGAGCTGGCCCGCATTTTCCAGGGCACCGGCGCGTACCCACAGGCCGCCGTTGCCGCCGATGAAGCCACCGCCGCCATTGCTCAGCGCGTTGGCGATGCCCAACCGGATCATGTCGCCCGAGACTCCCTTGATCTGGCCACTGCCGTTGGCGAGTGAGCCGGCATCGAGGGTGAGCGCGCCGCCGGACTGGATCACGCCCGCGTCGTTGGACAGCGTACCCGCGGAAGTCACCGCCAGCATGCTGCCGACAAGCGTACCGCCATCGTTGGCGATGCTCGCCGCCTTGAGCGTGATGTCCTTCGCCAGGCTGATCGTGCCCCCGGTCGAATCGAGCGCGCCTTGCGCGTCAAGATCCAATGCGCCGTTTCCGACGATCCGGCCGAGGCGGTTGGCGATGCCAGCATCGCTGCGCATCGTAAGCACGCCATCGCCGGCGTGCTCGATAGCCCCCTCGTTATTGACGATAGACGACGCGCGCACGGTGACATGCTTGCCGTTCGAGGTGATGCGGCCGCGGCTGTTGTCGAGGCCACCCGCGACAGAAAGCACCTGATCGGCCGAGCCCGTCTGGGTGATCGTGCCGTCCGTGTTATCGAGGCTCCCAGCAGTGATGGCCATCGTGCCACCCTGCAATGCGCCACCACGATTGCTGATGGCGCCGGCGGCCTGGAGCGCCAGCGCACCCGCGGTCGCCACGTTCGCGCTCCCGGTATCGATGCCGCCCTCGCGTGCGGTAAGCGAGATATCGCCCGCCGTGCGAAGGCGGGCCTCGGTCAGGTCCAGCGACGCGGCCGTGAGCGTGAGCCCGCTTGCCGCCAGCGTGTCGCCGTGGACCGAGAGCGCACCCGCGACGGCCGCGTCAATGATGCCCGCCGAGCCAAGACTGCCGTCTGCCTGGATGCCCGCGCCCAGCACGCCCGACGACACAAGCGTCCCGGCGTTGAGCATCAGGTTACCCCTTGCGGCCGTCGTACCCGTGTTGGTGAGCCTGTCCGCAGCGGCCAGGGTCACGTTGCCCGCGTCGGAAAGCAGCTTGCCGCTGTTGCGAAGGTCGCCAGCCACATCGACGGCGAGGTCGCCCCCGGCGCGCAGCGTGTTGACGTTGTCGAGCGCCCCGGCCCGCACGCCCAGGTTGCCCGCCGCGTAGACCTGGCCGGCGTTGTCCATGACACCGTCGACATCGAGCGCCAAGCCACGCTCCGCATACAGCACGCCTTCCGCACCGAGGGAGAACGAGGTGGCGGAAACGGCCATGTCGCCACCGGACTGCCAGTGGCCGTGATTCGTGATGCCGGCGGCATGCGCCGATGTGTCTCCACCGGAGACGAGGGTGCCGCGGTTGAGCAGCGTGCGCGTGGCCCACAACGTAGCCGCGCCTGCCAGGCTGAGACGACCGCTGTTTTCGATGTCGCCACCTTCGAGCCGGGCGGCAGCACCGGCGATGACCGTGCCGGCGTTCTGCATCGTGCCACTTGCCTGCAGCAACAGTCCGGCGCCCGACTCGATGCCGGCCTCGTTGGTGATATCGCCCGCACGCAGGGCTAACTGCTTTCCTGCATACACATCGCCGGCGGCTGCATTGCCGAACCCGGCGGCGTGGATGTCGAGCGAACCACCCACCGCGTAAAGCTTGCCGCGGTTGTCCAGCGACCCGCCAGCGCGAAGCGCCGCGTCGTTTGCCGCGTAGATCGTGCCGGTGTTATCGATGGCCCCCGCTGTGGCGATAGTTACGTTGCCACCCGCCGCCAGGGTCCCGCTATTGGCCAGGGCCGCGGCCTGGATACCGAGCTGTCCCGTTGAGGACGTTTTGCCGGTCAGTTCGAGACGGCCGGCCTGGGTGATGGTGAAGTCACCGCCCTGCGTCGCCAGTTCGCCCGCATTACGCACGCCGACGCCGGCTTCCGTTCCCACCAGGCGGATCTTGTTGGCATACATGCCACCCAATGCGGCCACGTCGAGGCTGACGCCCGCCGCGCCTTCGCCGGCGATGGCCCTGGCGTTGAGGCTGGCGTAGTCCACCTCGTTGGCGCCCGTGACGACGTTGAGTTCGTTGGCCCATGCCTTCGCGTTGGCGGCCACGGTGCGTGCGATGAGATCGAGACGATCGGTACCGGCGGCATTCAACCCGGCGCCGTCAATTGCGAGATGGCCCCGCGTGACGCGGAAGGCCGCGAGGCTGCCGTCGCCGCCGAACAGCGGCGTACCGGTCACCATCGTGCCGCGCGAGGTATTGATGAAGCCGCAGCCATCGCAGCTGATGCCGTTGGGGTTGGCGATGACCACTTCGGCGCGCTGGCCCGCGACTTCGGTGAACCCGCGCAGCTGCGACGCGTTTCGGGACGTCACTTCGTTGACGATGATCCGGGCGGACGCACCGTTCGCAAGATTCGGGTTGCCCACGATGTAGCCCGCCTGCTGGGCCTGGCTTACCGCACCGCTGTTGTTGAGCACCAGGCCGCGCGAGTCGACGTTGAAGTCGTGGTACTGGTTGTGCGACACGCCGCGCTGGTTGGGCGCCACGATGTTGACGACAGGCGTGCCATTGGCGGCGGGGTCCACGCCCGGGGCGTGGGGCGAGCCCGCCGCAGGAGCGACCTGCGCCTGCGCGGCGACGGGGCCACCAGCCAGGGCAACGAGGATGGCAAGCGCAAGCGACTGGGCCGTGCCGTGGGGAAAAGAGAGGCTCTTCATGGGATGTGCCGATCCGTTCAGTACTGATAGACGAGCTGGAAGCCCGTCGCTGGCCGCGCGGTCTGCAAGGCGCGACCGCCCTTGCCTGCCCACCCGGCAAATACATCGAAGTTCAAAGGGCCCGCGGCACCACGTACGCCGACGAAGGCGCCGCGAAGGGTCTTGTCCGGGAGGGCCTTGATGCTGGGGCCGCCGACATGGCCGCCATCGATGCCGATGTAGGCCGCCGCGGGCAATGCACCCAGTGGGGCGCTGAGCGTGTTGCGCCAGTACCAGCCCTTCTCGCCGGCCAGGTTCTGCTCACCGTCGAAGCCTCTAACGCTGTAGCGACCCCCGACGGTGATGAACTCCGACGCGTACAGCACATCACCACTGTGCTGCGCCCGGAATTCGCTGGTCCACTGCAGCGGCGCGCCGCCCACGCTGAAGGGCAGCGTGAGCGAGGCATCAAGGATGCCCATGCGGTACTGGAAGGTCGGAACGCCGGCCGGGAGGTTCGCTGCATCGCGCTGCCCGCCAAGCGCACTCACGCCCTGGCGGCGCGCTACGCGCAGGTCGACCTGCGCACGCCCCACGTACTGCCGCTGTACCAACGCGAGTTCGGCCGTCGTAACGTGGCGCTTCTGGCTCGCCAGTTCGGTGCCTTCGATGAAGTTATGCGCGAGGCGCTTGCCGACGCGAAACTCCAGCGAGGTCTTGCCGTACGCCGTGCGGTGCAGCAGCCGTTGCAGCGTGAGATCCACGGAACGCGACTTGCCGCTTGATACGAAGATCTGCTGCGAGCCCACCACCGTCTGGTGGTAGTGGTAATCGTAGAGGCTGACAGTGGCCGACCCGTTGCCAAGCGGCACGGTGTAATTCGCGCTGTTGCCGCGCGTGCCGCGCCCGCGACCTGGGCTGACAGCGTGGTTGTAGCCCAGCGTAAGGACATCGTTGATGCGCAGGGGATTATCCAGCCCGAGCTGGACGCCACCCTGCAGGCGGCCTGTGGACCGTGACCCGGTGTCGTCCAGGGATGCGACGACATGCCAGGGCCGTGTGCGGCTGATGGACACCACAAGGTCGGACTCGCCGGGCAGGTCGCCCGGCGCGATATCAATGGTGACGTCCTGCGACGGCACGCGCTTGAACTGCTCGAGCCCTTGTTCGATATCGCGCAGGTTGAGCAACCCGCCGGCCCGCGACGGCAGCGCCGTCCGCCAGAACCCGCTCGCCGAGCCGGGCGCGAAGCGAATCGCGCGCACGGTACCGGGTACGAGCGTGAGCCTCAGGACGCCGGTGTGAATATCCTGCGGTGCGAGCCCGACACGCGTGGTGACAAACCCACGGTCGATGATCAGGTCAGAGACGCGGCGTACGACCAGGTTGACCCCGTCGTGCCCCATGCAGCGGCCCACGTAGGACCGCAGATAGCGACGCGCGAAGTCGAACCCGTGGCCCGGGGCACCATCCAGCACGATGCCGGTGATGGGAAAGCAGTCGCCTTCGGCAGGCAGGTCGGTGCGGTGGAAGTCCGCGGGTGGCGCACTGCCCAGCCGAACCGACGGCTGGGCGCGCTGGTCGTCGCGCCACTTCGCTTCACGCTGGCTGCGCGCGCGGCGCTCCTGCGTGTCGATGTCCTCCAGCGCCACGGCGCCGACAGCGGAGGGTGCGCCGGCGAGCACCGCCACGGCACAGGCCATCGATGCGAGACCGCATCGGGTGTTGGCCATGTGGCGCCTGTTCATCATAACGTCCCTGGTCGTGGTCACTTCGGGTCGAAGTGCTTCCGTGCCGGAGAATGTTATGGGTGCTGCCGGGGTGTTGCCTGTAGAAGGATTCTGAAAAATGAGTCGGATTTTTGCCCGACGCCCGTAGGGGAAACCCTAGGAGTGAGTGAGATTATTCCTTGTTGAGCTTGCTATGCCGCACGCCATACGTGAAGTACACGATGAGCCCGATGATCATCCAGATCGCAAACCGCTCGAACGTGATCCACGGCAGGCCATAGATCAGCGCCAGCGAAAACAGGATGCCCAGCGGCGCGACGAACCACACAGCCGGCGTCTTGAAATTGCGGTGCAGCTCCGGCTTGCGCACGCGCAGCACGAGCACCGAGGCGCAGATCAGGATGAACGCGCTGAGCGTGCCGATGTTCACCAGCTCCGCCACCTCGCCGATCGGCAGCAGGCCCGCGACGAGGGCGGTGAAGAGGCCGAGGATCATGGTCGGACGCGCCGGCGTGCCGTAGCGCGGATGCACCTTGGCGAACCAGGCCGGCAGCAGGCCGTCACGAGAAAGGGCAAACCAGATGCGCGCCGCGCCGAGCATGAAGGCGAACAGCACGCTGACCACGCCGATGACGGCGGCGACGGCGATGATGTTGCTGATCCACGGCAGGCCGATGGCGTTGAACGCGTCGGACACCGAGGCTTCGCCACCCAGCGTCGAATAAGGAACGATGCCGGTGAGCACCAGCGAGACGGCGATATACAGCACCATCGCGACGGCCAGCGAGAGAAGCACCGCACGCGGCAGGTCACGCTGCGGGTTCTTCGCTTCCTCGGCGGCGGTGGTCAGCGTGTCGTAACCGAACACCGCGAAGAACACCACGGAGGCGCCGGTGAGCACGCCGTGCCAGCCAAAGTGCGCCGCGCCCTTGGCGTCGAGCACGCGCTCGGGGATGAACGGGTGCCAGTTGGCCGTGTTGATGTAGAACGCGCCCACGCCGATCACCAGCGCCACGCCCAGCACCTTGATCGCTACGATCAGCGTGTTCAGGCGCGCGCCCCACTCGGTGCGCATGGAAAGCAGGATGGCCACGAACAGGGAAATACCCGCGGCGATGATGTTGAAGCGGTGTCCGTCGGTGGGCGCGCTCACGGGATGCGCGAACGACACGCCCAGCGAGCCCATCCCCTGCTGCCAGTAATAGGCCATGGTGTCGGCGCTCATGCTCTTCTGCGCCCACTCCGGCAGGTGCACGCCTGCCGTCGCCAGCAACACCTGCACGTAGCCCGACCAGCCGATGGCCACCACCGCCACCACCAGGGCGTATTCGAGCAGGAGATCCCAGCCGATGATCCAGGCCGCGCCTTCGCCCAGTACCGCGTAGCCGTAGGTATAGGCGCTGCCGGTGACCGGGATGAGCCCGGCGAATTCGGCGTAGCACAGGGCGGCGCAGGCACTGCCCAGGCCCGCGATGATGAAGCTGAGCGCCACCGCCGGGCCGGCGTTCATGGCGGCCTGCTGGCCGGCCAGGACGAAGATGCCCACGCCGATGATGCCGCCGATGCCGATGGCGGTGAGCTGCCACAGGCCCAGCACCCGGCGGAAATCCGTGCGGCTGCCGACTTCCGCCTGCAACTGCTCAACGGACTTGTGGCGGAGGAACCTGGCTAGCGACATGGGGGAATCCACGGTATGACGAGTGACCGCGGATCATAGCGGGCGTGGGACCCCCTGTCGCCGAGCGCCCGCAGCAATCCCGTGTGGGGGAAGGCCTCAGCGGCCGTCCACGGCCTTCCGGCCCAGGGCGGGGTCATCAGTGAAAAAGGCATCGATGCCGGTGGCCAGGTAGGCGCGGATTTCCGCCACGGAGCCCGCCTCGTTGCGCGCCGCATCCCCCGCCCCGTCGCGGAAATCCGCGGCGAGGAAGTGGTTTTCCGGGCGGAAGGTGTACGGGTGGACCTCCAGGCCGGCCGCGTGGGCGTCATGGACCAGCGGCGCCACGGGGGCCAGCCGGCCGTCCTTCGCCAGCGGGATGATGCTGCGCGTGGAGGGGCCGATCGCGTCGGCGTAGCCACGGACGGCCTTCAGCCCGGCGGGGGTCATCATCTGCCCGTAGGTGAGCGAGGGCAGGTCCGCCGGGTGCTCGTCCGCCCCCTCCATCAGCTGGAGCAGGCGGATATTCGGATGGCTCGTGCCGAGCTTCCCGCGCAGATACTTCAGGTTGCCCACCTCGAACGACTGGATCTCCACCGGCGCCGTGCGGGTGTACGCATGGGCGGCGAGGGTCGCCAGCACGGCGTCTTCCATGGGCAGGCCGATGCCGCGGAAATACGTCGAGTGCTTGATCTCGGGAATGATCCCCAGCACCTTGCCGCGCGCCGACGCTTCCGCCGCGACGAACTCGATCATCTCGTCGAAGGTGGGCACGCTGAACTGGCCGTCGAACGCGGTATTCGCCTTGCGGATGTCCGCCAGGCGCTCGCGGGCCCGTAGCGTCTTCAGCTCCGCCAGCGTGAAATCCTCGGTGAACCAGCCGGTGATCTGCACGCCATCCACGGTTTTCGTGGTGCGCCGGCTGGCGAACTCGGGGTGGTTCGCCACATCGGTGGTACCGCTGATCTCATTCTCGTGGCGGATGACGAGCACGCCATCCTTCGTCGACACCAGGTCCGGCTCGACGAAGTCCGCGCCATCACGAATGGCCACGGCGTAGGACGCCAGCGTGTGCTCGGGCCGCAGGGCGCTGGCCCCGCGGTGGCCGATCACCAGGACTTTCGCGGCGATGGGCCGGGCATCCACGGCATGGGCAGTCATCGGCAGGGCTCCGCTCATCAGGGCAAGGAGAGCGAAGGATAGCGCCGTCGCCTTCATCAGAAGTCCGCCGACAGGGTGACGAAGCTCTGCCGGGGCGCGCTGGCGTGGAAGGCCAGGGCGCGGCCCTGCGGGTCCGTGGCGGCGAAGGCGGTGAGGTTACTGGCGTAGCGGTGGTCGGTCAGGTTGGTGACGTTCAGCGCCAGGGTAAGGGCCTTCAGCTCGCCGATCGCTCCGAAGTCGTAGCTGGCGCCCGCATCAAACGAGGTGGCACCGGCGACGCTCTGGTCATTGGTATAGGTGTAGTAGCGCTTGCCGGTGTACTTGCCGCGCAGGCTCGCCGTCCACGGGCCGGTGGTGTAGCTCACCTCGCTGGCGAACATGCGCTTGGGCGTATCCACGGTCGTCTTGTCCTTCACCGGCACCACCACGCCATTGGCCACGTAGTTGTCATCGTACTTCGAACGGTTGAACGAGGCCGAGTTGTACCACTGGAAGCCCTGCACCGGCTTCCAGATGAAGGTGAACTCCGCGCCGCGGCTGCTCACCGAACCGACGTTGACGAAGGCCGTGTTGCACTCGGGGCGCGTGCCCACCTCGATGCTGGGGCACGGATTGAGCGAGAGCAGGCGGTTGTCGAATTTCACGTCATACAGCGCCACGGAGGCTTCGTAGAATGAGCCCACGCTGCGGAAGCCGCCGTCGATGCTGCGCGACTGCTCCGGCTTCAGGCTGCTCTTGGTGCCATCGAAGGCAGCCTGCGACACCGACTGCGGGCCACCGGCGCCACCACCCTGGAAGGAGGCGATGTTCTTGGCGTAGGAGAGGAACAGCTCCTGCCCGGGTGACAGCTGCCACGCGAGGCCCGCCTGCGGCAGCAGCGCCTTCTGGGCCTTGAGCGTGCCCGTGGCGTACGGGCTTTCCACGCCCGGCAGTTCCACCGCCTTCATCGTGGTGTGCGGGCTCTTCACGCCGATGTCCACGGACAGGCGATCATCGAAGGCCTTGAAGCTGTCCTGCAGGTAGGCCTGCTTGGTGGTGATGGTGTAGTCCTGCGCAAACAGGCGACGGTTCGGCCCCTGCAGGTAGTAGTTATCGCTGACCGGCCCGTCGATCCAGTAGAAGTTGCGTTCCACGTGGTGGTCGTTCTGCTCGTACCACACGCCGCCTTCGACGTGATGCGCACCCAAGTCCCAGCCCAGCGAGGCGATCGCGCCATTGCGGTTGATGGTGTAGTTGGTGCTGCGGATGCTGATCGGCAGTTCCTCCGCCGTACCGGGGAACGACTTCTGCCCCGGCGACCACCAGTGGCCCTGGCCCGCATTTTCATGGTGGTACACCTGCGTGTGCAGCGTGCCGCCGTCGGCCACCGTGAAGTCGCCCGCCACGTAGTAGAGGTCGTCACGACGCAGGGCGCGGCTCTGGTAGTACGCATCGTCGATGTTGTCCACGCCGCCCGAGAAGCCGCAGCGCGCATCCTTCACGCCACCGATGGTGTACGCGGGTGCGCAGTACGCCGCGGCCAGCGCACGGTTCCAGTCCGGTGCATAGAGATTCCAGTCCCAGCCCAGGCCACGCTGCATGCCGCTCTTGGAGAGGTACGCGTAATCCGCCTGGCTGGTGCGCGAGGTATCGGCGAAGCCGGTGATGCGGTTGCCGTCGCCAAACTCGTACACGGCCTTGCCGTTGAACTGCTTGGTATCGGTCTTCGAGTTCGGCTGGGCCCACATGTCCGCGTCTGCCTTGACGCCGGAGAGGTACATGGAGAAGCCCTTGTAATCACCGGTGTCGATGCGCGCATAGGTGCGACGGTTGTGGTCGCTGCCGAAGGTCTGCGCGACCTTGCCGCCGAACTTCTTTGACGGATCGGCGGAGAAGTACTGGATGGTACCGCCGAGGTTGCTGGTGGAGGCGGTGCCCAGGGCGCCGATGCCTTCGGAGAGTTCCACGGTGGACATGTTCTCGGCGATCAGCGCACGCGAGATGTTCAGGCCGTTGTAGTTGCCATACGCGTTGTCGCCCAGCGGCAGGCCGTCCACCGTGTAGCCCAGGCGCGTGGTGTTGAAGCCACGCAGGGTGATGGTCTGTGACTCTTCGTTGGCACCGAAGGCGTCATTCGATTCCACGTTCACGCCGGGCAGGCGGTTGAGAATCTTCTGAGGGCTCGTGCCCGGCGGCAGCACTTTCTGGTCCTGCGGGACGATGCGCTGCACCTGGCGGGTTTCGCCCTGGCCAATGACCGACACCGCTTCCAGGTCCTGGGTTTTCGGCGGCGGGGCATCCTCGGCATGGACGGGGACGGCGAACGCGGCGGCAAGGGCGAGGAACAGGGCGGAGCGCATGGGCTTCATCAAGATCGAACTCAACACGAAGGAAGCCGACGAGCGTGGAGCGCATGTATTTACGTTTGTTTACGGCTTTTCGACGGACGCCGGTTTGGTGACACACGTCGCATTTGTGGCAGTCGCGCAAAACTGCAACACTCCATCCGAACAATGGCGCACCCCCAGACGGACCGGCCCATGTCACTCCGCCAACGCCTCGCTGCCCTGCTCCTCCTGGCTTTTGCCGCCGAGGCTTCCGCTGCTCATCGTGTCATCGTCTTCGTCTGGGACGGCATGCGGCCGGACGCGATCAGCGAAGACGACACGCCGCATCTCGCGGCGCTGGTGAAGGAAGGCACGTTCTTCGCGGATAACCACGCGACGTACCCGACCTTCACCATGGTCAATGCATCGAGCTTCGCCACCGGTTCGTTCCCTGGCACCATCGGCTTCTTCGGCAACCGCTTCTGGGCCCCGGGCGCCAGCGGCTTCGATGCCAAGGGCGTGCCCAGCGACTTCGCCGCGCCGGTGTATACGGAAGACTATGCGGTGCTCCGCGCGCTGGACGACCACTGGCACCACGAGCTGCTGCAGGCGCCCACCCTGCTGGAACGCGCGCGGAAGAAGGGCCTGAAAACGGCCGTGGTCGGCAAGTCGGGCCCAGCGTTCCTGCAGGATATCCACGAAGGCGGCACGATCCTCGACGAGAACGTGGCCCTGCCGCTGGCCTTCGCCAAGAAGCTCTCAAAGGCCGGCTTCCCGCTGCCGGCCAACATCGTGCATGCGTACGACGCGGACCACTTCCAGCTTGAACCCGACAACGGCACGCCCACGGCCCAGCTCCCGCTGGTGACGCTGAAAGACGGCAGCACCTCGGATGCCTCCGATGGCGCCGGCGCCCCGCCGACCGCGTCGAACGCGTACCTGATGAAGGCCTTCCTCGAGTACATCCTGCCGGTGGAGAAGCCCGACGTCAGCTTCGTCTGGCTGCGCAACCCGGATTCCACCGAGCACCAGTACGGCGTGGGCTCGCCGAATTTCCACCTTGCCCTGCGCGCGCAGGACGAGCTGCTCGGCCAGCTGCAGGCCAAGCTGAAAGCGCTGGGCATGGACGGCGACACCGACCTGGTGATCGTCTCCGACCACGCGCACAGCAACGTGGCAGGCCCGCGCGACCTGTTCCCCCTGCGCCAGATCGCCGATGGCCGCGTCGGCCGCGTCGATAACGAATGGGGCTTCTCCAGCTCGGGCGCCATCCGCCTCGCCGACGAGATGACCCAGGCCGGTTTCACCGCGTTCGATGGCTTCGGCTGCATCTACGCACCGGTGATGTCCGGCGTCCTCGCCAACGGCAAGCCCCTGCACCCCACGCGCTTCGACGACGATGGTCGCGTCTGCGGCAAGCCCGGCCCGTACACTACGCCCGCGTACAAAGTGCCAGCGGACCTGCCGAAGGACGCCTTCGTCATCGCCCCGAACGGTGGCAGCGAATACCTCTACCTGCCGTCGCACGATCGCGCCCAGGTGGAGAAGGCGGTGCGCTTCCTGCAGTCGCGCGAGATGTTCGGCGCCATCTTCGTCGATGCGCGCTACGGCAAGATCCCCGGCACCCTGCCGCTGGCCACCGTGCATCTGGCCAACAAGCGCGCACCGGACATCATCGCCAGCTACGACTTCGACGCGAACGCCGTGATCCAGGGCTTCCCCGGCACGGTGTACACCAGCATGAGCAACGAGCGCGGCATGCACGGCAGCTTCAGCCCGGTGGACGTGCACAACACCCTGCTGATGACCGGCCCCGACTTCCGCAAAAACCTGCGCAGCGAGCTGCCCAGCGGCAATGTCGACGTGGCGCCGACGCTGGCCGCCGTGCTCGGCATCGACCTGGGCAAGGCCGACGGCCGCGTGCTGCGCGAAGGCGTGGAAGGCCGCGACGGCGCGGGCCTTTCCGTGAAGGCCGCCGACGTCACCACGGATAGCGCCACCAGGCTGGACGTACGCCGCGTCGACGGCACGCCCATGGGCCGCAGCACCTATCGCTTCATCCTGAAAACGAAGCAGCTGGACGATAACGGCAAGGTCTACACCTACTTCGACCAGGCCCGGGCCGAGCGCGGCCCGTGACCCGCGGCACGACGGCGCCACGCGTGGGCGCCTGTCGCGGGATTCTGCTAGTTTCCGCCCCCTGATCCATCGATAAACGGACCCCCCGGATGTTCAAGCACCTCGCGCTGGCCTCGCTTTCGGCCGCCCTGCTCGCCGCCTGCGCCAGCACTCCCGCCGATAAACCCGGCAAGCCGGCCACCCTGGGCGACGGCGCGACGCTGGACCTCGCGATCCTCGAGACCACCGACGTCCACTCGAACATCCTTTCGTACGACTACTACAAGCAGAAAGACGACGCGTCGTTTGGCTACGAGCGCGTGGCCACGCTGATCCACCAGGCCCGCAAGGAATTCCCCAACACGGTGCTGTTCGACAGCGGCGACACCATCCAGGGCAGCGTCCTCGCCGACTACCAGGCGCTGGTGAAGCCGGTGGGCTGCGACAGCGAGCTGGCCATCTACAAGGCGATGGACAGCGTGGGTTACGACGGCGGCACCGCCGGCAACCACGAATTCAACTATGGCCTGCCGTTCCTCGCCCAGGTGACCAACACCGCGATGAACGTGGACGGCGTGACGGCGAAGCCGTGCGCGGGGCCGAAGTTCCCGCTGGTGCTCTCCAACGTGTTCAGCGCGCGCGACAGCCAGCCGATCTTCAAGCCGTGGACCATCGTCACCAAGACGGTGCACGCGAAGAACGCGGCCGGCAAGGATGTCGCCACGGATGTCCGCATCGCCATCATCGGCTTCACCCCGCCGCCGATCCTCGACTGGGACAAGCGCAACCTGCAGGGCAAGGTCACCGTCACCGGCGTGGTGGAAGCGGCGCAGAAGTACATGCCCGAGATCCAGGCGCAGCATCCGGACCTCGTCGTGGCGATCCTGCACGGCGGCCTGAATACCGCGCCTTACACGCCGCAGATGGAAAACGGTGGCTGGTACCTCGCCGGCGTGCCGGGCATCGACGCGCTGCTGCTGGGCCACTCGCACACCGAGTTCCCGGGGCCCCGCTACGACGGCATGAAGGACGTGGACGCCAAGCGCGGCATCGTCCGTGGCGTGCCGGCCGTGATGGGTGGTTTCTTCGGCAAGGACCTCGGCGTTATCAACCTCAGCATGAAGCGCGAGGGTGGCCGCTGGGTGGTGGAGAAGGACAAGAGCCACAGCGAAGTGCGCCCCATCTGCGTGAAGAAGAGCCAGTGCGTCGATGCGGATCCGGCCATCGAGCCGATCGTGAAGGAGGCGCACGAGGCGGCGGTCGCTTACGTGAACACGCCGATCGGTGCGACCGACCACGACCTCAGCAGCTACTTTGCCGACGAAGGCAACATGACGGCCCTCGCCGTCGTCAACGCCGCGCAGATCGACTACGTGCGTGACGAGCTGTCGCGCTCGCGCCCGGACCTGAAGGACGTGCCGGTGATCTCCACCGCGTCGGCCTTCCGCACGGGCTTCGGCGGCCCGGATGACTACACCGATGTGGCGAAGGGTCCGCTGACGATCCGCAACGCCGCCGACCTGTACTTCTATCCGAACACGCTGGCCGCGGTGAAGATCGATGGCAGCGCGGTGAAGGCATGGCTGGAGAAGTCGGCGACGCGCTTCAACCAGATCGATCCGTCGAAGGACGGCGAGCAGGCGCTGATCGGCAAGATGCCCGGCTACAACTTCGACCAGGCCCAGGGCGGCATCACCTACACCATCGACGTCACCAAGCCGGAAGGCCAGCGCATCGGCAACCTGCGCTACAAAGGCAAGCCGGTGAAGGACGGCCAGGCGTTCGTCGTGGTGACCAACAGCTACCGCGCCAACGGCGGCGGCGAGTTCCCGGGCATGAACGGTGATTCGGTGGTGCTCAACGCGCCGGATGGCAACCGCGAAGTCGTCATCAAGTGGGTCGAGGCGCACAAGACCATCACCAGCAAGCTGGTCGACAAGCGCTCGTGGACCTTCGTCCCGGTGAAGGTGAAAGGCCCGGTGACCTTTACCGGTGCCGTCGGCAAGGAAGACCTCGCCAAATCGCTTGGCCTGCACATCACCCAGCTGAAGGACAACGGCGACGGCACGGCCACCTACGCCATCGATCTCAGCAAGAAATAGGCGTGGGTCTATGACTTTTTGCTGCTTGACACGGTGCACAACGCGGGCCTAACGTCGGGCCATGCATCCCATGACGCCCGCGCTGCGTTCCACCCTGGCCACCTTCGTGGCCGGCGCGGCTGCGTCCATGACCACCACCACGACTACGACCACCACGACCACTACGGTCGGAGGATCGGAGTCCGCGCGCATTTAGGTTCCATGTCGCTGCCGGCCCCGACCTCCCGCAGGACGGGACCGGCGCCAGGAATCTCAGCCGCAATCCCTCCTACGTGATGTGACGGGCCTCTACCGGAGGCTTAGCTCGTGTCCATCGCTGTCGATCTGCACCGTTCCCTCTTACGCGCCGCGCCCGTCCGCGCGGCGCTCCCCCCGCTTGTCGTCAACGTCGGCGTCATCGGGCCCGGCAAGGTCGGCACCGCCTTCCTGCACCAGCTGCGCCACGCCGCACCCCGGCTCCTGCGGGAATGCCGGCTGGAACTGCGGCTGCGCGCGGTCAGCGACAGCCGGCACATGTGGCTGGACTGCGACGATGAGGCCCTGAACGGCCGCATGGGCGGCGCGCAGACCTGGCGCCCGGCCGCGCTGGACGAGTTCGCGGCCTACGTCGCCGGCCCGCACGGGGAAGCCGCCGTCCTCGCTGACTGTACGGCCAGCGACGCGGTGGCCGACCACTATGCGGGCTGGCTCACGGCCGGCATCCACGTAGTCACCCCCAACAAGCGCGCGGCCAGTGGTTGCCTGGATCGCTGGCATGCCATCGCCCGCGCGTCCGATGCCAGCGGCGCCCGCCTGCACTACGAAGGCACGGTGGGGGCGGGCCTGCCGGTGGTGCAGACCCTGCGCGACCTGATCGATACCGGCGACGAGCTGACGGCCGTCGAGGGCATGCTTTCCGGGACCCTGGCGTGGCTGTTCAACCGCTTCGACGGCTCGATCCCGTTCTCCCAGCTGGTCCGCGAGGCCCATGACCTCGGCTACACGGAGCCGGACCCGCGTGACGACCTTTCCGGCATGGACGTGGCCCGCAAGCTGGTGATCCTGGCCCGCGAGGCCGGGTTGCCGCTCTCGCTCGACGACGTGGCGGTGAACAGCCTGGTGCCGGCCGCCCTGGCCGGGCTCGCCCGCGAGGACTTCATGGAAGTCCTGCCGGCGATGGATGCGCCGATGGCCGAGCTGCTGGCCCGGGCCCAGGCCGCCGGCGGGGTGCTACGCCACGTCGCCCGCCTCGACCGCGACGGCGCCTCGGTGGGCGTGCAGGTGCTTGAGCGCGGCCACGCCTTCGCCCATGGCCAGCTCACCGATAACGTGGTGCGTTTCGCCACCCGCCGATACTGCGACAATGCCCTGGTTGTCCAGGGGCCGGGTGCCGGCCCCGAGGTCACCGCCGCGGCGGTCTTCACCGACCTGCTGCGCGTGGCCGGCGCCATGGGAGTAAAACGATGCGCATGCTGAAAGAAGACACCTCGCCCCTCGCCCGCACCGATGTCGCCATCGCCGAGGCTTACGCCAGCGTCGGCAACGTCGGCATTGGTTTCGACATCCTCGGCCATTGCGTCGAGGGCGCCGGCGACCGTGCCGAGGTGCGCCGGATTCCCGAGCGCGAGGTACGCATCGCCGCGATCGACGGCGTAGTCAGCGACCTGCCACTGAAGCCCGAAGACAACACCGCAGGCGCCGCCCTGCTCTCCATGCTGCGCGCGCTGGACCTGCCCTTCGGCTTCGAACTCACCCTGCACAAGGGCATCGCGCTGGGCTCCGGCATGGGCGGTTCGGCCGCGTCGTGCGTGGCCGCCGTGGTGGCCGCGAATGCCCTGCTCGATACGCCGCTGCCGCGCGAGGCGCTGTACCCCTTCGCGATGGACGGCGAAGTGGTGGCCAGCGGCAGCCGCCATGGCGACAACCTCGGCCCCATGCTGCTGGGTGGCCTGGTGCTCGCCACCGAGTCGCGCCTGGTGCGGATTCCGGTTCCCGCGCAGTGGCATTGCGCGCTGGTCCATCCACACGTGGTGCTGGAAACGCGCAAGGCGCGCGCCGCGCTGGCCGGCCACTACGCCCTCGGCGAGTTCGTGGCGCAGAGCGCCAACCTCGCGCTGGTGCTGGCGGGCTGCTACCGCGGCGATGCCGATCTCGTCCGCGAAGGCCTGTCCGATGTGCTGGTCGAGCCGCGCCGCGCCCCGCTGATCCCGGGTTTCTACGCGGTGAAACAGGCCGCGTTGGACCATGGCGCGTTCGGGGCCAGCATTTCCGGTGCGGGCCCGAGTGTGTTTGGCTGGTTCGAAGATCGCGCGGCGGCGGTGGCCGCCGCGCACGACATGCAGGCGGCGTTCCGCCATGCCGGCCACGCCAGCGATGCCCTGGTCGCGCCCATCGACGGCCCCGCCGCGCGGGTGGTGTGACGATGCGTTATGTGAGTACGCGCGGCGGTGCCGCGCCAGTGTCCCTCTCCGCGGCGATCGCCACCGGGCTTGCACCGGATGGTGGGCTCTACGTGCCCGAGACCATGCCGCGTGTCGGCACGTTGCCGGCCGGCGGTTATCTCGCCAGCACCGCGGCAGCCATGCTGGAGCCCTTCTTTGCCGGGGATCCGCTAGCCAGCGAGCTCGAAGCCATCTGCGCCGAGGCCTTTGCCCATCCCGCGCCACGCCGCGAGCTGCGCATTGCCGGTGCGCATGTGCTTGAGCTGTTCCATGGGCCTACCGCAGCGTTCAAGGATTTCGGGGCGCGCTTTCTCGCGGCATGCATCTCGCGCCTGCGTGCCGGCGATCCTGATCCGCTGACCATCCTGGTCGCGACGTCCGGCGACACGGGGGCCGCCGTCGGCGCCGCTTTCCACGGCCTGCCGGGCGTGCGCGTGGCCATCCTCTATCCCGACAACCGCGTGTCGCCGCGCCAGGCCCACCAGCTGGGCAGCTTCGGTGGCAACGTCCGCGCGCTGCGCGTCGAAGGCAGCTTCGATGACTGCCAGCGACTCGTGAAAGGCGCCTTCGGCGATCCCGCCCTGCAGGCCGACGTCCCGCTGTCGTCGGCCAACAGCATCAGCCTCGGCCGCCTGCTGCCGCAGATGGCGTACTTCGGCCATGCGGCATTGAATGCCGAGAATCCGCCCATGAACGTCATCGTCCCCACCGGCAACCTCGGCAACGCGGTGGCCTGCCTGTGGGCACGCGAAATCGGCCTGCCGATCGGGGAGGTGGTGTTCGCCTGCAACGCCAACGACACGCTGCCCGAGTTCTTCGGCGGCCAGCCCTACCGTGCGCGTGATGCCGTGGCGACCATCGCCAACGCCATGGACGTCGGCGCGCCCAGCAACTTCGAACGCCTGCGCCACCTGTTCGGCAGCGACGAAGCCGCGCGTCTTAATGGCAGCGCGCACGCGGTGGACGACGCCACCATCCGTGACGTCATCCGCCGTCACGCCGCCAGCGACGGCGAACTGTTCTGCCCGCACACCGCCACCGCCATCCGCGTGTTCGAACAACGCCGCCTCGCCGGCGACACCCGCGCATGGACGATGGCCGCCACCGCCCATCCCGCGAAATTCGACACCGTCGTCGAGCCCCTGATCGGCCGCGAAGTGGAAGTCCCCGAAGCCCTCGCCGCCATGCTTGCCCGCGACGCGACGGCCGAACCGCTGGCGGCCGACCATCGTGTTTTTGCGGAGTGGTTACGCGGCTGGCATAGCGACTGATCGTTTCGAAGCCACACGCCCCACCGGCTCCCGATACGCCGGTGCCATAACCGTCACGCTGTTCGACTGGACAACCCGTTGCCCGCCGGGAGTGAACGCCGCGAGTTCCGCCGTCGTGTTGCGCTCGGGGTCAGGCGTCCAGTCCATCGACAGGACGTAGCGGAGGGTGAACGGGCCGCCGGTTCCGAAGTCGTATTCGTTCGTGAGGTCCACCGTGGCCTCGAGGACTTCGCCGGGTTGGATCAGGCGGAACACGGCCATGACGGTGCCGCCCCAGTTCACCCATCGGCCGCGGTACGGCGCCTTGCGGCCGAAGGCATTGGCCGCCTCGAACTGGTCGCGGGCGAGACGGCCGCCCGCCGCGATAAAGGGTGTAGCGGGCCCGAACACGTGCACAGGCTGGTCGCCGTCGTTGGTGAGCACCAGGGTGACGAGCACCCGGTCGTGTGTTCCCGGCGGGGTGCTGTCACGCAGCGTGGCGACCAGATGGGATCCGGCCTGGGCGCTCGCAGCGCAAAGGAACAGCGCGGCCGACGCCATGAGTCGGCCGAGGAATGAGGCAGTCATTCAAGTCTCCTGGCCGGTCAGCGCGGACGCGCGTGCGGATCGCGGCGGCCATCCAGCAGCGCGTCGATGGACTCGCCCAGGCGGACCAGCGTGTCGACAGGCGCCGAGGCTGGGCCGGTCGGAAGACGATGCCTGGCATCGCGGAGGGCAGCGACAAGCCGGCCCTCGGGATCGTTGACCCAGGCCCGCGAGAACACCGTGCCCCCGTTACCCCGCACGGTGTCCAGCGCACCCTCGGCGTCGTAGTCGAGCCGTAGCCCCTTCCCCAACGACACCGCCCTCCCCTGCTCGATGCGTGCCTGGATGCCCTCGCGCTCCCCACGCCCGGACACGTCGGCGCCGGTGGCGTCCCATGCCACCGACCACGTCGCGGGGTCCCCACCCCCGACATGCCGCTCGACCAGCCTCCCCTGTTCAAAGTCCTCGCTTACCTCGGGCGCGCTGCCCGCCTCGGCAGCCACCGCGTCGGCAGCCTTCGCCCCGATGGGTTTGCACTTGGTCGGGAAGCCCGTGCCCAGGTCCATCATCCGGTTGGGGTACGGGCCCACGTCCACGCCCATGAACTCGCTATAGACGGCGAACCCGGCCGGGCAGGACCACGCCCCGTTGCCGTGGCCATCGAGTTCTTCCAGCACCACACCACCGCCGGGCCGCGACACGGCGTGGACGAAGCGGTAGGCATAGCCCGTCGTGGTGGTCTGCACGCTGCCCAGCTCGCAGCCGACATAGCGCTCCCAGGCGCAGTGGGCCGCCATCTGCCATTGCGCGGCCTGGGCCGGAATGGTCGACCAGCGGTCATCGCCGTCGTACTCGGCAAAGGGCGCGGCCGTTTCGGCGGCGAACGAGAGCAGCGGGAAAACGAGGCAAAAAGCAGCCGCGAGCCGCGCAGGAATGCGCGCCCCGGCCTTCCGGAGACTGGCCATGATTCATCCTTTGGGTTGTGGTTCCGAGCGGAACGGCGGCAAGTCTAGGTAGGCATTTGCGGGTGGGTCAACGCGCCGAATGGGACCTGCATCACACTCCGTCCGTTTTCGGATTTTTCTCATACAAAAGCGTGCATACCACTTGATCTGAAGCGGGATTCTTATGCGGTGTCCGGTGCCGAACCACTACTCGGACGTCTGGCCGTCTAAACGGTCCTAGGAAAATTCTTACACCTGAAACTGTTGACACGCGTCAAACGGGTGACGTACGTTCGATCACATGACGCAGCGCAACACCCATGGCCGCTTTGCCCTGAATCGACTTACCAAGGTCGACGGCACGCTGCGTCTCGGCGGCGGCCTCCTTCTTATTAACCTTGTACTTATTACCTGCGGAGGTGCGGGCTAAGGGCAAGTGTCCAGGTGAAGCAAAAATAACCTGAAGACTCCTGAAGAACCCCGCACCCGGAAACGGATGCGGGGTTTTTTATTGCCCGGCCCGCCTCGACAACGAGCGGAGCCAGACATGAATCCAGCACACCAGGGCAGTACACACGGCGACGTCGAAAGCGACGTAGGCCGCGTGCGTATCTTCGACACCACCTTGCGCGACGGCGAGCAGGCCCCTGGGTTTTCCATGGACCGGCGCGCCAAGATGCGCATGGCGCACGCCCTGGAAGACCTGGGTGTCGACATTATCGAAGCCGGCTTCCCACAGGCTTCACCCGACGATTTCGCCGCCGTGGCCGAGATCGCGCGAACACTGAAAGCGCCCACGGTGGCTGCCCTGGCACGATGTCAGGCAGGTGATATCGATGCCGCGGGCAAGGCACTGGAAGGCGCGCGACACTCACGGATCCACCTGTTCCTGTCCACCTCGCCGCTGCATCGCGAGCACAAGCTGGGCAAGAGCAAGCAGCAAGTGATCGACATCGCCGCCGAGGCGATCTACCGGGCAAAGGCCCTGGCCCACGAAGTTGAATTCTCCGCCGAAGATGCCCTGCGCACCGAGCCGGACTACCTCGCCGAGATCTTCTCGGTCGCCGTTGAAGCCGGCGCCACGGTGCTCAACGCCCCCGACACCGTCGGTTACACCACTCCCGCCGAAATCATCGAGATGTTCCGCTACCTGCGCGCCAACGTGCGCGGCGTGGACAAGGCCATCTTCTCCGCGCATTGCCACGACGACCTGGGCATGGCGGTGGCCAACAGCCTGGCCGCGATCAGCGCAGGCGCACGCCAGGTGGAATGCACCATCAATGGTATCGGCGAGCGCGCCGGCAACGCGGCACTGGAAGAAATCGTCATGGCGCTGCACACGCGCCGCCCGCTGTTCAAGCTGGACACCGGCATCGTCACCCAGCACCTGTATCCGACCTCGCGCCTGCTGGCCGAAGTCACCGGCCAGGCCGTGCCGCGCAACAAGGCCATCGTCGGCGACAACGCCTTCGCGCATGAATCGGGCATCCACCAGCACGGCATGCTCAAGCACCGCGGCACCTACGAAATCATGAGCCCGCAGGATGTTGGCGCGAAGACCTCGCTGGTCCTCGGCAAGCATTCGGGCCGCCATGCCTTGCGCCAGCGCCTCGTCGAACTGGATTACGACATCGACGAGACCACGCTGGACACCGTCTTCGAGCGCTTCAAGGCCGTCGCCGACCGCCAGCGCTCCGTCACCAACGATGACCTCGTGGCCCTGATGGGCGCCTACGAGGCTGACAACGAGACCGCCGCTGTCGCGGTCCAGTCCTGAGGAGGAACCATGGAAGCCCCGACCCATCTCTGGCACAACGGCCGCATCAAGGCCTGGGCCGACGCCACCTGCCATGTCGGCGCGCATGCGCTGCACTACGGTTCCTCGGTATTTGAAGGCATCCGCGTGTACAGCACGCCGGATGGCCCGCGTTACTTCCGCCTGGAAGAGCACACCGAGCGGCTGTTCCACTCCGCGCGCGTGTACGACCTGGTGATGCCGTACGACGCCGCGACGCTGAATCGCGCCTGCCGCGAAGTCATCGTCGCCAATGGCCTGAAGTCGGCCTACGTGCGCCCCATCGTCTTCCGCAGTGGCTTCACCTTCAGCCTGGCGCCGTCGCTGGATACCGCCATCGACGTGGCGATCATCGCCCTGCCCTGGGGTGCCTACCATGGCGCCGATGCCATCGAGAAAGGCGTCGATGTCTGCGTTTCCTCGTGGAACCGCGCGGCACCGAATACGTTCCCCTCGGGCGCGAAGGCCGGCGGCAATTACCTCAACAGCCAGCTGATCGCGCGCGAAGCCATCAATGGCGGCTATGCCGAAGGCATCGCGCTGGGCACCGACGGCCTGCTGAGCGAAGGCGCGGGCGAGAACCTGTTCGTGGTGCGCAAGGGCGTGATCTACACGCCGCCCGCCGCCGCTTCCATCCTGTGCGGTATCACCCGCGATTCCGTTCTCACGCTGGCGAAGGACCTGGGCTACGAAGTGGTCGAGCAGCCGTTGCCGCGCGAGATGCTGTATTTCGCCGACGAGGTGTTCATGACCGGCACCGCCGCCGAAGTCACCGCCGTGCGCTCCGTCGACCGCAAGCCGGTCGGCAGCGGTCGCCCGGGCCCGATCACGCGTGCGCTGCAGGATGCCTTCTTTGGCCTGTTCGACGGCCGCACCGAAGATCGCTGGGGCTGGCTCACGCCGGTGGAAGAAGCCAATGCCGGGAGGGTCGCCGCATGAGCGCGCGCACCCTGTTCGACAAGCTGTGGGATGCCCACCAGGTACAGGCCGAAACCGATAGCACGCCGGGCGTGCTGTACATCGACCTGCATCTCGTCCATGAAGTCACCTCGCCGCAGGCCTTCGATGAACTGCGTTCGCGCGGCCTGAAGGTGCGCCGCCCCGATCGTACGCTGGCCACGCTGGACCATTCCACGCCTACCCTGCCGGCCGGCGCCGATGGCAAGCGCCCGTACGTGACGAAGGAAGCCGAGGCCCAGGTCGCCGCGCTGGAAAGCAACGTGCGCGAGTTCGGCATCGACCTGATGGGCTGGGACAGCCCGCATCGCGGCGTCGTCCACGTGGCCGGCCCCGAAGTGGGCGCCACGCATCCGGGCATGACCATCGTCTGTGGTGACAGCCACACCGCCACGCACGGCGCGTTCGGTGCGCTGGCCTTCGGCATCGGCACCACCGAGGTCGGCCATGTACTTGCCACGCAGTGCCTGCTCCAGCGCAAGCCGAAGTCGTTTGCCATCCACGTGGATGGCCGGCTGCAGCCGGGCGTCACCGCGAAGGACCTGATCCTGCACATCATCGGGACCATCGGCATCGGCGGCGGTACGGGCCATGTGCTGGAGTACACCGGCGAAGCCATCCGCGCGCTGTCGATGGAAGAGCGCATGACCGTCTGCAACATGTCGATCGAAGCCGGTGCCCGCGCCGGCCTGGTCGCGCCGGACGAGACCACCTTCGACTGGCTCAAGGGCCGCGAGCGTGCACCCCAGGGCGCGGCATGGGATGCGGCTGTCGCTGGCTGGCGCACGCTGACTACCGACGAAGGCGCCACGTACGACCGCGAGGTACGCATCGATGCCTCCACGATCCAGCCCTCGGTCACCTACGGCACGCATCCGGGCATGGTCGTGTCCATCCACGCACCGGTGCCTGCCGCCGCCGACGCGCTGGAACAGCGCGCACTGGATTACATGAAGGTGACCGCCGGCAAGCCGATCGCGGGCGAAGCCGTCGATGTCGTCTTCATCGGCAGCTGCACCAATGGCCGCCTCTCCGACCTGCGCGCCGCCGCGGAGATCCTGCGTGGCCGCCGCGTCGCCGACGGTGTCCGCATGTTGGTGGTGCCGGGCTCGGAGCAGGTCCGCCGTGATGCCGAGCGCGAAGGCCTGGACGAAGTGTTCCGCAACGCCGGTGCCGAGTGGCGCCAGCCGGGCTGCTCCATGTGCATCGCGATGAACGGCGACATGGCCCAGCCAGGCCAGCTCGTCGTCGCCACCAGCAACCGTAACTTCGAGGGCCGCCAGGGCAAGGGTGCCCGCACGGTGCTGGCCAGCCCGCTCGTCGCCGCTGCCTCCGCCGTGGCCGGCCGCGTCGCCGACCCACGCGACTACCTGACCCAGGAGGCCGCCGCATGAGCGCCACCACCCGCCCGCTGACCTACGTGCATTCGCGTACCGCGGTGCTGCGCGATGAAAACATCGATACCGACCGGATCATCCCGGCGCGGTTCCTCACCACCACCGAGCGCACCGGCCTGGGCAAGCACTGCTTCGAAGACTGGCGCTATGCCGCCGATGGCTCGGATAACCCGGCGTTCCCGCTGAACCAGCCGCAGGCGCGTGGCAGCGCCATCCTCGTCGCCGGCCGCAATTTCGGCTGCGGTTCGTCGCGCGAGCACGCGCCGTGGGCCCTGCTGGATTACGGCATCAAGGCGGTGATCTCCAATGAGATTGCCGACATCTTCCGCGGCAACGCGCTGAAGAACGGCCTGCTCGCCATCGTGCTTTCCGATGCCGAGCACCGCTGGCTGCTGGATAACCCGGGCGTGGAGCTGCGCATCGATATCGCCAGCAGCACGATCCGCCTGCCCGACGGCGGCTCCATCCATTTCGACCTCGAACCCTTTGCCCGCCACTGCCTGCTCAACGGCGTGGACCAGATGGGTTTCCTGCTGCAGCAGGAAAACGCCATCGGGGCCTATGAACAGCGTACGGAGAATGCAGCATGAAGAAGGCCCACATCGTCGTCCTGCCTGGTGACGGCATTGGCCCTGAAGTCGCGTCCGCGGGCGTCGCCGTCTTGCGTGCGGTAGCCGAGCGATTCGGTCACGCGTTTACCTTTACCGAGCATGCCATCGGTGGTGACGCGATCGATCGCTTTGGCGATCCCCTGCCGCCGCAGACGCGCGACGCGCTGCTGGCCTGCGACGCCATCCTGCTCGGCGCCGTGGGTGGCCCGAAGTGGTCCGACCCGGCCGCGAAGGTCCGCCCGGAGCAGGGCCTGCTGGCGATGCGCAAGCTGCTCGGCGTGTTCGCCAACGTGCGTCCGCTGAAGCTGCATCCGCGCACCGCGGCCTTGTCGCCGCTGAAGCCGGACCGTACCGCGGGCGTGGACCTGGTGTTCATTCGCGAATTGACCGGCGGGATCTACTTCGGCGCGAAGACCCGCAGCGAGACCGACGCCACCGACGAATGCCGCTACAGCGTCGAGGAAGTCGAGCGCGTCGTCCGCCACGCCTTCGAGCTGGCGCGTACGCGGCGCCGGAAGGTCACCTCGGTGGACAAGGCCAACGTGCTGGAGACCTCGCGCCTGTGGCGTTCGGTGGCCACGCGCGTCGCTGCCGACTACCCGGATGTGGCGCTGGAGCACCAGCTGGTCGATTCGATGGCCATGCACCTGCTCACGCACCCGGCCGACTACGACGTGATCGTGACCGAGAACATGTTCGGCGACATCCTCACCGACGAAGCGTCGGTGCTGGCCGGCTCGCTGGGCCTGTCGCCGTCGGCCTCCATCGGCGGCCCCGGCGCCGGTGTGTACGAGCCGATCCACGGCTCCGCCCCCGACATCGCCGGCCAGTCCATCGCCAACCCACTGGGCACGATCCTGTCCGCGGCGATGCTGCTGCGCCATTCGCTGGGCCTGGCCGACGAAGCCGCGACTGTGGAAGCCGCGGTCGACCACGTGCTGGAGCACGCCACCCTCACCCGCGATCTCGGCGGCACCGCGACGACGCATGCCGTCACCCGCGCTGTCCTGGACGCTATCCAAAGCAAGGCGGAGGCCGCATGAACGATCGCAAGATTCCCATCCGTACGCTGCGCAGCGACGCGATCAAGACCGGACCGGACCGTGCGCCTGCACGGGCCATGCTCCGCGCCACGGGGCTGGACGACGACGCCATTGCGCGGCCGATGGTCGCCATCGTGCACAGCTGGTCCAACGTCTCGCCCTGCAACCTCAACCTGCGTGACCTGGCCGAAGCAGCCGCCGACGGCGTGCGTGCCGCGGGCGGTACGCCGGTGGAGTTCAACACCATCGCCGTCACCGACGGCATCGCGATGGGCACCACCGGCATGCGCTCGTCGCTGGTCAGCCGCGAAGTCATCACCGACTCGATCGAGCTGGCCGTCGATGGCCATTGCCTCGACGCGATGGTGGTGCTGTGCGGCTGCGACAAGACCATCCCCGCCGCCGCGATGGCGCTGGCCCGCCTGAACATCCCGGGCGTGGCGCTGTATGGCGGCAGCATCGACCACGGCAGCCGCAACGGCTGCGCCATCACCGTGCAGAACGTGTTCGAGGCCGTCGGCGCGCATGGCGCCGGCAAGATCAACGATGCCGAGCTGGACGACGTCGAACGGCATGCCTGCCCCGGTGCCGGTGCCTGTGGTGGCCAGTACACCGCCAATACCATGGCGATGGTGCTGACCATGCTCGGCCTCACCCCGATGGGCCTGAACGACATCCCGGCCACGCATCCCGACAAGCGCGACGCGGCGTTCCGCTGCGGCGAGCTGGCGATGGCCAACCTGGTGGCCAACCGCAAGCCGCGCGACGTGATGACCCGCGATGCCTTCGACAACGCCACCCGCGTCGTCGCGGCCACCGCCGGTTCGACCAACGCCGTGCTGCACCTGCTGGCCATCGCCAACGAAGCACGCGTGCCCCTGTCCATCGAAGACTTCGAGCCTGCCTCGAAAAACACCCCGGTGATCGCCGACCTGATGCCCGGCGGCCGTTTCAGCGCCGTGGAAATGTCCGCCGCCGGCGGCGTCGCCGTCGTGGCCCGCGAACTGCGCACGGCCGGGATGCTGAAGAACACGGATACCGTCACCGGCCGCACGATGTTCGACGAACTCGATGCCGCGCCCGCGGCGACGGACGGCCAGGTGGTCGTTCGCCCGGTGTCGAATGCGTTCAAGCCACGCGGTGGCTACAGCATCCTCTACGGCAACCTCTCGCCGGAAGGCTGCATCCTGAAACTGGCCGGCCACGGCCGTACCAGCCACGCCGGCCCCGCGCGCGTGTTCGAAAGCGAGGAAGACGCGTTCGCCGCCGTGCAGGCCGGGCGCATCCGGGCCGGCGACGTGATGGTCATCCGCAACGAAGGCCCCGCAGGCGGTCCCGGCATGCGCGAGATGCTGGCCGTCACCGCCGCCCTGGTCGGCCGCGGCCTCGGCAATGACGTGGCCCTGATCACCGATGGCCGTTTCAGCGGCGCGACGCACGGCTTCATGGTCGGCCACATCGCACCGGAAGCCGCGCGCGGCGGCCCCATCGGCCTGCTCCGCGAAGGCGATGCCATCTTCATCGATGCGAGCACGCGTGAGCTGCGCACCGACGCCGACCTCGCCTCGCGTCGCGGCACGTGGCAGCCCTCCCCGCCCAAGGTCACCCGCGGCGTACTGGCGAAGTACGCGCGCCTGGTCGGCTCCGCCGCAGAAGGCGCCGTCACCCAGGCCTTCGACGACGCACCCGCCACCGACCATCGCGTACGCCGCGAAATAGAAGACGAGACCTACACCCAGGAACTGATCGGCAACTAACCCCTATCGCTTTCGCGTACCTATTGATCCCAAGGAACTGACATGACCGAGAAGCAAGCCACCACTGCCCCACTGCAGAACGCCCGTATCGCCGTGCTCGGCTACGGCAGCCAGGGCCGCGCGCACGCCCTGAACCTGAAGGATTCCGGCCTCGACGTGGTCGTCGGCCTGCGTCCGGGCGGCCCGTCCTGGAGCCGCGCGTATGTCGATGGCTTCGCCGTGGCCGAACCGGCGGATGCCGTACGCGGCGCCGACCTGGTCGCCGTGCTCACCCCGGACATGACCCAGCCGGGCATCTACAAGGACGCCATCGAAGCCAACATCAAGCCGGGCGCGACGCTGCTGTTCGCGCACGGCTTCAACGTGCACTTCGGCCAGATCACCCCGCGCGCCGACATCGACGTCGTGCTGGTGGCACCGAAGGGCCCGGGCGCGCTGGTCCGTCGCGAGTATGAAATCGGCCGCGGCGTGCCCTGTCTGTTCGCGGTGCACCAGGACGCCACCGGCCACGCGGCCGAACGTGCCAGGGCCTATGCGGCAGGCATCGGCGGCGCCCGCGCCATGCTGATCGAAACCGACTTCAAGGAAGAGACCGAGACCGATCTGTTCGGTGAGCAGGCCGTGCTCTGCGGCGGTGCCTCGGAGCTGGTGATCAAGAGCTTTGAAACGCTGGTGGAAGCGGGCTACCGCCCCGAGATCGCCTACTACGAGGTGATGCACGAGCTGAAGCTGATCGTCGACCTGTTCTACGAAGGTGGCATCGCACGCATGCTGGAGTTCATCTCCGAGACCGCGCAGTACGGCGACTACACCCGCGGCCCGCGCATCGTCGATGCCGGCACCAAGGAGCGCATGAAGGCCGTGCTCACCGAGATCCAGGACGGCACGTTCGCGCGCGAGTGGACCGCCGAGTACAAGGCTGGCCTGCCGAACTACAAGGCGTTCAAGCAGCGCGATCTCGAGCATCCGATCGAGAAGGTGGGTGCGCAGCTGCGTGCGCGCATGCCGTGGCTGGCGACCAACCAGCCGAAGCCTGCGGCGGAAGAAGCTACCAAGACCTCGTAAGCCTCTCCTCTCCTTGTAGGAGCGCACCCCGTGCGCTTCTACAACGTCCCGGATTTAAGGAATCTCTACGTGAACGCGCAACTGGATACCGTCGGCGACATTAGCCGCCCTACTGCGAAGCATCCCCTCGCCGGCCATGCCATGACCGGTGCCGACATCGTCGTGCAGATCCTCGCGGACGAAGGCCTTGATGTGCTTTTCGGTTACTCCGGTGGCGCGATCCTCCCCGTCTACGACGCCGTATTCCGTTTCAACGCCGAGCACCCGCGCGATGACGGCAACGAACCGTTGCCGCTTATCGTCCCGGCCAATGAGCAGGGCGCATGTTTCATGGCCGCGGGCTACGCGCGGGCTTCTGGCCGCGTCGGCGTCGCGCTGGTCACCTCGGGCCCCGGTGCCACCAACGCGGTGACGCCGGTGCGCGATTCCATGGCCGATTCCATTCCGCTGGTGGTCGTCTGCGGCCAGGTGCCCACCGGCGCCATCGGCACCGACGCCTTCCAGGAGGCGCCGGTCAGCCAGATCATGGGCGCCTGCGCCAAGCACGTGTTCCTCGTCACCGACGCCTCGACGCTGGAGGCCACGCTGCGCACGGCGTTCCATATCGCCCGCAGTGGCCGGCCCGGCCCCGTCGTCATCGATATCCCCAAGGATGTGCAGAACGCACCGCTCATCTTCGAGGGCAGCCGCGAACTGCCCGTGCGCGGCTATCGCTCGCGCCTGCACGCCGTCGAGTCGGCTACGCTCACCGACGCCGCCTGCGCCGCCTTCTTCGCCACGCTGGGCGCGTCCGAGCGTCCGCTGATTTATGCCGGTGGCGGCATCGTCTCCGCTGGCGCCTCCGGACCGCTGCGCGACTTCGCGCATGCGTTCGGCATCCCCGTGGTTACCACGCTGATGGGCATCGGTGGCTTCGACACCACCGACCCGCTGGCCCTGCACATGCTGGGCATGCACGGCGCCGCGTACGCCAACTACGCCATGGATGACTGCGACTTCGTCTTCGCACTGGGCGCGCGCTTCGACGACCGCGTCGTCGGCGTGCCCGACCAGTTCGCGCCGCGCGCCCGCGCCATCGCCCAGGTGGACATCGACCCGGCCGAGATCGGCAAGGTCAAGGCTGTCGACTGGCACCACGTCGGTTCACTCGACCAGGCCCTGGACCGCCTGCTGGCTTATGGTGCGCGCATCGGTTTCCGCCGCGACCTCTCAGCCTGGCATGCCCATGTCGCGGGCCTGAAACGCCACCACGCCATGAACTTCTCGCGCGACAGCGACAGCATCCAGCCCTGCGCCGTCATCGAAGCGATCAACCGCATCACCAACGGCCGCGCCATCATCAGCACCGGTGTCGGCCAGCACCAGATGTGGGCAGCGCAATACTTCGACTTCCGCGAGCCGCGCCACTGGCTCACCTCCGGCTCCATGGGCACGATGGGCTTTGGCCTGCCCGCGGCGATCGGCGCGCAGTTCGCCAGGCCCGACCTCACCGTCATCGACATCGATGGCGACGCCAGCATCCGCATGAACATCGGCGAGCTGGAAACCGTCACCACCTACGGCTTGCCGGTGAAAGTCGTCGTGCTGAACAACAGCGGCGACGGCATGGTGCGGCAGTGGCAGAAACTCTTCTTCAAGGGCCGCTTCTCGGCCTCGGACAAGAGCCTGCACAAGAAGGACTTCATCAAGGCAGCGCAGGCCGATGGCTTTGAATGGGCGCAACGCCTCGACGACCCTCGCGCCATCGACGCCACCATTGCCGACTTCCTCGCCTTCGACGGCCCGGCGTTCCTCGAAGTGGTGATCGATCCGGATGCCGGCGTGTATCCGATGGTGGGCCCCGGCGCGACATACGCGCAGATGATCACCGGCGACTGGATTCCCAGCCGCGACACACCGGTGGAGGCCACGGGCCAGCCGACGGGGATGTTCTGACCATGCGCCACACGATATCGATCCTGCTGCAGAACGAGGCGGGCGCGCTGGCCCGCGTCGCCGGCCTGTTCGCCTCGCGCGGTTACAACATCGAATCCCTCACCGTCGCCGCGACGCCGGACGACGACGTCTCACGACTCACCCTTGTGGTGTTCGGCGACGACGCGACGGTGGAGCAGATCATCAAGCAATCCGCCAAGCTCGTTGACGTGATCGAAATCGGCGAGCTCACCCGCAAGGAGCACGTGGAGCGCGAACTGCTTGTCGCCCGCGTGGAGGGCGACGAGGCGGCCATCGATGCGTGTCTCGACCGGTTCAGCGCCAGGCTGTTGCAGCGAGAAGGCCCGCAGTCGGTCGTCGAGTACACCGGCAGTGCCGACGCCGTGGATCGCTTCCTCGATGCCCTGCGCGCCGCCGGCGATGTCGCCGACCACGCGCGCAGCGGCATCGCCGCCATCGAGCGCCCCCTCGTTACCGCCTGAGGGTTACCAGACCTTGTAGACCTGGCCCGTCTGCAGGCCTTCCACCGAGCGTGAGAAGGCCAGCGCGGCACGCGCCGCACTCACCGGTTCGAAGCCGCGGAAGAAGGGCCCGTAGGCGTCCATCGCTTCGGTCAGCACGTTCGGGCTCACCACGTTGATACGCAGGCCGCGCGGCAGCTCGATGGCGGCCGCACGCACGTACGCTTCCACCGCGCCGTTGGCCATGCTGGCGCAGGCACCGGCGAGGATGGGCTGCTCGGTAAGAATGCCGGTGATCAGGGTGAACGAGCCGCGGTCGCGCAGATGGTTCATGCCCGCCTGCACCAGGCGCACCTGGCCGAGCAGCTTGTCGTTCAGGCCTTCCAGGTATTTCGCTTCGGTGAGTTCCGCCAGCGGGGCGAACGGCACCTTGCCGGCGGCACACACCACCGCATCGAGTTCACCGACCGAGGCGTACATGGCCTCCACGCTGGCAGCGTCACGCACGTCCACGCGCACGTCGCCACCGTGCCGGCCCGCGCGAATGATCTCGTGGCGCTGGCCGAGTTCAGCCGCCACGGCCTGGCCCAGTGTGCCGCTGGCGCCAACAATGAGGATCTTCATGATGATGTCTCCGGGGGAATGGCGAACGGGCAAGGGTACCGCGTGTCCACCGCGGTTTCATGGCCCGTAGCCGGGGGCTTCACCCCACCGAACCTACGTTGGTCATCGACGCAACCGAGTGGAGCCCCCCATGCCCTACACCCCGACCAATCCCCAGCCGCCGTTCGCCGAGCCTGGCAAGAATCGCCCGGAAGATGAGATCCGCCAGCCGGGCAGTTACAGGCCCGAGCGCGATGCCGATCCGGAACCGCCGGAAGACAACGACCCTGTCGAGCCGCTTGAGCCGAAGTAAGCGATCGGCGCATCCCCGCGATGCCGCCACGCATAGGCCACCATGCGCCAGGGGCTGAAGCGGAACGTGAGTTCATGGTCGCCCGCCGGGATGCACACCGCCCGGAACATCCCATTGGCGCGATGGATGGATACCGGGCGGCCGTCGATGTCCGCGCCCCAGCCAGGGTGGTCGAGTTCGCCCGCGGCAAGCCAGCCACCCGTCGTCGAGTGCGTGGCGATCCGGATCCCCGACGGCGCGTTGTGCAGGACCTCCATGTGGACGACGCCCGCACACGTGCCGCTTTCCGATCGGCTTTGCAGCAGGTCGTCGGCATCGCGGGGCGTGAGCCATAGCGTCGTCGCAAAGTCCGTGGCGATGAACGCCGCGATGTCGGGCATGTCGCCCACGCCCAGGGCATGCACCGTCACCGGATTCAGGAAGCGGGGATAGGCGCCGTCGTTGCGCCACACGTCCACGTTCTTGAACGCCTGAAGCTTCCGGTAGTCGGGTGGCGGGGTGAATGCCGCGCCCGTGCCCGCATGGCCCACGACGAGGTAGCGCACGCCGAGCAGGTCGTCGAGCCGTGATGCCGGCCACGCGTTGTACGGCGCCTCGGACACGGTCGCGTTCGCGTTTTCGCGCGGTTGGTACCACGCCTCGTATAGTGCGTAGCGCAGGGGGTTGTAGCCCTGCGTCGAGGCGATCTCCGTCAGCACGCCCATGTTGTCCCACTGGGTGGTCGTGCCCTGTGTCGTCATGCGCTGCGTGGCCACCGCGCCTTCGCTCGCCACGACGCTTTTCACGTAACGCACTGCGGCCTGTGCCCTGAAGCGCGCGGCGCCGTCGCCGGTACCGTTGAACACACCGTTGAAATTGAAGCTGCGGTAATCCGCCACCAGCAAGGCGACCAGCCACAGGGCGACCGCCCATGCCGTCCGCGGCCTGCGCACGAACCACAACGCGGCCACGGCCACGGCCACGGCGAACAGCGGTGCCGCGAGGCGCGCGATGGCGCTGATGGCCAGCAGCCACACCGCGGCGACGCCAAGTACAAAGGCGGTATCGCGACGCGAGCGCAGGTCGAGCGTGCTGGCGCCGACTGCGGAGAGACATGCCAGCGCAAAGTTCAGTAGGTAGGCGGCATCCGACGGGCGGCGGAAGTGGGTCAGCCCCGGCATCCACGTGTACAGCCAGCCGTACACCGGCGTGTGCGTGCCGAACATGCACAGGCCGGCGAGTAGCGCGAGCACCAACGAGCACACGATGAGGGTGCGCGGCGTCCGGGCACGCCACGCGCGGCCCAGTCCCGCGAGCGCCAGCACGGGAAGCGTGCCGACGTAGAGAAACGCCTGGATCGGATCCACGGGTGCACCGTGCAGATCGCGCAAGGCGTCGTACGCATTGGGATAGACAAGGAAGAGCAGCGAGCGCAGGTCGAGCGACCCGGCCTCTGCCAATGACAGCGCCATGTCCTTGCGGTTGGACAGTTGCAGGCTCGCCCAGGTGAACGCGAGCTGGGGCAGCGCGAGCACGATGGAGACCATGCAGGCGACGAGAAGCCCACCCACCGTCCGCCGCCGCGCCGCCGTGTCAAACGCCGGCCACGCACGCACGATGGCGAGACACGCATAGGCCACCACCATCAGCACGAACAGATACGTGACCTGCACCAGCTGTGTCGCCATGGCGCCGGCCGCCAGGCCCAGCAGCGCGCCGCGCGCCAACCGTGGTTCGGCCAGGAAGTGGCGAAGCGCCAGCAGCACGACGGGCACGTAGGCATAGGCAATGACAATGGGCACGTGTTCCAGGCGCGACGCAGCCACGCCGCCCCCCATGAACACGAGGGCGCCGACGAGGGCGCCAAATGCGTTCGCCCCATGCCGACGCAACAGCGCGAGCATGGCCGCGGCGCCCATCAACATGTGGAGCAGCACGCCCCAGGCGAACCAGCCCGCACCGGGTTGGGCCGGCACCAGCATCCAGGCCATGAGCAGTGGCGAGAACAGCATGCCCTGCGGGTCACCTGCCTGGGCGTAGCCACCGTAGATGTAGGGATTCCACCAGGGCGCGATGCCCGAGCGGATCATGTGCGCGTTGAAGTACACCGTCGGGTAGAACTGGTCCAGCGCATCCCACGGAAGCACGCGGCCGCCCAGCAACACACTGCCATTGAGCACGAGCCACGCCACGCACAGGACCAGGAAAAGGCGCCGGTAAGGTATCGGGTCCGTCATCGAGGCGCGCGTCGCATCCTTGGGAATCGGGGAAGTCTAGGGCAAGATCCTGCGCCCGGGGGCCTGTGGCGCGCGGGGCCGCGCGGTTAGACTTCCCCCATGAGTCCCGCCCCCCGCAAACCGACGCCGCGCCGTCCGGCGCCCACCATGGCGCGCAAGCCCGCCCCTGCCGCCGCGCCCGTGCGCCCGGCGGATGCCTCGACCACGGCCGAGCGGGTCATCGCCTTCCTGCTGCGTGGCGCGCCCAAGGCACGGCGCGAACGCATCTACGCGTTCCTGCAGCTCACCCGCATGGATCGCCCCATCGGCGCCCTGCTCCTGCTCTGGCCGACGTGGTGGGCGCTGTGGCTGGCCGCGAAGGACTTCCCGCCGGCGGGCCCGCTGGTGATCTTCACCCTGGGCGTGTTCGCCATGCGCTCGGCCGGCTGCGCGATCAATGACTACGCGGACCGCAAGCTCGACCCGCAGGTCGCGCGAACGGCGGGGCGTCCCATCGCGAGCGGCCGCATCACCCCGCGCGAGGCGCTGATCACCTTCGCCGCGCTACTGGCGTTCGCCTTCGTGCTGGTGCTGTTCACCAACACGCTCACGATCCTGCTCTCGTTTATCGGCGCTGCGCTGGCGGCCGCGTATCCCTTCAGCAAGCGCTACACCCACCTGGCCCAGGTCGTCCTCGGCGCCGCCTTCGGCTGGTCCATCCCCATGGCCTTCGCGGCGGTCACCAACACCGTGCCGCCCGTGGCATGGCTGTTGTTCATCGCCAACATCCTGTGGTCGGTGATCTACGACACCGAATACGCGATGGTCGACCGCGAGGAAGACCTGAAGGCGGGTGCAAAATCCACCGCCATCCTCTTCGCCGATGCGGACCTGGTGATCATCGGCGTGCTGATGGGCACCTTCCTGCTGACGATGCTGCTGGTCGGGACGCGCGCCGCGCTGGGCTGGCCGTACTGGCTGGGCGTGGCGGCGGCGGCGGGCCTGTTCGGCTACCAGCAATGGATGATCCGCGATCGCGCGCGTGATGCCTGTCTTTCCGCGTTCCGCCACAACAACTGGGTGGGCCTCGCGTTGTGGGTCGGCATCGTGGTGGCGCTGGCCCTGTGACGGGCATCACGTTCGTCACCATTCGGAAAAGTTTGCTGTCATCGTGACATCCCACGGACATGTCGCATGAACATGTCCGTCATTGCTGACGCATAAGTTTCAGGGGATCGCGTGCCCAGGGAGAGGCCGGCGTGCTGGCAAACCCCTGCCGGCCGACGGGGTGGGCACGTTCAAGCCCATCCCCGGAGTTCGACCCCCACATGCGTACCACCCTGCTCAGCCGCGCCCTTCGCGCGGCGCTCGTCAGCGCGTTCGTTTTTTCCGCCGCGGCCCACGCCCAGGACACGGCACCGGAGAAGAAAGCCACGGATCTCGACAACGTCGTGGTCACCGCCCGCTCCGGCACGGAGACCCGCACGAAAGCGGAAACCAGCTATTCGATCACCACGATCGACGAGGACCGCCTGCGCATGCAGGCGCCGACCAGCGTCACCGAAGCGGTGAAGTCCGTGCCCGGCTTCTGGGTGGAATCCTCCGGTGGCGAAGCCTCGGGCAACATCCGCGCCCGCGGCATCCCGGTGGACGGCTACGGCTCGGTCAACCTGCTGGAAGATGGCATCCCGGTGCAGCACGACCCGGCGCTCGGTTACCTCAACGCGGACCAGGCCTTCCGCCTGGATGAAACCATCGAGCGCGTGGAAGTGGTGCGCGGCGGCCCGTCGTCCATCTTCTATTCCAACGCGCCAGCCGGCGCGATCAACTTCATTCCGCGCCAGGCCGGCGATACGCCCGAAGGCCTGGTGAAGTACACGGTGGGCAACTATTCGCTCAACCGCCTGGACTTCTGGTACGGCACGCCGATCGGCTCGGGCTGGAAGCTCGGCGTCGGCGGTTTCTGGCGCGTGGACGACGGCATCCGCCGCCCGCAGTTCCACGCCGACGACGGCGGCCAGCTGCGCGCGACGCTGTCCAAGCAGCTCGAGCATGGCGACATCAGCTTCGACGTGAAGCACATGGACGACAAGGTGGCGCTGTACCTCGGCATCCCGATGTACACCGACCCGCACGGCGACATCCGCCCGGCGCCGGGCTTCAACGGCAACTACGGCACCCTCGCCGGCCCGGAAACCCAGAACCTCGACATGCGCGAGGCCGGTGGTGGCACATACCACTTCGACAACAGCGAAGGCACGCACGTGAAGCGCACCCAGGTGTCCTTCAAGTTTGACCACGACCTGGGCGACGACTGGAAGCTGGCGGAAGCCATGCGCTACAGCACCACGGATACACAGCGTAACGGCGTATTCCCGAACGCGGTGCAGACCGGCGCCTCGCTGATCCAGCAGGACAGCGCCAAGCGCCTCGCGCTCATCCCGGGCGCCACCGCCTTGCAGCTGCAATACGTCGACCAGCCCAGCCAGGTGTTCAACACCAACGGCCAGAACGGCAACGGCCTGGTCGTTACCGGTGGCATCCGCGGCGTGACCATGCCGGTGAACGAGTTCATCAATGACACGCGCCTGCTGCGCAAGTTCGAGTTCGGCGACCAGAGCCACGACGTGACGCTGGGTTATTACCACGCGAACTTCGAACAGGACTTCGACCGTTATTCCTCTACCGTGCTGATGGATGTGCGCGACAACGCCCGCCTGCTTGACCTGGTGGGTGTCGACGCCAACGGCAACGTGGTTGGCTCGCTGACCGACCACGGCTTCTACGGCTACGGCTACGAGTGGGAACACGCCAGCGGCAAGTCGAACACCAATGCCGTCTACCTCTCGGACGAATGGCAAGTGACCCCGGAACTGCGCATCGACGGCGGCGCGCGCTGGGAGAAGGTGTCCGTGCAGGGCTACACGGAAGGCAAGGCCACCGTGGACCTGGGCGGCTCGCCGGCCGCGGCCAAGGTGCTCACCGGCAACGGCCAGTACGCGCACTACGACCAGAGCTTCGACAAGACCGGCTGGACGCTGGGCGCCAACTGGCAGTTTTCGGCGCGCCAGGGCCTGTTTGCCCGATGGACGTCCACCTTCCGCCTGCCCAACCTCAGCAGCTACATCACCAGCCCCACGGCCACGCCGATCATCCAGACGATGGACCTGGGCGAAGCCGGCTGGAAGTACAGCGATCGCTTCCTCGACCTGTACGCCACTGCGTTCTATACCAAGTACAACAACGTCAGCTTCTCGAACTACGTGTTCAACCGCGACACGAATACCTCCACGCCGCAGACCGGCTATGCCGACACCAAGACCACGGGCCTGGAGCTTGAAGGCACGGCGTACCCGAGCAAGTGGTTCGACGTGCAGTTCAACGCTACGCTGCAGGATCCGAAGTACAAGGGCCTGCGCTACACGGAAGTGGTCAACAACGCCCCGGTGCTGCGTGACTACGAGGACAACCAGCTGATCCGCGTACCGAAGGTGAGCTACCGCATCGTGCCGGGCGTGAACCTGCTGGATAACCGCCTGCGCCTGCAGGTCTCGTATGAGCACGAAGGCCAGCGTTATGTCGACACCGCCAACTCGGTGCGCCTGCCGGCTTACCACGTGGTGAACTTCAGCGCCCGCTACGACGCCACCCAGCAGCTGTCGCTGTACCTGTATGCCGACAACCTGTTCAACTCGCTGGGCCTCACCGAGGGCAACCCGCGCGCGGGTGAGCTGGCCAGCTCGGACGTCGGCGCCACCACCTTTATCGCGCGCCCGATCCTGGGCCGTTCGTTCCGCGCTGCCGCGATGTACCGTTTCTGATGCGCGGGCTGATCACCGCCCTGCTCCTTGCCTGCACCTCCGCGGCCACGCTGGCCACGGAGCGCGCACCGGACGTCGTCCTGCACGGCGACCTCACCGGCAAGGACATCCACACCTACCGCGAGGTGCCGTTCGACGTCCCGGCTGGGACCCGGCGCATCACCATCGACGTGACCTACACCGGGCGCGAACAGCGCACCACGATCGACCTGGGCCTGCTCGGCCCGGATGGATTCGCGGAACAGGACGGCTTCCGTGGCTGGAGCGGCGGCAGCAAGCGTCGCTTCACCGTGTCGGCCACGGATGCCACGGCCTCCTTCCTGCCTGGCGCGATCCACGCGGGGCGCTGGAAGCTCCTGCTCGGCATCCCGAATATCCGGCCGACGTCGACAGCCGAGTTCACCGCCGATGTGTGGTTCTCGGGCGATGACGAAGGCTTCGGCCCGGAGCACGGCCTTTCCCCGCCGCTGAAGGTGGCCGATGGCTGGTACCGCGGCGACCTGCACATGCACACCGCGCACAGCGATGGCGGCTGCCTCAACCACGGCGGCACGGCCAAGGTGCCCTGCCCGTTGTTCCTCACCACCGAATCGGCCGCGAAGCGCGGGCTGGATTTCATCGCCATCTCCGAACACAACACCATGTCGCAGGTGTCGGAGATGCGTGAGCTCCA
Source organism: Luteibacter pinisoli (assembly GCF_006385595.1). Classification (NCBI taxonomy): domain Bacteria; kingdom Pseudomonadati; phylum Pseudomonadota; class Gammaproteobacteria; order Lysobacterales; family Rhodanobacteraceae; genus Luteibacter; species Luteibacter pinisoli. The sequence continues at coordinate 4,307,129 of NZ_CP041046.1, forward strand.
GCCTTACTACGACACCATGCTGATGATCCCCGCGCGCGAGATCACCACGTTCGAGGGCCACGCCAACCTGTTCGGCGTCGCGCGGCCGCTCGATTTCCGCGTTGGCAGCGCCACGGTGCCGGACTGGAACGCGCTGACGGCCGATGTCGCCAGCGCACACGGCCTGATCTCGATCAACCACCCGCGGCGCCCGAACGACGAGACCTGCATGGGCTGCGGCTTCACGCCGAAGAAGCCCGTGGATATGCACGGCTTCCAGGCGATCGAAGCGATCAACGGCCGCGATACCGAACGCAAGGACACCGGCATTCCCTTCTGGGAAGCGCAGCTCAACCAGGGCGTGCACATCACCGGCATCGGCGGCGGCGACAGCCACGACGGCAGCGACGGTGCGCGTGACGAGTTCGCCGGGGTGATCGGCACGCCGACCACCGTGGTGCATGCGCGCGAGCTATCGATGGAAGGCATCCTCGACGGCATCCGCGCCGGGCACGTGTTCGTCGATGCGGAAGGCACGAAGGACCGCATGCTGGATGTCACGGCGACGACGGGTGATGCGTCGGCACACATGGGCGATGCGCTGAAGACCGCGAAGGGCGGCAAGGTGCACGTGGCCGTCAGCACCGCGGGCGTGGCCGGCGCGCAGGTCGTGATGACCGTCGATGGAAAGCGCAAGGCGACCCAGCCCCTCGGCACCGATGGCGCAGCCGCCTTCGACTGGAAGGCGGACACCGCGCAGCATTGGCTACGCATCGATGTACGCGCCGCTGACGGCAAGCTGCTCCTTCTCGGCAATCCCGTCTACGTCGGCCCGTAAGGTTCTACGGCGCGGCCGCCTTGAAGCCGGGCTTGGGCGTGCGGGCCAGTGCCCAGACATCCACGCGCTCCACGCCGGCTTCAAGCAATGCCAGCGTGCAGGCTTCAAGCGTCGCGCCGGTGGTCATCACATCGTCCACCACCGCGACGTGGCGTGCCGCCGGCACGCCACGCACGACGAACGCGCCACGCACGTTCCTCGCGCGCTCCTCGGCATCCAGCTCGCTCTGCGCCTCGGTCACCCGCGTGCGCTCCAGCAGCCGCGGCTGCAACGCGACGCCGAGGTGTCGCGCCAGCGGCCGGGCGAGTTCCAGCGACTGGTTGAAGCCACGCTCGCGCAGGCGCGCCGCATGCAACGGCACGGGCACGATCAGGTCCGGTAACGCCGGCGGCGGCCCCGCGGCGATCCACCGACGCGCCAGCACCTTGCCCGCCACCAGGTTGCCGCCGAACTTGAAGCGTGTTTCAAGAAGGTCCAGCGGCCACGCGTAGCGGAACGGCACCCACACCGATCGCCAGGGCCGCGGGCCTTTCATGCATTCACCGCATAGCTCGGCCGTGCGCGCCAGGGGCAGCGCGCAACCGCGGCAGTGATAGGTGTTGGGCGCCAGTGACGCTGCGCAGCCCGCGCAGAGCTCGATGCCATCGTGGCCGGCACTGCCGCACAGGAGGCAGCGGGGTGGCATGAGGAACTGGCCCAGGCGGGCCAGCCAGGGGAATGCGTCCATGCATCCGATCCAGTGGGGAGTCAGTTATTCGGGCGGTACATCGCCGCGTCGACGATCGACCACAGGTGGATGATCCAGCCCAGCCACACGATCCACAGCACGGCGGCGAGGACAAACATGATCAGCGCCTTGAAGACGCGGCCCTGCACCAGCTGGCCCAGGCCGGGGATGAAGAAGCTGCACACCGCGGCGATGACGTTGCCGGCACTGCCCTGTCCTGCTGCACTCATGGGGAACACTCCTTGGGGGGAACGGCTCCATCGTACGGCAGGGCGGGGAATTCGACGGTAAACTCACGGCATACCGTTAAGGTTGACAGTGCCGGGGCGGGCGCCGACACTTCGCCGCTTCGCCAGGAGCCCTCCATGACCGCAGCCCTTCGCCACGACTGGACCCTCGCCGAGGTAGAACACCTGTTCGCCTTGCCGTTCAACGACCTGTTGTTCCAGGCCCAGACGGCGCACCGGCAGTACCACGACCCCAATGCCGTGCAGGTTTCCACCTTGCTGTCGATCAAGACCGGCGGCTGCCCGGAGGATTGCGCCTACTGCCCGCAGGCCGCCCGCTACGCCACGGGGGTGAAGGCCGAGAAGCTGATGAGCGTGGAAGCCGTGCTCGCCCGGGCCCAGGCGGCCAAGGATGCCGGCGCCAGCCGCTTCTGCATGGGCGCCGCCTGGCGTGCACCGAAAGACCGCGATGTCGCCAAGGTGGCCGAGATCGTCAGCGCGGTGAAGGGCCTGGGCCTGCAGACCTGCGCGACGCTGGGCATGCTCACCGGCCCCCAGGCGGACACGCTGAAGTCGGCCGGCCTCGACTTCTACAACCACAATCTCGACACCTCGCCGGATTTCTACGGCGAGATTATCCACACCCGCGATTACCAGGACCGCCTGGACACCCTGGAAAACGTGCGCCACGCCGGCATGAAGACCTGCTGCGGCGGCATCGTCGGCATGGGTGAATCGCGCTCGCAGCGCGCGGGCCTGCTGAAGACCCTGGCCAACCTGCCGGAACACCCGGAGTCGGTGCCGATCAACCGCCTGGTCCAGGTGGCCGGTACGCCGCTGCATGGCACCGAGGCGCTGGATCCGTTCGAGTTCGTGCGCAGCATTGCCGTGGCGCGCATCCTGATGCCGGCCTCCGTGGTGCGCCTCTCGGCCGGCCGCGAGACCATGGACGACGCGCTGCAGGCCCTGTGCTTCGCCGCCGGCGCCAACTCCATCTTCTACGGCGAGAAGTTGCTGACCACCGGCAACCCGGACGTCGAGCACGACCGTCGCCTGTTCGAGCGCCTGGGCCTGAAGCCCATGGAAGTCGAGTTCGAGCCGGGCACGGTGCACGCCGACATCGTCGAACCCGCCGACGCGGCGTGAGCGCCCGGCCGGACCTGCGCCTGCGCCTTGCCGCCGCGCACGCCCAGCGCGAGCGCGAGGGGCTGCTGCGCCGCGTGCGCACCTGCGAGATGCTGCCCGGCGGCCGGCGCATGGTCGGCGGCCGGGTCCTCGCGGACTTCTGCGGCAACGACTACCTCGGGCTGGCCAGCCATCGCGAGCTGGTGGCAGCACTGACCCGTGCCGCGGCGTCCGAGGGCGTGGGCACAGGAGCGGCGCACCTGGTCTCCGGCCACCGCGGCGAACATGCCGCCCTCGAGGAAGAGCTGGCCGACTGGACCGGCCGCCAGCGCGCCGTGCTGTTCTCCACCGGCGTGATGGCCAACCTGGGGGCGCTGCAGGCCTTGCTGGGCGCGGGCGCCATGCCGGCGCGCGACACCGCGCTCTGCGTGCAGGACAAGCTCAACCACGCCAGCCTGATCGACGGCGCGCAGCTGGCCGGCGCCGAGCTGCGCCGCTATCCGCATGCCGACGTGGCCGGTGCGGCACGCCAGCTCGAGGCGCGTCCGGACCTCCCGGCCCTGCTCGCCACCGATGGCGTGTTCAGCATGGACGGTGACATCGCCCGGCTGCCGGCGCTCGCCGCCCTGTGCCGTGAGCGCAACGCGCTGCTCTATGTCGACGATGCCCACGGGCTGGGCGTCGTCGGACCGCAGGGCGCCGGCGCCGTGGCGGCGGCAGGCCTGGGCAGCGGCGAGGCGCACGTGCTGATGGGCACGCTGGGCAAGGCCCTGGGCTGTGCCGGTGCCTTCGTGGCCGGCGACGCCGACCTGATGGACGCGATCGTCCAGTTCGCCCGCCCCTACATCTATACGACGGCGATGCCGGCCGCGATGGCCGCGGCCACCCGGGCCGCACTGCGCCTGGTCCGCGAGGACACGGAAGGCCGCCGCGAGCGGCTGGCCGCCAATATCGCCCGGTTCCGGGCCGGCGCGACCCAGCTCGGCCTGCCGCTGATGCCCTCCGACACCGCCATCCAGCCTGTGCTGCTGGGCGAGACCGGCACGGCCCTGGCCGCCGCGCGGGCGCTCGAGCGGGCCGGCTTCCTGGTTGTCGCCATCCGCCCGCCCACCGTGCCCCGGGGCGGCGCCCGCCTGCGCATCACCCTCTCCGCCACCCATACGGCCGAGCGGATCGATGCCCTGCTGGCCGCCCTGGCCCGGATACACCTGCCGGTGCAGGCCCTCGCCGTATAATGGGCGGCCCCGCGCCTCACCCCATGCCCATGTCGATCCTCAATATTTCCGCCTACAAGTTCGTCGGCCTCGACGACCTCGCCGCCTTGCGCGAGCGGATCGTGGCGCGCTGCGAGGCGCTGGCACTGAAGGGAACGATCCTGCTGGCACCCGAGGGCATCAACCTGTTCCTTGCCGCACCGCGCGAGGCGGTGGATGCGTTCATGGCGTGGCTGCACGAGGATCCGCGGTTCGCCGACATCGCGCCGAAAGAGAGCTGGTCCGAGGACGTGCCGTTCGGCCGCATGCGCGTGCGCCTGAAGAAAGAAATCATCACCATGCATGCCCCGTCCATTCGCCCCGAGGCCGGCCGCGCGCCGCACGTGCCCGCGCGCGACCTGCGCCGCTGGCTCGACCAGGGCCATGACGACGACGGCCGCGCCGTGGTGCTGCTGGATACGCGCAACGATTACGAAGTGGCCGCCGGGACGTTTGAGAACACCGTGGACTACGGCCTCGCCAGCTTCACCGGCTTTCCCGAAGCGGTGGCCGCGGATCGCGCGCGCTTCGAAGGCAAGACGGTGGTCTCGTTCTGCACCGGTGGCATCCGTTGCGAGAAGGCCGCGATCCACATGCGTGATATCGGCATCGACCACGTGTACCAGCTCGAAGGCGGCATCCTGAAGTATTTCGAGGAAGTGGGCGGCGCGCACTGGCGTGGCGACTGCTTCGTCTTCGACGGCCGTGGCGCCGTCGATCCCGCGCTCGCCCCCAGCGACGCCCCAGGCGACGACGCGTGAGCGACCTCTACATCGAACGCCGTGGCAACGGCCGCATCCCGCTGGTGATGATCCACGGCTGGGCGATGCACGGCGGCATCCTGCATCCGCTGGCCGATGCACTGGCCGCGCACTGCGACATGTACCTCGTGGACCTGCCCGGCCACGGCCACTCGCGGGATTCATCGATTCCGCTGGAGCCGCGCGCGTGCGTCGAGGCGATCCTTCGGGAAACGCCGCCGGCGGCATGGCTGGGCTGGTCGCTGGGCGGCCTGGTCGCGATGACCGCCGCACTGGAGCACCCCGAAGCCGTGCAGCGGCTCGCCACCATCAGCGCCACGCCGAAGTTCGTGCAGGGCGACGACTGGCCGCAAGGCAATCCGCCCGCCATGGTGCGCCGGCTGGCTGCCGATCTCGAAGCGGATTACAAGGCGACCGTCGACCGCTTCATTGCGCTGGAAGCGCTGGGCAGCAAGGATCCGAACGCCGAAACCCGCCAGCTGAAGGCCGAAGCCTACAGCCGGGGCGAACCCGATCCGCGCGTGCTGCTGGAGGGCCTGCGCGTCCTCGAAGACACGGACCTGCGTTCGCGCCTGCACGAACTCACCGTGCCGAGTGTGTGGATCGCGGGGCGGCTCGACCGCATCGTGCATCCCGCCGCCATGCGCTGGTCCGCCGAGGCCGCGGGCGGCCGTTTCGTGGAACTGGCGCATGCCGGCCACGCCCCTTTCATTGGACACGCCGCCGAACTGGCGGAGGTCCTGCTTCCGTTTATCGGTGCCGACGCATGAGCGATTTCCACTTCGACCGCCGCCAGGTGCGCCGCAACTTCGGCCGCGCCGCGGGCACGTACGAAAAGCATGACGCGCTCCAGCGCGAAGTGCAGTCCACCCTGATCGAACGCCTCGATGTGTTTCCGCAGGTACCCGAGGTGGTGCTCGACGTCGGCGCGGGCACCGGTCGCGGCACCGCCGCGCTCAAGAAGAAATACCCGAAGGCCAAGGTCATCGCGATGGATATCGCGCTGCCGATGCTGAAGCAGGCCAAACAGAACGCGGCGTGGCTAAAGCCGTTCTCGCGTGTCGTGGCCGATGCCTACACGCTGCCGGTGCCGGACCACAGCGTGGACGTGCTGTTCTCCAACCTGTGCTTCCAGTGGTGCGAAGACCTCTCGCGGCTGTTCGCCGAATGCGCGCGCGTGCTCAAGCCCGGCGGCCTGCTGACCTTCTCCTCGCTGGGCCCGGACACGCTGCAGGAACTGCGCGCCGCGTGGGCCACGGCCGATGAGCAGGCGCACGTCGCTCGCTTCCTCGACATCCACGATATCGGCGACGCGATGCTGGCCCAGGGCCTGAAAGACCCGGTGCTCTTCACCGAGCGCTACACGCTGACCTACCCGACCCCGCGCGCCGTGCTCGACGAACTGCGCGGCCTCGGCGCGAACAACGCCGACGCCGACCGCCAGCGCGGCCTGACCGGCAAGCAGCACTACAGGCGCATGCTCGACGCGTACGAAGCCATGCGCACCGACGGCACCATTCCTTCAACCTGGGAAGTGGTGACGGCGCATGCATGGGGCCCGCCCGAAGGCCAGTCGCGCCGCGAGGGTTCGGGCGAGATCGCCAGCTTCTCGATCGACAAGCTGCGCGGCTCACGGCGCAAGACGCCTTTCAGCTAACGCGCAACGCACCGTGGCAGTCGCAGCTGGCGAGGTGGTCGTCGACCATCCCCGCCGACTGCATAAGGCCGTAACAGATGGCCGTACCGGCAAACTGGAAGCCGCGGCGCTGTAGTTCGAGGCTCATGGCGTCCGAGATATCCGAACGCATGGGCACGTCTGCCGGCTCGGCCCACGCGTTGACGATGGGCCGCCCGTCAGTGAACGACCACAGCAACGCGGACAGGGATTCGCCGCGCGCTTCCATCGCCGCCACGACACGTGCGTTCGCCCGCACCGAGGCGACCTTCAGGCGGTGCCGGATGATGCCCTTGTCGACCGATGCGCGGGCGAGCTCGTCATCGTCCATCTGCGCAATGCGCGCCACGTCGTACTCGTGGAACAGTTGCCGGTAAGCGCAACGCTTGCCGAGCACCGTGCGCCAGGCCAGGCCCGCCTGTGCACCCTTGAGTACCAGCAACTCGAACAGGCGCCGGTCGTCGTGGACGGCCCGGCCCCATTCGTTGTCGTGCCAGCTGCGTTCGATGTCGCTTCGATCTGCCCAGGAACAGCGCATGATCCGCCTCGTCGTCACGGAAGGGACAACAAGGATAAGAAGACGCCAGCGATCTATCTGTCCGGCGCGCCCTGCAATACCCGTGGGCGGCGCCCTTGCCTACCAGGGTAATGCGTCGAGATCGACGTTGCCGCCGGTGATGACGACACCCACGCTGCGCCCTGCGAAACGTTCCGGATAGCGCAGCAGCGCCGCCAGCGTCGTGGCGCTGGAGGGCTCAACCACCACGCGCAGCTCGGACCACAGCAGCCGCATGGCGGACACGACCTCGGCATCGCTGACCCGCAACACGTGCACCTGGTGGTCGCGCAACGCGTGGAAGTTGGGCTCACCGATGAGCGTGCGCAGGCCATCGCAGATCGTTTGCGGCGTGAACGGCCCCACGCGCTCGTCGGCTTCGAGCGAACGCGCGGCGTCATCCGCGCCTTCGGGCTCGGCACCGAACAGCACGATGCCCGGATCGATGCCATGCGCCGCAATGGAACAGCCCGAGGCAAGGCCACCCCCACCGACGGGAAACAACAGCGTGTCGATGCCCGGTGCCTGGCGGAGCAGCTCCGGCACCAACGTGCCCTGCCCGGCCATCACGCGCGCATCGGCATAGGGATGCACGAGGTTGGCACCGGTCGCGGCCATCACGTCGGCCGCGGCCGCTTCGCGTGCCGCGGTGGTCGCGGCACAACGATGGATCGTGGCGCCCGCGGCGATGATCGCATCCACCTTGGCCTTGACCGCGCCCTCGGGGACGACGACATGGGCCGGAATGCCGCGCGTGCGTGCCGCCATCGCCAGCGCGTTGCCGTGGTTTCCTGATGAGTGCGTAACCACGCCACGCACGGCGTCTTCGTCGCTCAGCGACCACACGGCGTTAGTGGCGCCGCGGAACTTGAAGGCCCCACCGCGCTGCAGGTTCTCGCACTTGAACCACACCGACGTGCCGACACGCGCATCGACGAGCTCGCTACGCAGCACCGGTGTCACCACCGCGTAAGGCGCGATGCGGGCAGCGGCATCGCGGACGTCGGAGAACGAAGGCAGCATCACGAGGTGAATTCCACTCCGCAGACGAAACGGCGCGTGGCCCCGGGCGCCAGCGTGATGGCGGCCGCGCAATCCTCGCGGTTGAACGCGTCAGGAATGGATTCCATCGGCTCCAGCGCCACGGATTTGCGCGGGTCACGCTCGTTGGTGTCCGAGGTGAACGCCAGCATCACGCCGCTCTCCTGCCACAGCGCGATACCGATACCGGTGTGTGGATCGCGCAGGTGCGTGCGCGCCTTGCCGTCGTCGTCCACCTGGAGGTCGGTAAACGTGTTGTTCAAGGGCACGGCGCCGACACTGCGCCTCTGCCGGAAATCCAGCGACGCGTCAGCGTCATCCAGTGACTGCCACGCCTTCGCACCCGGCAGCGGGATGAAATCTTCGCGCGCGGCGATCACGCCCTGCGCCGGAATCTGCAGTTCCCAGCTGTCGATCGGGCTGTCGGAGAGGCGGAAGTACGGATGCCAGCCAAAGAAGGTGGGCGCGGCGTGGTCGCCGACGTTGCGCGTCTGCGTTTCCAGCGAGAGGCCCCGCGCATCCAGCGTGAAGGTCACGCTGAAGTCGAGCGCGAACGGGTAGCCGGGATGCACGCCCGGGCGGATGGCCTGCGTGGAGAACGTCGCGCTCGCACGCTCGGCGCCGTCCTGTTCATTCGTGACGTCAAAAAGTTCGGCGCGAAGGAACCCGTGGCGGATCGCGCGATCGGCGCCGACGGCACCTGGCTGCAAGTCGTAAGGTTTTCCTTCAAACGTGTAACGCGCGTTATCGATGCGGTTGGCGAAGGGGGTCATGATCGCGAAACGCGACCCCTTGTGCGGCAGCAGTTCCTTTTCGTTAAGGAAGGCGTCGGCGATGTTGTGCAAAGCGCCGTCCAGCGGCACGCCAATCACCAGTACCGTGGCGCCACGCCGGGCGATATGTACCTCACGGAGGCCTTCGCTATCGCGAAGGATGACCACTTCCTGGGCGCCCAGGGAAGAGCGCGTCACGCTGAAACGGGACATCGGAGGGTTCCTTTTGACGGATCTGCCCGCATGTTAGCCTGCCAGAGCCCGCACCAAGAAGTTTCTGACGCCATGAGCGACCGTTCCGATACCCCCACCGCCGTCATCCGTCTCGCCGATTACCGCCCGCCCGCGTGGACGGTTGAGCACGTGGACCTGGCGTTCGACCTCGGTATCGATCGCAGCGAAGTGCTGGCCACGCTCGACCTGGTGCGCCAGGCGGACGAGCCCATCCGGCTGAACGGCGAGGGCCTGGAACTGCTGGAACTGCATGTCGATGGCCGCCGTCTCGTCGAGGGGGAATACATCCTCGCCAACGGCGTGCTGGAAGTCGGCGTCGAGGGCGACCGCTGCACGCTGGTCACGCGCGTGGCCCTGCGCCCGGCGGAGAACACCGCGTTCGAAGGCCTCTACCTTTCGGGCAGCCGCGACAAGGGCTTCCTGCTGACACAGTGCGAAGCCGAGGGCTTCCGCCACATCACCTATTACCCCGACCGCCCGGACGTGCTGGCGAAGTACACGGTGACGCTGCGCGCCGACAAGGCACGCTTCCCGGTACTGCTTGCCGGCGGCAATCCGGATGGCGCGGGCGACCTGCCCGATGGCCGCCACTGGGCGCGCTTCGTGGACCCGCACCCGAAGCCGAGCTACCTGTTCGCGCTGGTTGCCGGCCGGCTGGAACGGATCAGCCAGGACTACACCACCGCCGACGGTCGTAAGGTGGACCTGCACATCTGGGCCGAGGCCGATGTCATCGACCGCTGCGACTACGCAATGGATTCGCTGGTGCGCTCCATGCGCTGGGATGAGCAGGCCTACGGGCGCAACTACGATCTCGACGTGTTCCATGTGGTCGCCACCCATGACTTCAACATGGGCGCGATGGAGAACAAGGGCCTCAACATCTTCAATGCGAAGTACCTGCTGGCCGACCCGGATTCGAGCACGGACGACGAGTACCGCCATGTCGAGGCGGTGGTCGCGCATGAGTACTTCCATAACTGGAGCGGCAACCGCGTCACCTGTCGCGACTGGTTCCAGCTCAGCCTGAAGGAAGGCCTCACGGTGTTCCGTGAGCAGAGCTTCTCGGCGGACATGAATTCCGCGCCGCTCAAGCGCATCGAGGACGTGGCCCTGCTGCGCCGTGCGCAGTTCCCCGAGGATGCCGGCCCGCTCTCGCATCCCGTGCGGCCATCGCAGTACTCCGAGATCAACAATTTCTACACCGCCACCGTCTACGAAAAAGGCGCCGAGCTGGTGCGGATGATCGCGGGCCACCTGGGCCACGACGGTTTCCGCAAGGGCATGGACCTCTACTTCGAGCGCCACGACGGCGAAGCCGCGACCATCGAGGATTACCTCAAGGCGCTGGGCGACGCGAACGGCGTGGATCTCTCCGCTTACCTCGCCTGGTACGGCCAGGCGGGTACCCCGCGCCTGAGCGCCGAAGGCCGCTACGAGGCCGACAAGCACCGCTACCGCCTGCTGCTGCGCCAGCGCACGCCGGCGAGTGCGGGCCAGCCGAACAAGCAGGCCCTGCCGGTGCCGGTGCGCCTGTCGTTGTTCGACGCGAACGGGCGTGCGATGCCGCTGCGCCTGGAAGGCGAGTCCGCCGCGGACGCCGGTGAGCGCACCGTGGTGCTGACCCAGGCCGAGCAGGCCTTCGTCTTCGAGGACATCGCGTCCGCGCCCGTGGCGTCGCTGCTGCGCGGCTTCTCCGCGCCGGTGGTGCTGGAATGCGAATACGCGCCCGCCGAACTGGCCCTGCTGCTGCGCCATGACGCCGACGGCTTCAACCGCTGGGATGCCGGCCAGCAGCTGGCCGGCCTGGCCTATGACGAATACCGCGACGGCAAGCCGGAAGGCGCCGCGGTGGTGGCGTGGGCCAGCGCGCTGGCGGGCCTGTTCCACGATGCGTCGATCGATGACGCCCTGTTGGCCGAACTGCTGACGCCGCCGGGCGAGATCGAGCTGGTCGAGCGCCAGGCCGAGCGCGACCCGGAACGCATCCGCGCCATCCGCCGGGGCATGCTGCGCGCCCTCGCCAAAGCCATTGGCATCGATGCCCTCAAGGCGCGCTACGCGGCGCTGCGCGAGGCGGCGAGCGACGGCCTGGACGCAGCCAGCCAGTCGCGGCGCCAGCTCAAGCGCCGCCTTCTGGACCTGATTGCCCTCGTCGACGCGAGCGGCGCCGTGGCCCTGGCTGGCGCGCAGTACAGCGACGCACCCAGCATGACCGACCGCCTGGCGGCCCTGACCACCCTGGCCGTCACCGATGCGGCCGCCGGGGAGCAGCCGCTGGCGCACTTCCGCCAGCGCTATGACGGCAATGCGCTGGCGCTGGACAAGTGGTTTGCGGCGCAGGCGCAGCTGCCGGGCGACGCGGCCCTGGCTCGTGTGCAGGCCCTCGAGGACGACCCGGCATTTACCCTGAAGAATCCGAACCGGGTGCAGGCCCTGCTTGGCACGTTCGCCCGGGCCAACCCCACCGGCTTCCATCGCGCGGACGGCGCGGCGTATCGCTGGCTCGGGGATCGCCTGGTGGCGATCGATGCGTTGAACCCGCAGGTGGCCGCCCGCGTGGCGACCGCGTTCAACGGCTGGAAACGGCTGGAAGCCACCCGGCGCGAAGCGGCCCACGCCGTAGTCGCAGAACTCGCCGCGCGCAAGGACCTGTCACGCGATTTGACGGACATCCTGGCCCGAGTTGCACTGGGGTGACGCAGGTATCAAAAACTGACGCTCAGCGTCACCAATTGCCGAAATAGAGCCGATGTTTGACAAAAAAGTCACACACAGTTCATCCGATCGGTGTAGTGTTGGCTTCAACGAAAAAAGCCGCGGCAGGGGCCGCGGCTATTCGTGCCAATCACTTCGGTTTCTGGCGCCCGGCAGCACGGTCATCCTGGATTCCCCCTGTTCCTGAGACCGCCGGGCGCCAGATCTCATTCGCAGAACCGAATGGGGCATCCTTGCCCACATCCTGCTTCCTTCCCCCGGCACGCGATCGAACCCCTGTCGCTCAATCTCGGCGCGCGTATGTCGCGCAGCGTCTGCCCGGTGGAAGTGCCCTGTAAGTCAAGCAGCATCCGTGCCAACCTTGCGTATACGCGGCGATTGATGCGCCGCATCGGCGTGCCCAACTGGCGCTAAAATGACCAGCCTGGTCCCCTGCTCGCGGCCCCTCCCATGCTTCATCAACAAACCTACGACGTGATCGTGGTCGGTGGCGGCCACGCCGGCACCGAAGCCGCGCTGGCCGCGGCCCGCGTCGGCGCGCGCACGCTCCTGCTCAGCCACAACATCGAAACCATCGGCCAGATGAGCTGCAACCCGGCCATCGGCGGCATCGGCAAGGGCCACCTGGTCAAGGAAATCGATGCGCTGGGCGGCGCCATGGGCCGCGCGGCGGACCTGGCCGGCATCCAGTGGCGCACGCTCAATGCCTCGAAGGGCCCGGCCGTGCGCGCCACGCGCTGCCAGGCGGACCGTGCGCTGTACAAGGCCGCCATCCGCCACATCGTGGAAACCCAGCCCAACCTGAGCCTGTTCCAGCAGGCCGTGGACGACCTGCTGCTGGAAAACGGCCGGGTGATCGGCGTACGCACGCAGATGGGCCTGGACTTCCACGCGCCGGCCGTCGTGCTCACCGCCGGCACCTTCCTCGCCGGAAAGATCCATATCGGCCCGGCGCAATACGCCGGCGGCCGCGCAGGGGATCCGCCGGCGTCCACGCTGGCCGCGAAACTGCGCGAGCTGCCGGTGGCCGCCGACCGGCTGAAAACCGGGACGCCGCCGCGCATCGACAGCCGCAGCATCGACTTCAGCGTGCTCGAGGAGCAGCCCGGCGACGACCCGATGCCGCACTTCTCCTTCATGGGCTCGGCGGCGGACCATCCGCGCCAGGTGAGCTGCTGGATCACCCACACCACCGAAGCGACCCACGAACTGATCCGTGGTTCGCTGGATCGCTCGCCGCTGTACAGCGGCCAGATCGAGGGCGTGGGCCCGCGCTACTGCCCGTCCATCGAGGACAAGGTGGTGCGCTTCGCCGACAAGCTCTCGCACCAGATCTTCGTCGAACCGGAAGGCCTGGATACGTTCGAGATTTACCCGAACGGCATCTCCACCTCGCTGCCGTTCGACGTGCAGTACGCCCTGGTCCGCTCGATCCCCGGCTTCGCCAACGCGCACATCACCCGGCCCGGCTACGCGATCGAATACGACTATTTCGATCCGCGCGGGCTGCAGCCGTGGCTGGAGACCAAGGGCGTGCCGGGCCTGTATTTCGCCGGCCAGATCAACGGCACCACCGGCTACGAGGAAGCGGGCGCGCAAGGCCTCATCGCTGGCATGAACGCGGCGCTTGCCGTGCGTGGCGAGGCGCCGTGGTATCCGCGCCGCGACGAAGCTTACGTGGGCGTGCTGATCGACGACCTCACCACCAACGGCACCATCGAGCCGTACCGCATGTTCACCTCGCGCGCCGAGTACCGCCTGCACCTGCGCGAGGACAACGCGGACCTGCGCCTGACGCCGGAAGGCTATGCGCGCGGCGTGGTGCCCGAAGACCGGTTCCGCCGCCTCGAAGCCAAGCGCGAAGCGTCCGAGCGCGAGACGGCGCGCCTGCGCGGGCTGTGGGCGGCACCGACCAACGCGCTCGGCGCGGCGGTTGAGCGTTCGCTGGGCATCGCCGTCAGCCGCGAGACGCATGCGCTGGACCTGCTGCGCCGCCCGGAACTGGACTACGCCGCCCTGATGGCCGTGCCGGAACTCGGGCCGGCGGTCGCCGATACGGAAGTCGCCACGCAAGTGGAGGTGCAGGCGAAATACTCCGGTTACCTGGAGCGCCAGCGCGACGAGATCGAACGCCAGCGCCGCCACGAGGCAACGACGATCCCGGGCGATTTCGATTACGAGCGCGTGCGCGGGCTGTCGGCCGAGGTGCTGACCAAGCTGAAGCGGTCCCTGCCGGCGACGATCGGCCAGGCCTCGCGGATCAGCGGCGTCACCCCGGCGGCCATTTCCCTGCTGCTGGTGCACCTGAAACGCCGCGCGGCCTGACCTCTGGCTCTCGGCGGGCCGCCGGGCATCTGGCATCATCCGGGGCAGTTGGCGATTGATGGGATGAGACACCATGCAAGTCTGGCTTGGACGGAACGGCGAACGCTTCGGCCCCTACACCGAAGATGAAGTGCGCCAGTGGCTGCGCGACGGTACCTGCGGCCCGGACGAACTGGGCTGGCATGACGGGATGACCGACTGGCGCCCGCTGGGCGAGCTGTTCCCAGGGGAACGCCCTGCCGCTGTTCCGCCCGGCGCGGTTCCGCCGCCGCCCCCGCCGCCGCCGTTCCTGGGCGTGACCGACGAGGCCGCCCCTGAATACGCCGGCTTCTGGCTGCGCTTCGGTGCGTGGGTGATCGATTACATCGTGATTACCGTGCCCTCCACCTTCATCGCCATGGCAATGGGGTTCCAGCACGCCATCACCACGCTGTTCCAGCAGATGGAAACCAACCAGGCGGCGGCGATGAGCGCCTACCTGGATGAAGTGCGCCCGATCAGCTACATCGTGCTGCTGATCGGCTTCGCCTATTACGTCCTGTGCGAGTCGTCGAAGTGGCAGGGCACCCTGGGCAAGCTCGCCGTCGGCATCCGGGTCACCGATACCAGCGGCCAGCGCCTGACGCTGGGCCGGGCGGCCGGGCGCAACCTCATCCGCCTGGCCAACGCCGTGCCCTTCCTCTCCGTGTTCCTGCCGATGGTGTTCTACGTCACCGCGGCCTTCTCCGAACGCAAGCAGGGCATCCACGACATGCTGGCCGGCACCTACGTGCTGACGGGGCGCGCTGACGCGCGTGTCGCGTCTGCCCCACGCAGCGGCACCAGCGGCACCTTCGACGCCTGACGGACCCGGCTGGCCGCTCCGGCGGCCGGCTTCCCTTTCCTGCTTGCTATCATCGGCGGCCCGGCCCTTGTTTCGGCCGGCCGAGCACGCACAGGAAAGACATGCAGAGCATCGAACAACGTATCGCCCAGGACATCGCCGCCAAGCCCGAACAGGTGCGCGCAGCGGTGGAACTCCTCGACGGCGGCGCCACCGTGCCGTTCATCGCCCGCTACCGCAAGGAAGTCACCGGCGGCCTCGACGACATCCAGCTGCGCCTGCTTGAAGAGCGCCTGCGTTACCTGCGCGAACTGGAAGACCGCCGCGCCGCCATCCTCGACAGCATCGTCGAGCAGGGCAAGATGACCGACGCGCTGAAGGCGGACATCCTCACGGCCGACACCAAGGCGCGCCTGGAAGATCTCTACCTGCCGTTCAAGCCCAAGCGCCGCACCAAGGCGCAGATTGCCCGTGAAGCCGGCCTCGAGCCGCTGGCCACCGGCCTGCGTGACGACCCGACGCAGTCGCCCGAGACGCTGGCCGCCGGCTACGTCGATGCCGACAAGGGCGTGGCCGACGTGAAGGCCGCCCTCGACGGCGCCCGCGCCATCCTCATGGAATCCATCGCCGAAGACGCCGCCCTCGTGGGCGAGCTGCGCGACTGGCTGTGGGAGAAGGGCCAGATCCGCGCCGTCGTGGTGCCGGGCAAGGAAAACGAAGGCGCGAAGTTCCGCGACTATTTCGACCACACCGAGCCGCTTTCGAAGATCCCCTCGCATCGCCTGCTCGCGCTGATGCGTGCGCGTAACGAAGGCGTGCTCGAGATCGACCTGCATCCGGCCGTGGACGCCGACCAGGGCCATGCCGAAGGCGAGGGCCGCGTTGCCGCCCGCGCGGGCATCCTGGACCGCGGCCGCCCGGCCGACGCCTGGCTGCGCGAAACCGTGCGCCTCACCTGGCGGGTGAAGCTGCACCTGCACCTGACGCTGGACCTGTTCGGCCGCGTCCGCGAAGGCGCGGAAGACGAAGCCATCCGCGTCTTCGGTGACAACCTGAAGGACCTGCTGCTCGCCGCCCCAGCGGGCGCGAAGACGGTGATGGGCCTGGATCCGGGCATCCGCACCGGCTGCAAGATCGCCATCGTCGATGCCACCGGCAAGCTGCTCGCCTACGACACCATCTACCCGCACGAGCCGCGCAACCAGTGGGACCAGTCCATGGCCCGCATCGCCCAGCTCAGCAAGCAGCACGGCGTGGGCCTGGTCGCCATCGGCAACGGCACCGCGTCGCGCGAGACCGACAAGCTGGTCGGCGAAGTGATGCGCAAGATGCCGGACCTCAACCTGTCGAAGGTGGTGGTCAGCGAAGCCGGCGCGTCGGTGTACTCGGCGTCCGAACTGGCCTCGAAGGAATTCCCCGAGCTCGACGTCTCCATCCGTGGCGCCGTCTCCATCGCGCGCCGCCTGCAGGATCCGCTGGCCGAGCTGGTGAAGATCGAGCCCAAGGCCATCGGCGTGGGCCAGTACCAGCACGACGTGAACCAGGTGAAGCTGGCCCGCGCGCTGGACGCACGCGTCGAGGATTGCGTGAACGCGGTCGGCGTGGACGTGAACACGGCCTCGGCACCCCTGCTCGCCCGCGTCGCCGGCCTCTCGTCCAGCGTGGCGGAGAACGTGGTGAAGCACCGCGATGCCAACGGCCCGTTCGGCAGCCGCAAGGAACTTCTCAAAGTACCGCGCCTTGGCGACAAGGCCTTCGAGCAGTGCGCCGGCTTCCTGCGCATCACCGGCGGCAGCAATCCGCTGGATGCGAGCTCCGTGCATCCCGAGGCCTACCCCGTGGTTGAGCGGATTCTCAAGCAGTGCGGCCGCGAGGTGAAGCAGATCATCGGCGATACCGCGTTCCTGCGCGGACTGAAAGCGGACGATTTCACCGACGCCAGCTTCGGCGTGCCGACGGTGCGCGACATCCTCAAGGAACTCGAAAAGCCGGGCCGCGATCCGCGTCCGGAGTTCGTCGCGCCGAGCTTTGCCGAAGGCGTGGAAGACCTGAAGGACCTCAAGGTCGGCATGGTGCTCGAAGGCCGCGTCACCAACGTCGCGGCCTTCGGCGCGTTCGTCGATATCGGCGTGCACCAGGACGGCCTCGTCCACGTGTCGGCGCTGTCGCACACCTTCGTCAAACACCCGCGCGACGCGGTGAAAGCCGGCGATATCGTCAAGGTGAAGGTCATGGAAGTGGACCTGCCGCGCAAGCGCATCGCGCTGTCGATGCGCCTGGACGACGTGCCGGGCGAAGCCCGCTCGGGGCGCCCCGCCCAGCGCGACGACGCCGCCCCCGGTGGCAATCGTCGTGGTGGCCCCGGTGGCGCTCGTCCGCCCCAGCCGCCGAAGGCGGCACCCGCGCCAGCCAACAGCGCTTTCGCGGACGCGTTCTCGAAAGCCCTCAAGCGCTGACCGTTCCTGCCTGATCGGTTCTGCGAAAACACTGCGGCGGCGCAGCATGCGCCGCCGTATGGCTTCGGCTACGGTAACGATTCTCTAACGCCCCACACACGGAGTGATTTCAAAATGCGTATTCGCCATCTTGCCGGCGCCATTGGTGCTGCCCTGCTCTTCAGTGCCGGGGCGCACGCCGACGGGTTCACGCAGGTTGTGTCGTTCGGCGATAGCCTGAGCGATAACGGCAACGTTTCGATCCTTTCCGGTTCGCCGGTGGTCACCCGCTTCACGACCAACCCCGGCACCGTCGCGGTGGAGAACATCGCGAAGTACTTCAACCTTTCGCTGACCCCGTCGCTCCAGGGCGGTACGGACTTCGCGTTCGGTGGCGCGCGCGCGGCCATCGCCAACCCGACCCCGGCGACCTCGGCACAGATCCAGCAGTACCTGACGGCCACGGGCGGCAAGGCTGACCCGAACGCCCTGTACACCATGTGGATCGGCGCCAACGACATCCTGGCCGCCACGGCCAACCCGGCCACCGCGCAGATCGTCGTCGGCACGGCCGCCCAGCAGGAAGTCGGCCAGATCAAGGCCCTCCAGGCCGCCGGCGCCAAGACCATCGTCGTCTTCAACCTGCCGGACGTGGGCAAGACCCCGGCCGCGCAGTCGGCCGGTGCCGCCGCCGCTTCCAGCATCACTTCGCTGTCGCAGATCTACAACGGCATCCTCTCCGGCGGCCTGTCGACCGCGAACAAGGGCATCGTGTCGATCGACACGTACTCGCTGCTCAACGAAGTGATCGCCAACCCGTCGGCCTACGGCTTCAGCAACGTCACCGTGCCGGCGTGCACCACGGCCAGCTCGATCACCTGCTCGCCGGCCACGCTGCGTGACCCGAATGCCGCCGCCACGTACCTGTTCGCCGACGGCATCCACCCGACCACCGCGGCGCACGCGCTGCTCGGCCAGTACGCCATCTCCGTGCTCGAAGCGCCGAAGAAGATCTCGCTGCTCGGCGAAGCCGGCCTGGCGACCGATGCCGCGCAGATGCGCGCGCTGCGCAACCAGATGATCGCCGATAACTTCGGTGCGGATTCGCGCTTCTTCGCCTCGGTGGACTACGGCCAGCAGAAGTACAAGGACACCGACAACTCGCCGAAGACCGACAGCGACAACGTCAGCCTCACGGTCGGCGCCGATGCGCGCGTCAACGACAACTTCAGCATGGGCGTCGCCCTCGGCCTGAGCTCGGCCAACGCCGACTTCCAGGGCGGTGGCGGCTACAAGATGACGGATGTCTCCGGTTCCGGCTTCGCCTTCTACCACCAGGGTGGTGGCTACGCCGGCGCGTTCGTCAGCTTCGGCCAGCTGAGCTTCACCGACATCGACCGTCGCATCGACCTGGGCGCGGCGCGCCGCACCGAGACGGGCAAGACCGACGGTTCGCATGTCGGTGGCGGCCTCACCGGTGGCTGGTGGTTCGGCGACGACTCGCTGAAGACCGGCCCGTTCGCCACGGTGGAGTTCGAGCAGCTGCGCGTGTTCGGCTACACCGAGCGCAACAACACCAGCACCGCGATGACCTTCGGCAAGCAGACCCGCAACGCCCGCATCGAAACCGCCGGCTGGCGCCTGCAGGGTTCGTGGGCCACGGGCAGCACCGTGCTGCATCCGTTCGCGGAAGTGGCCTACAACCACGACGGCCGCGCGGATGCGCGTTTCGTCACCGCCGGCCTCACCAACATGAGCGGCCAGTTCGAACTCCAGGGCTTCACCCCGGACAAGACCTGGGCCACCGCCGACGTCGGCGTCTCGGCGGACTTCAGCAAGCGCTGGAGCGGCTGGGCGAGCTACAGCGGCCGTTTCGGCGATGACACCCAGCGCCTCAACAGCCTCAACCTCGGCGTGAAGCTGGCTTTCTAAGCCAGCTTCACCTCGCGGGACAGGAGCAAAAAAAACGCCGGCGAAAGCCGGCGTTTTTCTGTGCCTGAAGCGACGGCTTACTTCTTGCCGCCGGCTTTCGCGTACATGGCTTCAGCCTGGCTCTTCAGGGTGTTGGCATCGGCGTCGCTGAGGACGTCGACCTTGCTGCCCGCCTGGTTCTGCTTGAGCACGAGTTCGCCGGCGTCGTTCCAGCCTGCACGCTCGGTCGAGGTCGGCTTGCCGTCCTTGCTCGGCTTCTTCTCCTGCACGATGACCCACGGCTTACCGTTCTTGTAAGCGTAGTTCGTGGAGGTAAAGCCCTTGTCGCCGTAGTCGACCAGCTCGATGACGAACTGGACGTCGTTACCCTTCTTGAAGATCTGCCAGCCGCGCGACTCGCCTTCCTTCAGCGCGGTGCCCTGGGTGACCTTCATGCCGCCGATGTTCTTCTTGACCGACTCGTAGCCGGCCAGCTCCTTCTCACCCGGGGTGGCTTCACCGACGAGCTGGATGTTGGCAACGGCCTTGGCGCCCTTGGTCAGCACCGGGGTCTTCAGCGGCGACGAGTAGTGACGCTCGCCGTCCTGCAGGGAGACTTCGACGATGTACATGTCGTTCGGATTGAGGTCCGACGCCGTGAAATCGAGCTGGAACGCCTGCGGCAAGTTCACCGGGCTGATCGTCTTGGCGGCGAGCGGCTGCGAGCCCTGGGCGGAGACGTCGACCAGCTTGAGGTCGAGCTTGGCGTCCGGGGAGAGCTGGCCACCTGCATCGCGCAGGGTCACGGTGCCGGTCACGGCGTTAGCGGGAGCGGCGGGAGCGGCATTCTCGCCACCAGCGGCGGCCTGCTGGCCGTTGTTGTCCGAACCGCCACCACAACCGGCAAGCGCCAGGGCGGATACGGATGCGAGCGACAAGAAGATCCTGCGCATGGTCGAGCCTCGTAGAAACGGAAAAGTGTGTGGGTCACGGAAGATACGCAAGCGCATGGCCCGCAAGGACTTCCGGGGGGAACCATGGAGCATACCGGCAAATCGGCCGCCGGAAAAGTCAAGTGCAACACCGCCCGCATCGCCTGAATCCGTGGTCCGGGTCGCAGGTTACGGCGAAGTCTTGCCGAAAACGCTAAGCCCCTGATTTTTCCCCGATATCACTGGCAAGCGGGATTGGATCGATCTAAGTCCTCTCAAAAAAAACGCCACCCGGGGTGGCGTCTTTCCAGAATACCGCCACCCGAAGGTGGCGGCGAGTCCTGATCTTCCGTGGATCAGTAGTCGTAGGTGACACCGAAGCGGAAGTAACGCGGGGTCTGCAGCGCGATCGGCACGTTGTAGGTCGGCAGCGGCGCGCTGGTGGTGCTGTAGTACGGGTACGACTGGGTCTTCTTCTGTTCGTTGAACAGGTTGAAGACTTCGGCCGTGAAGCCGAGCTTGCCATCGGCGAACGCCGGACGGTAAGCCAGGGCGCCCGACACGGTGTGCGTGATCGGGTTGCGGCCAACGGCGCCCGGGGGCGACGGCTCGCCACCACACCAGTGGTAGGCGGTCGTGCCGTAGCCGGCGTCGACCTGGTCCGGACCGAAACCGCCGTAGCAGTTACGCGGCGCACCCGAGACGATGGCGATGTTGCCCGAGACCTGCCATTCCGGCGTGATCTCGTACGCACCGTAGGCCTTCAGCGCATGGGTGTGGTCGTTGGCGAGCTTGCCGTTCGAGTACACCATGAGCGGGGCGTTATCCCACGCCTGCGTGACGGACGGATCGCTGCGCGTACCGGCATCCGAATCGGTCTGGCCTTCCGAGTTGCCGTACAGCTTCGAGTACACGTAGCTGACGTTACCCCACCACTTGCCATCACCCTTCTCGTGCTGCAGGTGCAGCTCGAGCGCGTAGTAGTGACGCTTCAGGTGCGGGAAGCCCAGGTCGGCGTTGGTCGCGTGGAGCGTGTCGTAGCCACCCGCGGCGTTCGGCGCGAGGAAGGTGTTGGCGCGACCCGGGTTGAACAGGTAGCAGCTCACGCCGGCGTCGGACAGGTTGACCGCCGAACCACTGGCCGTGAACAGGTCCTGCAGGCGACCGTTCGGGTTGGAGCCGGTATCGCAATAATCGTCGATCGCGTTGCCGAGCTTGCGGTAGGTGATCTTGGCGCCGTACACCCAGTCGGTACCCAGGGTCTTGTCGAAGCCAGCGATGAACTCATCCTGGTACTCGGACTTCAGGCCGCGGGCGCTGACGATGTTCGGATCCTTCGCCTGGCCGTACTCGTTGTTCGGCGAGTAGGGCTGGCCCGGGCCGTTCACCGTGTTGAGCGCGGTGAGGCCGGTCGGGTAACCGGTGGCCGGGTCGATGCCCGTGTACGAGTAGTACTCGTTGGTCTGCGTCGAACCGGACGCGCCGCGCAGGGCGGGCACGAGCGGCAGGGCGAGGTAGTAACGGCCGGCGTTCGCGTACACCTTGAAGCTGCTGTCGCCGTACACGTCCCAGCTACCGCCGAGGCGCGGGGCCCACTGCGGCTTGGTCTGGGTGATATAGGCTTCGTTGCTGCCGTTGTAGTTGGTGAACTGGTCGTTACGCAGGCCGAGCGACAGCTTGACGGTATCCGTCACCTGCCACTGGTCCTGGATGTACTGCGCACGCTGGCGGACGCGCACCGAAGCGGCGGTCTGCTGGCGGTACTTGGAGACGTAGTACGGGGTGCCGACCGGCGACGACACGGCGCCACCGGCGATATCGCCACCCTCTTCGACCGTACCGTAGCTCCACTCGTAGCCGGAGTTGTTGTAGATCGACTCGCCGTCGTTCAGGTCCTGCGTGTTCTGGTTGTCGATACCGGCCGACAGCGTGTGATCGCCGAGGACGTACGACAGGTCAAAACGGTAGTTCGTGACCTTGCTCTCGTGGGTCGGGTCAGGAACGGTCGTCAGGTTCTGCGCGTTGGTGATGCCCTGCGGGAAGCCGCCGGTGTAGGCCGGGTTCTGCTGGTCAGCGCCGAGGATCGGGATCAGGTTCGGATCCGTCGTACCGGTCTGCGTGTAGAGCTTCGTGTCCTGCTTACCGTACTGCGCGGTAACGGTCAGGCTGTCGGTGATGTAGCCGGTGTACTTGGCCACCCACATCGTCTGCTTCGTGCGCGCAGCCGTATCGGCAGCGATGAAGTCGCCGTTCTGACGGGTCGTGTTGTCGAAGGCGTACACATCGCCGGTGTAGTCGTGCTTGACGCTCGCACCGGTCACTTCAAGGATGTTGTTATCCGTGATGTTCCAATCGATCTTGGCGTACATCTTCGGATCTTTGTACGTCTGCACGTAGTTCTTGTTCTGCGAAGCGGTCTGGACGTTGTCGCCCTTCGACTTCGCGGCTTCCACGGCGACGAACGCGAACAGGGTGTCCTTGATCAGCGGGCCGCCGGCGTAGGCCGAAGCGACAGCTTCCCAGGTCTTGTTCAGGTTGCGGTAGCGGTACACCTGGCCGTCACGCGACGAGCTGTCCGGGTACTTCGCATTGATCGGGTCCGCCTTGGCGAACTCGGGCGTCCACAGGATCTGGCCACCGAAATGGAAATCGTTGGTACCGCGACGGCCGACGACGCTGATCACGCCACCGTCCGAACGGCCGTACTGTGCGCCGTAACCGCCCGTCAGGATTTCCTGCTGGTCGATCGCGCCGTACGGGAGGGTCATGCCACCGTAGCCCGAGATGGGATCCGTGGTGTTCATGCCGTTGATGTAGTACGCGTTCTCGGTCACCGACGAACCGCCGAACGAGACCAGCGACTGGCCGGTCGGGCTGGCGAAGCCGGAACCGGTGGCGCCCTGGGCAACGCCCGGGGCCAGCAGCGCGATGGCTTCAGCCGAACGGCCGAGCGGCAGCTGCTTGAGCTGGGACTGGGTGATGACGGTGCGCGAGTCAACCGACGAAACGTCGATCGGCGGCAGCGCGGTGCCAACAACGGTCACGCCTTCGAGGTTCGAGGCGTTGGCAGCCGTGGCGGCAGCGGCGGCGAACGAGACGTCCGAGCCCTTGCTCACGGTGACCGCGACGTCCTTGCGGGTGTCGACGGTGGCGCCGCCCTTCATGAGGTTCACCGTGTAGGCGCCCACCGGAAGGTTGTTGAAGGTGTAACGGCCGTTTGCGGCGACGGCGGCTTCGCGGGTCACGCCAGTGGCGCTGACGATCTGAACGGTGTCGCCGGCTTCCGCGGTACCGAAAATGCTACCCGTGGTGGCCTGGGCGTAGACCGAACCGGTCAGGCCCATGCCGATCGCCAGCGCGAGCGCGAGCGACGAACGACGCAGGCTTGACGCCTGCAGAGTGCTACGAGAACTCATGTGCAAATCTCCCCAGATCGGCCCAAAAAGGGCCTGAAAACATGCAAAACCGACCAATGGCCGGAAAAAAAGGTTCGGCCTTGGGGTGCATGTTTTAGGGGTGGATCGCAGGCGCTCCAACTCCTCCCAGAGTGGTGGCACCGCTCCCCTTTTGACCTGCTCCCATCAAGCCCGTCAACGCTGTCCGGGTGGGTTTCTCGCATCCACGAGACGACCACACGGACTTCGCCGAGCCCGAATCTAGGCGGAGCCAGACCACCGTGTCAACAAATTATTTACACGGGGTCGGCGTTTCAGGGCCGCGGGGAGCGAGCCGCCAGTCTCGACCAACTGCTGGACGGGACTGGATTTTTGTTCTGGACCAAGCGCTTCTTCCTAAAAAGCGCCCCCCGCCCGGGGAGGGCGAGAGGCGATCTGGGGAGTTGCTCCGGGCCGGCCTGGCGGGGGGTGGATAGACCCCCGCCGGCCTTTTTTGTTGTTATCCCGTGACGACTTCTTAGAAGTCGTAGCTGATGCCGAAACGGGCGTAGCGCGGCGTCGTCTGGTAGAGCGGGACGTCGTAACGCGGGTTCAGGCTCTGGGTGCTGCCGTGGATCGGATAAACCTGCGTTTCCTTGCGCTGGTTCAGCAGGTTGAACACCGTGACGTTGAAGGCCAGCTTCTTGTCGGCCCATTCCGGGCGATATTCGACAGCGCCCGTGACGATGTACGTCCAGGGGTTGTGGCCGGCGGCACCCGGGGGCGACGGCTGGCCATCGCACCAGTGGTAGTACGAGCCATAACCCAGGTTCGGGTTGGTCTGGTTCGGGCCATAGAGGCCCAGGCAGCTCTTCGGGGCGCCCGAAGCGATGTTGATGTTGCCCGAGACCATCCACTCCGAAGCCAGCTGGTAGGAGCCGTAAGCCTTGAAGTTGTGCTTGCGGCTGTTAGCCAGTTCGCCGTTCGAGTACTGCATGACTTCGGCGTAATCCCAGTCCACCGTCGCCGAGACGTTGTCCTGGCGGATGTCCGAACGGACCTGGCCTTCCGAGTTGCCGTAGCTCTTCGAATAGACGTAGTCGAAGCGGACCTGGTACTTGCCGTCCCACGCGTGGTCCAGGTACATCTCCAGGCCGTAGTAATTGCGCTTGGAGTGCGGGAACCCGAAGTCCTGGTTGTTCATGTCGACGCTGTAGTAGCCGCCATTGGTGTTCGGGATCAGGAACGTGTTGGCACGGCCCGGGTTGAACAGGTAGCTGCCCTGGATGTCGCCGATGGTGTCCGGATCGATACCCGAGCGCTCCATCTTGCGCAGGATGGCGCCGCTGTCGCCGACGTCATCGATCGCGTTGCGCAGCTTGCGCACCGTAGCCTTGGCGCCGTACGTCCACTTGTCGGTCAGCGCGGCATCGAAGCCGAGCAGGAACTCATCCTGGTATTCCGACTTGATGTCGGTCGCGGCGGCCGTCTTCGGGTCGCGCGGGATGCCGTACTCGCTGTTGGCCGAGATCGGGCCGCCCGTGCTGCTGAAGATCGGGGTCAGGCCCTGCGGGATGCCGTTGCCGTCGATGCCCGTGTAGTTGAAGTACTCGCGGGTGTAGAGCGAGGCGCCGGCGGAACGCAGCGCGACGGTCGCCGGCAGCGCGAGGTAGTAACGGCCCGCGTTGGCGTAGATCTTCAGGCTGGAATCACCGTTGACGTCCCAGGTGGCACCGATGCGCGGGGCCCATTGCGGGGTGGTCAGGCGCAGGTACGGCACGCCGTCGGAGTTGTAGTTGGTGAACTGGTCATTGCGCAGGCCGACCTTCAGCATCCAGCGGTCATTCACCTGCCAGGTGTCTTCGATGTACTGCGCGCGCTGCGTGGTACGCACCGACGACGCCGTGCGGTAGACGTAACGGGCAACGTAGTAGCCACGGCCGCCCGGGGGCGCCACGTAGGCAGCGTCGGTCGGGACGTCACCGATGATCGGCGTGTTGGCGTCCGTCTTCCAGTATTCCCAGGCGTAGCCCGGGCCCGTGGTGGAATCACCGTCGTCCTTGTCGAGCACCTTCTGGTTATCGATACCTGCCACGATGGTGTGGTCGCCGATGTGGTAACCGAGGTCGACGCGGAAGTTGGTGTTGGTCGACTTGTGGCGCGGGTCAGCGGTGGTCGCGGCCGGGTTGGCGTTGGTCACGCCATTGGCGATGAGCGGGTCCTGCTGGTTGGCCTGGATGATCGACGGCAGCGACTGGTCACCACCGGTGGAGGTGTAGTACGTGCCCTTCATCTTGCCGTACAGGGCCGTCAGGGTCAGGTCGTCGGTGATGTAGCTGGTGAACTTGGCGGTGTAGAGATCCGCACCGGACTTGTTCAGCGGCGCACCGGCCGTGTCCTTGCCCACGTAATCGCCACGGGTCTTGTCAGCGTAGCTGTACTCGTAGATCGACGCGTCGTAATCCTGCTTGTTCGACGCACCGGTGACTTCGAGGATGTTGCTGTCGGTGATGTTCCAGTCGATCTTGCCGTAGAGCTTCGGGTTACGGTACGACTGCTTGTAGACGAACGGCGCGGCCGAGCTGGTGATCTGGTCACCCTGGCGGCGTTCCTGTTCGGCGGCAAGGAAGACGTACAGCGTGTCCTTGATCAGCGGGCCGCCGGCGTAAGCGGAGTACGTCGTGCGCCAGGTCTTGTCGCTGCGGTTGTCGTCATACAGCGCGCCAGCCTGCGAACCCACCTGGCGGTAGTAGTTGATCGGGTCGGCCTTGGTGCCCTTCGGCTCCCACAGCACCTGCGCACCGAAGTGCCAGTCGTTGGTGCCGCGCTTACCGACCTGCGAGATCACGCCGCCCGACGAACGACCATAGGCCGCGCCGTAACCACCGGCGAGGATTTCCTGCTGGTCGATGGCGCCGTACGGCAGGGTGATGCCACCGAAGCCGCTGAGCGGATCGGTCGTGTTGAAACCGTTGATGTAGTACGCGTTCTCGGTGACGGCGCTGCCGGCGATCGAGACCAGCGCGTTACCGGTGGGGCCAACGAAGAACGAGCTGCCTGCGACGGCACCCGGCGCCAGCAACGCGATGGCTTCGGCGGTACGGGCCAGCGGCAGCTTCGAGAGCTGTTCGGAGGTGATCACGGTGCGCGAGTCGACGGCGCTGACGTCGATGGACGGCAGCGAGTTGGCCGACACGGTGACGCCTTCCAGGCTGGCGGCCTGGCTGGCGCTCGCGGCCGAGGTAAACGACACGTCGGTACCGGCGCCGACACGGATGCTGACGTTGGAACGCGAGTCAACGACGGCGGAGCCCTGGTTCAGTGACACCTTGTAGTTGCCCAGCGGCAGCTGGCTGATGGTGTAGCGGCCGGAGTTGTCGACGGTGACGGTACGGGTGACGCCCGTGTCACTGGTGGCGGTGACGGTCTGGCCGGCGGTAGCCGTACCAAAGATCGTGCCGCTCGTGGCCTGCGCAAGCAGGACGCCCGGCGCGGCCGTACCCAGGCTGATCGCCAGGGCCAGCGCGGTGCGACGCCCGAAGGAGGCGGTGCGGAAGGAACGCGATTTCATCAAATACTCTCCCCAAAGTGAAAAACACTTACCGCAAAGAATTACGAGTGTCGCGGCAAGCCGACCCCGACCCGGCTTACGCCAGGTTCGAAAAAGTCGGTGGTGGAAAATCCCCTTTAAACAATGGCATCGGTAAAGCGATGCCATCCCCCGAACACGTCACTATCCGTGACTGGAGTCACATATACGTAAGGTTTCGCCTACACGCAACATGGAAATTTCACAAAAATTAAACGCTTAAGCAGTCATTTCCACGGCAGCCTGTTCAGCTGTAGGAGAATTCCTACAAGCATCAAGCTTTTACGAAGCAAGTAACTGACTAAGCAGGCTTTTTTACCCTGCTTTTTGTAGGAAATATTCCTAGGCGCAAAAAAAGCCCCCGGCGACTAAACCGAGGGCGATCTGGGGAGACATCATCTGTGTCGCAGGCCGGATGTCCGTATCCGCCTGCGACTTTTCTTGTTTTAACGAGGCTGTTTGACGCGTCGCCGGACTTAGAAGTCGTAGCGGGCGGTGAAGCGGACGACGCGCGGGTCGGTGTAGTTCAGCTCACGCAGGTACAGCGGGCTCGGCGTGGTCCGGCTCGATGCATAGCGGAAGTTGTACGTCGTCGGGCGCTGCTTGTTCAGCACGTTCAGCACGTCCACCTGGAAGGTGAGGTGGCGATCGAACCACGACGGGGTATAGGCCGCGTTGAGGTTGACGAGGTAGGTCCACGGGGCCGAGCCGTGCGAACCGCGCGGCGAGAACTCGTAACCCTGCTGGCCCGGCAGGCCGCAGAACCAGTAGAACGAGCCGTTGTACAGGCCGCGGTCGGCGGTCGGGTAGAAGCTCGTGCAGTTCTTCGGGCGACCCGACGAGATGTTGGCATTGATACCGAAGCGCAGGTCATCGCTGAGCTGGTAGTAGCCGAACATCTTGATCTGGTGCGTGCGATCGTTCGGCAGGCGGCCGTTGGCACCGACCATCAGCTGCGGCAGATCCCAGTCCTGGGTCACCGAGACGTCGGCCTGGCCACCGTTACCGGTATCCAGGTCGGAGGCCAGCTGGCCTTCCGTGTTGCCGTAGCTGCGCGACCACGTGTAGTCGATGCGGCCGTACCACTTGTCGGCGAACGGATGCTCCAGGTACAGGTCCAGGGCGTAGTACTTACGCTTCAGGCTACCCAGGCCCAGCTCGTCCTTCGAGTAGTGGCGCTCAACGAACGAACCGTCATCCTGCAACTGCAGGAACGTGTTGCCCGTACCCGGGTTGAACAGGAAGCAGGCGCCGCCCAGTGCCGGGGTGCAGGTATCGTCGATCGCGCTGCGCAGCTGGCGCCAGGTGGCCTTCGCACCCCAGTTCCAGTTGGGCGAGAGCGCATGGTCGAAGCCGGCGATGTACTCGTCCTGGTAATGCGACTTCAGGCCCTTGGCGGCGACCGTACGCGGATCCGGAGCGGTACCGCACTCCAGGTTGGCGGAGGTGGCGTTCGAACCGTTACAGGTGTAGCCAGCCGCCTGGTTCACCGGCACGGACGCCAGGCCCGTCGGGTTACCGTTCGCATCCACGCCCGTGTAGGTGAAGTACTCGGTCGTGTTGAGCGAGCCGGACGCGGCGCGCACGGCCACGTTGTTCGGCATGGCCAGGTGGTAACGGCCGGCGTTGGCGTACACCTTCAGGGTGGAATCGCCGAACACGTCCCACGACACACCCAGGCGCGGGGCGAGCTGGTGGCGCTGCTTCGCATACACCTGGTTGGCGCCGTTGTAGTTCTTGAACTGCTCGTTGCGCAGGCCGGCGTAGATCATCCAGCGGTCGGACGCCTGCCAGTGGTCTTCGAGGTACTGCGATTCCTGCACCGTCTTCACCTTCGCCGAGGTGGTGGTGTAGGACTTGATCACGTAGTAACCCTGGTTGCCCAGGCCACCGGCGGCCGCCGGCGAACCCACGCCATGGCCGGCATCGATCGCACCGGCGGGATCGTTCTGCTGGCTGTACGTCCAGCTGAAGCCACCCGGCAGCGAGGTACCGGTGAAGGACTTGGCTTCCTGGCGATCGGCACCCGCACGGATGTCGTGGTCGCCCAGGCGGTACTCGACGTCGAAGCGCCAGCCGTCGGTCTTGTCTTCCGCACCCGGCACGCGCACGGCGGTCGAGGTGGTCTGGCAGCTGCCGTAGTTGATGCCCGGGGCGCGCGAGGCGGCCGTGGAGATCACGACGAGCGGGCAGTTCGGGTCATAGCCGAACGGCGACTGCACGTGGTCGAGGCGCTGCTGGCCGTACAGGGCCGACACCGTCAGTGCATCGGTGATGTAGCCGGTGTACTTGCCGACGTACAGGTCACCGCCGTCCTTCTGGTACACGCCGCCGTTCTGCGTATCGCCATGGGCCAGGTCAGCGTAGCTGAAGCCGTAGGTCTTCGAGTCGTACTCGGTCTTGTCGGAGACGCCGGTCAGCTCGAGGTGATGGTCGTCGGTGATGTTCCAGTCGATCTTCGCCAACCAGCGGGGGATCTTGTACTTGTATTCGTTCCAGCCGTTGCGGCCGACGCTGGCCGAGGTGATCGCACCCGCGGTGGTGCTGGTGGCGATGCCTTCACCTTCGCGGCGGTTCATTTCCGCATCGACGTAGAAGAACAGGGTGTCCTTGATCAGCGGGCCGCTGGCGTACGCGCCGACCGTGGAGCGCCAGTAGTTGTTGCGCTTCTGGTACTGGTAAAGCGTGCCGTCGGTGGCCGGGTAGAAACCGGTATCCGGATAGCTCGAGTTGCGCGGGCTGGCGCGCGTGCCCTGCGGTTCCCAGATGGTGTAGACGCCACCGTGCCACTCGTTGGTACCGCGCTTGGTCACGATGTTGATGACGCCGCCGGTGGAGCGGCCGAATTCAGCGCCGTAACCACCGGTAAGCACCTGCTGCTGGTCGATCGCGTCGAACGGCAGCTGGGTGAGGCCGATGGAGGTCAGCGGATTGGTGACCGCATAACCGTTGATGAAGTACGCGTTTTCCGAGGACGCCGAACCGCCGAAGCTCGGCACCGGGTTGCCCAGGGCGTCCTTGTACGACGAGTTGCCGATGACGCCCGGGGCCAGCAGCGCGGCAGCCAGCACGTCACGGGTGATCGGCAGCTTGTTGAGCTGCTCGGCCGTGAGCACGGTGCGCGTATCCACCGAGGAGACGTCGATCGACGGCAGCGCCGTCGCGGTCACCGACACGCCTTCCAGCGTGCTGGCCTGCGTCGCGGACGCGGCAGCGCCGAACGGGACCGAGGTGTTGTTCGAAATGGTGACGACCACGTTGTCACGCGAGCTCACCGCGGCGCCGTTGTTTTCCAGGGTCACCGTGTAGTTGCCCGGGGGCAGCGAGGTGACGCGGTAACGGCCGTCTTTTTCGACGGGCACGGAACGCGTGAAGCCCGTGGACGGGCTGCTGATCGTGACGGTGGTGCCCTGCTGGTTTTCGACCGAGCCGAAGATGCCACCGGTGGTATTGGACTGCGCGTGGGCCGCTCCCCCGGCCAGGCACAGGCCAAGGCCGACAGCAAGCGCGCTGCGGCGAAGCTGCTGGCGACCGTAATGCTTAACGTTCATCAATCTCTCCCCAAGTGATGCCGATATGTCGTGCGGCCCAAAAAAGGCGCGCATTTCCCTAGCCCGGCCTCATGGCCAGGTGCGTTAACGACGTGGTTATTCCCCTGCGACGCGGATCCCTCACCCGCGCTGCCACGCACATATACCGCAGCATTTTGCGATTCACAACGGGAAACTAACGGCTAAATGACGGGCGCCATACGCCCCGGCCGTGCGCCTAAACGGAAGATGAAGAATGTTTCATCTGATACATCAATGGGTTGGAACGGCGTAAGACATGACTTCCGGCACGGGAAAAAAACACGAACTAGGAAATTTTCTTACGAGGAAAAGCGGTCCAGGCCTTGGTGCAAGCCACTTTGGGCGGCCCTGAACAGTCCTACGAAAATTCTCAATCGAAAGGCCGTCGAAGGTATTTCCGTGTACACCGTAACGGCGCTCGCGCGTTTTTTCGCTGGAGACGCCGGGGGGCGGCTAATTCAAAAACAAGAGGTTTCATGGGCATGAACGACAATTCGAGGGGATCCATCCGGGCCGAAGCGGCCGGTGGCGGCTTCGAGACGGGGCGCGCCGGTAGCGACGTGCCCGCCTCCTCCTTCGCCAGCCGGGTTCGCCAGGTGATCAAGCTCAATGGCAGCGTGAGCGATATCGCCCGCCGTTGCGGCTTCTCTGAAGGCGTGGTGCGCAGCTGGCGGGATGGCAACACCGACCCGTCGCGTGGCCGCTGCGTCACGATGGCGAAGACGCTGGGCATTTCGCTGGTGTGGCTGGCCGCGGGCGAAGGCCCGATGGTGCTGGACGGCACCACCGACGATATCGGCGGCCGTGCGGAGCGGTCGGAAACGATTCGCGGCCACGACGACCACCTTGACGTCCAGGCGGCGCCGGCCAAGCTGGATCCGTCACGCCTGGCGGCGGCGATGAAGCTGCTGCAGTCGGATATCGAGATGGCAGGCAGCCGGTTCTCGCCGGTGCGCCACGCCGACCTGGTCGCCGAGATGTACGCGATCCTGGGCCGTTCGTCCGATGGCGACTACGCGGACCGCGTGATCGCCTTCCGCCGGACGGTCATGTCACGCATCACCGACGAACCGGGCGCCGCGGCAGCCTGATAGCAGCACCCGGCCGGCGAACCGGCCGGGGTGGCAAGGGCTTAGAGGCGTGAGATGTCGGCGATCGCGCCGAACGCCGACTTCAGCTGGGCCAGCAGGGCCAGGCGGTTGCCGCGTACGGCCGGGTCCTCGGCGTTCACCAGGACGTCGTCGAAGAAGCGATCCACCGGCGCCTGCAGCACCGCCAGGCGAGCGAGCGTGCCGGTGTAGTCGGCATGCGCCAGCAGGCCGCGCGTATCGGCCCGTGCCTCACCGAGTGCGGCATGCAGCTCGCGCTCGGCATCGAACTCGAAATAGGCCGGATCCACGTCCGCCGGAATCGGCGCGGCGTTGGCGTCCTCGGCCTGCTTGCGCAGGATGTTCGCCACGCGCTTGTTCGCGGCCGCCAGGCTCGCGGCCTCGCTGCGACGGGCGAATTCGCTCACCGCACGCAGGCGGCGGTCGAAATCCGGCAGGGTGGCCGGCGAGACGGCGAGCACCGACTCGAACTGGTCGACGCTGAAGCCCTGCTCCGTGTAGTAACCGCGCAGGCGATCAAGCACGAACGCATGCACTTCGTCGCCGAGTTCACGCCGGCGCGCGCCGATGTCGACGGTGGGCACGGTGCCGTCCTTGCCCGGCTTCACGCCGGCCACGAACGCGGCCTCGGGCACCATCTCGAAGGCTTCGGTCAGCGCGGCGCGCAGGTCGATGTCGATGCCACCCTCGATCAGGGTACGGGCCAGGCCCAGCGCCGCACGGCGCAGGGCGAACGGATCCTTGTTGCCGCTGGGCTTCATGCCCACGGCGAAGATGCCCGCCAGCGTGTCCAGGCGTTCGGCCACCGCCACCACCTGGCCGACCTTGCCGGCCGCGATGGCGTCGCCGCCGAAACGCGGCTGGTAGAAGCTGTCCAGCGCGTCGGCCACGTCGGCGTCGATGCCCTGGCGGGTGGCGTAGTAGCGGCCCATCACGCCCTGCAGCTCGGGGAACTCACCCACCATGCGGGTCAGCAGGTCGCACTTGGCCAGCGCCGCGGCGTGGGTGGCCTTGCCGGCATCCACGCCCACGCGGTTGGCCACGACGCGGGCCAGCTCGGCCACGCGCACGGTCTTGTCCCACAGGCTGCCCAGCGACTGCTGGTAGGTGACGTTCTTCAGGCCTTCCTGGAAGCTCGCCAGCGGCTCCTTCAGGTCGGCATCCCAGAAGAACTTGGCGTCGGCGAAGCGCGGGCGGATGACGCGCTCATAACCCTTGCGGATTTCGGCCGGGTCGCGGCTTTCGATGTTGGCCACGCCGATGAAGTGCTCGGTCAGCTCGCCATTGGCACCGAACACGGGCACGAACTTCTGGTTCGTCTCCATGGTGGTGACCAGGGCTTCCGGCGGCACGTCGAGGAAGGCGCGCTCGAAGGTGCAGGCGATGCCCACGGGCCATTCGGTGAGGTTGGCGATCTCGTTGAGCAGGTCGTCCGACAGGCGGGGCGTACCGCCCGTGGCCACGCGGGCCACTTCGCTGCGGACCCGCTCGCGGCGCTCGGCCGGATCGGCCAGCACATGCGCATGGCGCAGGGCGTCCAGCCACGCATCGGCGCTGGCCACGTGGATCGGGTGCGGATGGTGGAAGCGGTGGCCGAGGCTCTGGCGGCCGCTCTTCAGGCCGAGCACTTCGCCATCGACGATATCCGAGCCGTGCAGCATGAGCAGCGTGTGCGCCGGGCGCACGAACGATTCTTCACGGCTGCCCCAGCGCATGGCCTTGGGAATCGGCAGCGCCTTCAGGGCCTCGGTGACGATCTCCTGCAGCAACGCGGCCGTCGGCTGGCCGGCCTTCACGGCGCGGAAGACGAACCAGGCGCCCTTGTCGGTCTCCAGCTTCTCTAGCGCCGAGACGTCGACGCCGCAGGACTGCGCGAAACCCACCAGGGCTTTCGACGGCTCGCCGTCGGCGCCAATGCTGGCGTTCACGGCCGGGCCGCGGCGCTCCACGTTCTGTTCCGGCTGGGCCACGGCCACGCCGGGGATGTACACGGCGAGGCGGCGCGGCGACGCGTAGGTTTTCGCCTCGGCGTAGTCGCCGGCCACGCCACGCTTCTCCAGGCCCTCGACCACGCCGCGCGCGAACGCGCCGGCCAGGTCGTCGAGGGCCTTGGGCGGCAGTTCTTCGGTGCCGAGCTCGATGACGAGCGGCAGGCGCTTATCGGCCATGGACGGCCTCCTTGTCGTTCTTCAGGCCGGGGAAGCCCAGTTTCTCGCGCTGCGCGACATACGCCTCGGCCACGCTGCGGGCCAGGGTGCGCACACGCAGGATGTAGCGCTGGCGCTCGGTCACGCTGATGGCGCGGCGGGCGTCGAGCAGGTTGAACGCGTGGCTGGCCTTGCAGACCTGCTCGTACGCGGGCAACGGCAGGCCGGCGGCGATGAGCTTGCCGGCCTCGCCCTCGCACACATCGAACCAGTGCAGCAGTTCGGGCACGTTGGCGTATTCGAAGTTGTAGGTGCTCTGCTCCACCTCGTTCTGGTGGAACACATCGCCATAGGTAACCACGCCGTGCGGGGCATGCGTCCAGACGATGTCGTAGATGCTGTCGACGTTCTGCAGGTACATCACCAGGCGCTCGAGGCCATAGGTGATTTCCCCGGTGACCGGGCGGCACTCAAGGCCGCCGGCCTGCTGGAAGTAGGTGAACTGGGTGACTTCCATGCCGTTCAGCCACACTTCCCAGCCAAGGCCCCAGGCGCCAAGGGTCGGCGATTCCCAGTTGTCCTCGACGAAGCGCAGGTCGTGGACCAGCGGATCGATACCCAACGCCTTCAGGGAGCCGATGTACAGCTCCAGGATGTTGTCCGGGTTGGGTTTGAGAACGACCTGATACTGGTAGTAATGCTGCAGGCGGTTCGGGTTGTCGCCATAGCGACCATCCGTCGGCCGGCGGCACGGCTGCACGTAAGCGGCAGCCCACGGCTCCGGTCCGAGCGAGCGCAGGAAGGTGGCCGGGTGGAACGTACCCGCGCCGACCTCGGTGTCGAGCGGCTGCATGAGCACGCAGCCCTGCTCCGCCCAGTAGCGGTTCAGGGTCTGGATCACGTCTTGGAAGGTGGGCGCGGACATGGTTCCCGGGTCCTTGAGAAAGCGGGCTAGTATAGCGGCGTAGCCTATTTACAGGGTTGGAGCACATGGCAGTCAATCCGCAACACGCCGCCGTGCTGGGCCGTCGCGGCCGGCTCGAGCTGGAAGAGGTCCTGGCCTCCCTGGTGGTGGACGGTTATCTCACCGGCGATGATGCCAAGGGCATCCGCGGCGGGTCGCGCGCCGGCAAGAGCGCCATCGAGCTGCACCCGCTGGTGCTCATCGCCAACAGCAAGCTGGAAAACCGCCGCGAACCGGGCCGGCCGATCAGCCTTGAGATGCTCGTGGAGTGGCTGGCCGGGAAGGCGCAGCTGCCCTACCTGAAGATCGACCCGATGAAGGTCAACGTGGCCCAGGTCACCCAGGTGGTGAGCAGCGCCTATGCGCAACGCCATCGCATCCTGCCGGTCGCGGTGTCCCCCTCGGAGGTGACCTTCGCCAGCGCCGAACCCTTCGACGCCGGATGGGCGCAGGATCTCGGCCACATGCTGCGCAAGGACATCCGCCGGGTGGTGTCCAGCCCGCTCGACATCAACCGTTTCCTGCTTGAGTTCTACGGCGTGCAGCGCTCCATCCAGCTGGCCCAGGACGCGAAGGGCCAGGACGCGACGTCGGCAAAGATCATCAACTTCGAGCAGCTGCTCGAACTGGGCAAGGGTGGCGAGCTCGGCGCCGACGATCGCCACGTCGTGCACATCGTGGACTGGCTGCTGCAGTACGCGTTCGAGCAGCGTGCGTCGGATATCCATCTGGAGCCGCGCCGCGATGCCGGACAGATGCGCTTCCGCATCGATGGCGTGATGCAGAAGGTGTTCGAGTTGCCGCCGCCGGTGATGACGGCGGTGACCTCGCGCATCAAGATCCTCGCGCGCATGGACGTGGCCGAGAAGCGCCGTCCGCAGGATGGCCGCATCAAGACCCGCTCATCCGGCGGCCGCGAAGTCGAACTGCGTATCTCGACCATGCCCACCGCGTTCGGCGAGAAAGTGGTGATGCGTATTTTCGATCCCGACCTGGTGATGAAGGATTTCAGCCAGCTGGGTTTCGCACCGGAAGAAGATCGCATCTGGCGCTCGATGGTGGAGCGCCCGCACGGCATCGTGCTGGTCACCGGCCCCACCGGTTCGGGTAAGACCACCACGCTGTACTCCACGCTGAAGCACCTGGCGCGCCCGGAGATCAACGTGTGCACGGTGGAAGACCCGATTGAAATGGTCTCGCCGGAACTGAACCAGATGCAGGTGCAGCCGGCGATCGACCTGGACTTCGCCGCCGGCGTGCGCACCCTGCTCCGCCAGGATCCGGACATCATCATGGTGGGCGAGGTGCGCGACCTGGAAACCGCGCAGATGGCGGTGCAGGCCTCGCTGACCGGACACATGGTGCTGTCCACGCTGCATACCAACGATTCGCCCAGCGCGGTGACCCGCCTGCTCGACCTCGGCGTGCCGCATTACCTGATCCAGTCCACCCTGGCCGGCGTGGTCGCGCAGCGCCTCGTGCGCACGCTGTGCCCGCATTGCAAGGAGGCGACCACCCAGGACGCGGACGAATGGCGCGTGCTGACGCACGGCTGGGATGTCCCATTGCCCGAGCGCGTATTCAAGGCGGTGGGCTGCCTGGAATGCCGTAAAACAGGCTTCCTCGGCCGTACCGGTGTGTACGAGATGATGCCGCTGTCGCCACGCCTGCGCTCGCAGATCACGGCACAGCTGGACCTGGCAAAATTCAACGACGTGGCGCTTCGCGAAGGCATGAAGCCGCTACGCATTTCCGCCGCGGCCCAGGTGGCCGCGGGCCTCACCACGGTGCGCGAGGTACTCAACGTCCTGCCGCCCACCGATATCGATGACGTCGTCTGACCCATGAAGCCTGTTCTTATTGTCCGCACCGGCCGCGCGCCTGACGTCATCAGCGCACGCCATGGCGATTTCCCGCGCTGGTTCCAGCTGGGCCTGCGCCTGCGTTTGCCTCGCCTGCGCGTGGTCGACGTCGAGCATGGCGACGCGCTGCCGGATCCGGAGGAAGTCTCTGGCGTGATCCTTACCGGCTCCGCGTCGATGGTGACCGAGCGCCTGCCGTGGAGCGAGCGCACCGCGGGATGGATCCGCAATGCCATGGATGCGGATCTGCCGATGCTTGGCGTCTGCTACGGCCACCAGCTGATGTCCCACGCCCTCGGCGGGCGGGTGGATTACCTGCCCGGCGGCCGCGAGATGGGTACCGTGGCCCTCACGACGCATGCGTCGACCGCGGCGACGGATGCGCTGGGCAAGGCCTTGCCGACCACGTTCCATGCCCACGCGACGCACGAACAAAGCGTGCTCGAATTGCCCCGTGGCGCGGTATCCCTGGCCAGCTCCGCGCGCGATCCGCACCATCTCGTCCGCTATGGCGAGCATGCGATCAGCACGCAGTTCCATCCGGAGTTTTCCGCGGAAGTGATGCGCGCCTACATTCGCCGCAAGCACGACGTGCTTGCCAGTGAGGGCACGCCGCCCGCCGACCTGCTCGCGGCGGTGGTTGCGACGCCGCACGCGACGGGCCTGCTGCGGAACTTCGTGCGCACGCACCTGGGCGTGACGCGGCAGACCTCAGCCGCGTAGGCGACGCACGATGGCGCCGCGCGAGAAAAACGCGAACACGATGCCGAACAGAAAGCCGCCGATGTGGGTCCACCACACGACGGCGCCGTAGCTCGCGCCGGCGTAGCTAAAGAGCAGCTGCACCAGGGCCCAGATGCCGATGAGCAGGAACGCCGGCACGCGGACGAATTCCAGGTACAGGCCGAGCGGCACGACCAGCCCCAGGCGCGCGCGCGGGAACAGCGTGACGTAGGCGCCGACCACCGCGGACACCGCGCCGCTGCAGCCGATGATCGCGACCAATGCGCCGGTAAGCGAAATCGCGCCGATCAGGTTGGCCACGACGCCGCCGAGCAGGAACAGCAGGAGGAAGCGCGGCGAGCCCAGGCTACGTTCCGCCGGCAGGCTGAAGATCACCAGGAACAGCAGGTTGCTCAGCAGGTGCAGCCAGCCGCCGTGGATAAAGATCGCCGTGAACAGACGCAGCAGGGCCGGGTCGCTCACCTGCTGCCACAGCGGCAGGCCGGTACCGAAGAGGTGGGCCGGTACCGTGCCCCAGTGAAGCATGATGGCCATGCGCTCGGTGCGGCCGGCCAGCGCGAGGCCCACGAAGCTGACGACGCACACGACGACGATAAGCATCGTGGCCCAGCACAGCCGCGACCGGCGGCGCGTATCCACATGGACAAACATGCTCAGGGTACGCCGCGCGCGAGGTGCGGGCCGTCGGCTTCCAGCGACGACAGCGCGAACATGGTTTCCGGCCCGACCACGCCGTCGGCGGCGATGCCAAAGCGCTGCTGCAGGTTGCGCACCCGCGTCTCCA
Source organism: Luteibacter pinisoli (assembly GCF_006385595.1). NCBI lineage: Bacteria > Pseudomonadati > Pseudomonadota > Gammaproteobacteria > Lysobacterales > Rhodanobacteraceae > Luteibacter > Luteibacter pinisoli. The sequence goes on from NZ_CP041046.1 coordinate 4,345,607, forward strand.
TGCCCGCGTCGAACGCGACCGTGTCGGGCAGTTTGGTGCCGGCAGGTGCCAGATGCGACGCCAGCCAGTGCATGCCGTCGCCGGTAGCACCGCGGGACAGCTTGTTGGGCATCGCCGGGTCCACGCGGAAGACGGCATAGAACCGGCCCTTCCAGACGCGGTCGAACGCATCGCGGGTCAGCTCGACGTACTTGCCGCCGAGGTAAAGACGCACGGCCTCGTCGCCGGCGCCGACGAGCAGCACCTGCTGGTGTGCGTGGGCGTCGTCCAGCTCGAGCACCAGCGGGCGATCAAACCGGCGCAGCTGGTCGAGGGAACCGCGACCGCTCACGCAGGCAAAGCCGGGGAAGATCAGCGCGTCGCAGTTGATGGCGTTGGCGACCGTGGTCTCCTTGGACGTCACCTGCCATCGCGCCATCAGCTCACCCCAGACGCGAACCTGGCCGGTCTCCGGTGGTGGCAGGGCGTCCTGCAGTTTCGCCAGCGCCTGCTCGGGCGTGACCGCCACGAAACTCTTTGGCCGCGACGGGCTGTGGCCGGTAAGCACCCACACGGCGAACCCACCGACGAAGAACACGGCCAGCATGGCGCCAATCGCGAGGATCGGCTTCCGGTAACGGCGCAGCCAGTAACGGGCGTACTGTGGCAGCACTTCGCGGGCGACGAAGCCCAGCGCGCGCTCACCGATGTTCTGTTCGCCTCGCTCCGCCGCACGCTCGAGGGCGCGGTGGGCCAGCGCATTCAGGCGCTTGGGATTGCCCTTGCCGTCGTCGCGCAGGGAACGCAATCCGAGCCGGCTGAAGGGCATCTGCGCCGTGCCGGCCACGTGGAGGCGATGGCGCACGTAGCGCTCACTTTCGTCGGCGTTGAGCGGATTTAGCGGCAAGCGGCTGCGGACATGCGCACCCAGCGAGGGCGAGCCCGGGCCCGGGCCCGTCAGTCGTTCGCGCAAGGCCGGTAATCCGGCGAGCACGATGTGGAAGGGCGCACCGGCTTTGTCGGACGCGACGTAGAGGCGCTCGATCAGCGCGAGGTCGTCGTTACCCAGCTGCTCGGCATCATCGAGGATAAGCAGGAAGCGGTGGCTAACGTGATGGGCCAGGCGCCCAAGGCCCGCGGCCAGCCCGTCGACCAGATGGTCCGCCGTATTGGCTTCCGCGCTGAGCGGCAGCGGCAGTCCGAAGCCGGCATACATCGAACGCAACCAGGCCACCGTTTCGAGGGCGTAATCGCCCTTGCCGTGGCGCACGGCGCGCACGCCGTGCTGGGGTGCGTCGGCTTCGATGAGCATGCACAGCAGCGTCTTGCCGATCCCGGCTTCGCCGGTGATCAAGGTCGTGCTGTGATCGCTGGCACCGAGCTCGTATTCGACGTGCGCGAGGATCTCGCGTTCGCGTGCAAACAGGCACGCAAATCGCGGTTCCGGCGCCTCGGCAAATGGAGGCTCGCGCAGCCCAAAGGTCTGTAGATACATAGGCCTAGATTAGCTGAAGGCCGCGCATTGTAGGAGCGCGTGGATTTGCCGAATAGGATTTCGCCAAACCGCAGGCAAAAGAAAACCCGGTCTCAGATGAGACCGGGTTTCCGGGTGTAAGGCCCCTGGCGGTGACCTACTCTTGCATGGCTTGAGCCACACTACCATCGGCGCATGCGCGTTTCACTTCTGAGTTCGGGATGGGATCAGGTGGGACCACGCCGCTATAGCCGCCAGGGAAGGGGTGGGAGCAGCGCTTTTCGAGCGCCGGCTCCACAGAGGGTGTAAACGAGTGACAAGCGTCCGGGTTTTAGTCGAACAGCGAGTAAGAGATTAAGACGGTGAAGCGTCTTGGGGTTATATGGTCAAGCCTCACGGCTCATTAGTACACGTAAGCTCAATGCATTGCTGCACTTCCACACCGTGCCTATCAACCACCTAGTCTTGATGGTGCCTTAAGGAGAGTCTAGCTCTCGGGAGATCTCATCTTGAGGCGCGCTTCCCGCTTAGATGCTTTCAGCGGTTATCGCTTCCGTTCGTAGCTACCGGGCAATGCCATGGGCATGACAACCCGAACACCAGCGGAACGTCCACTCCGGTCCTCTCGTACTAGGAGCAGCCCCTCTCAAATCTCCAACGCCCACGACAGATAGGGACCGAACTGTCTCACGACGTTCTGAACCCAGCTCGCGTACCACTTTAAATGGCGAACAGCCATACCCTTGGGACCGGCTACAGCCCCAGGATGTGATGAGCCGACATCGAGGTGCCAAACACCGCCGTCGATATGAACTCTTGGGCGGTATCAGCCTGTTATCCCCGGAGTACCTTTTATCCGTTGAGCGATGGCCCTTCCATACAGAACCACCGGATCACTAAGACCTACTTTCGTACCTGCTTGATCCGTCGATCTCGCAGTCAAGCACGCTTATGCCTTTGCACACAGTGCGCGATGTCCGACCGCGCTGAGCGTACCTTCGTGCTCCTCCGTTACTCTTTGGGAGGAGACCGCCCCAGTCAAACTACCCACCATACACGGTCCCCGATCCGGATTACGGACCTAGGTTAGAACGTCAAGCACTTCAGGGTGGTATTTCAAGGATGGCTCCACCAGAACTAGCGTCCTGGTTTCATAGCCTCCCACCTATCCTACACAGAAGAACTCAACGTTCAGTGTAAAGCTATAGTAAAGGTTCACGGGGTCTTTCCGTCTTGCCGCGGGAACGCTGCATCTTCACAGCGATTTCAATTTCACTGAGTCTCGGGTGGAGACAGCGCCGCTGTCGTTACGCCATTCGTGCAGGTCGGAACTTACCCGACAAGGAATTTCGCTACCTTAGGACCGTTATAGTTACGGCCGCCGTTTACTGGGGCTTCGATCAAGAGCTTCGCCTTGCGGCTGACCCCATCAATTAACCTTCCAGCACCGGGCAGGCGTCACACCCTATACGTCCACTTTCGTGTTTGCAGAGTGCTGTGTTTTTGATAAACAGTCGCAGCGGCCAGGTTACTGCGACCCCTCGATGCTCAGTCACGCACGTGACCACACCAAGAGGCGCACCTTCTCCCGAAGTTACGGTGCCATTTTGCCTAGTTCCTTCACCCGAGTTCTCTCAAGCGCCTTGGGATTCTCACCCTGCCTACCAGTGTCGGTTTACGGTACGGTTTTTCTACAGCTGAAGCTTAGTGGCTTTTCCTGGAAGCGTGGTGTCAGTCACTTCGTCCTCATAGGACTCGTCTCGGTGCTCGGCATAGAGATTCCCGGATTTGCCTAAGAATCATGCCTACCGCCTTTCCCCAGGACAACCAACGCCTGGTAGACCTAACCTTCTCCGTCCCCACATCGCACTGTAGAAAAGTGCAGGAATATTAACCTGCTTCCCATCGACTACGCATTTCTGCCTCGCCTTAGGGGCCGACTCACCCTGCGCCGATGAACGTTGCGCGAGGAAACCTTGGGCTTTCGGCGGGGAGGCTTTTCACCCCCCTTATCGTTACTCATGTCAGCATTCGCACTTCCGATACCTCCAGCAGACTTTACAATCCACCTTCACAGGCCTACGGAACGCTCCTCTACCGCGTACAGATCAAAATCTGTACACCCCGAGCTTCGGTGCATAGCTTAGCCCCGTTAAATCTTCCGCGCAGACCGACTCGACCAGTGAGCTATTACGCTTTCTTTAAAGGGTGGCTGCTTCTAAGCCAACCTCCTGGCTGTCTATGCCTTTCCACATCGTTTTCCACTTAGCTATGACTTTGGGACCTTAGCTGCGGGTCTGGGTTGTTTCCCTTTTCACGACGGACGTTAGCACCCGCCGTGTGTCTCCCGTGTATCACGTGTTGGTATTCGGAGTTTGCCATGGTTTGGTAAGTCTCAATGACCCCCTAGCCATAACAGTGCTCTACCCCCAACAGTGTTCGCACGAGGCGCTACCTAAATAGCTTTCGAGGAGAACCAGCTATCTCCGAGTTTGTTTAGCCTTTCACTCCGATCCTCAACTCATCCCCATCTATTGCAACAGATGTGGGTTCGGTCCTCCAGTGCGTGTTACCGCACCTTCAACCTGGTCAAGGATAGATCACTCGGTTTCGGGTCTACTGCCAGAGACTATTCGCCCTATTCAGACTCGGTTTCCCTTCGCCTCCCCTATACGGTTAAGCTTGCCACTGACAGTAAGTCGCTGACCCATTATACAAAAGGTACGCAGTCACCCTTGCGGGCTTCCACTGCTTGTACGTATACGGTTTCAGGGTCTATTTCACTCCCCTCTCCGGGGTTCTTTTCGCCTTTCCCTCACGGTACTAGTTCGCTATCGGTCAGTCAGGAGTATTTAGCCTTGGAGGATGGTCCCCCCATGTTCAGACAGGGTTTCACGTGCCCCGCCTTACTCAATTTCATGCCATGCACCCTTTCGTCTAC